>JAKAMR010000121.1 GCA_021812785.1 Nitrospirota bacterium
TCCTTTTCTCCTTCACAGATTATGACGGACTTTGCCTTAAGGACTTCCGGCAAATTGAAGGGCACAAGCCGGACACCTTGCAGATTCGGAATATAGCCGCCCTTTCCGTCTGGCCGCCTTTGATAAAAGCCCTTTGGCTGATAACGGAGCGCCTGAAAGAGGACGGCCCCGGTCTTGTCCGTATAGTCATAGACTTCCTTGATCGTCCTTTGCGTTTCCGAGACAAGCCCGGCCTCATTCGCCAGGGCTTCAAGAGCGGCCTTGAAATCAACCCTATGCCGGCCCATATAGAAATCAAAAATGCTGCCCTTCTTCTCGCAGCCGAAACAATGAAAATCCCCTGACTCAATGTTTACCGATAGAGACGGGTTCTTGTCCTCATGGAAAGGGCAAAGGGCCTGGGCCTGATTATTACCGTTTACCTTGAGGCTTGAAAGCTCTCCAGCATAATATGCCCGGATGTCAAGGCGGGAAAGAATCTTTTGCTTATCCATTCCGGCCCCCTGATTTCAAGGCAAATATGGCCGCCCTGTATCCCTTGAGCGCCCGCATAAAATCAAGCACGCCGACTTGAGGATTGCTGTAAAGCTCCTGCAAAGCGGAATCGAGGTCTTCCCCCTGGACCATGAATTCAACCTGTCCGGTCTCCGGGTTTCTTTGCGGGCTGATCTTAAAGGGCTTACCTGATGCTTCAAAAAAGGCCGGTATCGCGGCGTCTGAATATATACGCCTCTCTAACTTCTTCCGTTTCTCCAAGTTATTTTCATCTCCTTTCTCTGGGCTTTGGCTTTTTTGCTGCCCATATGAGAATTAAAACAAGCCACAGTATTAAGCTGACAAGGGGCAAGCTGCTTAATACTGGCGTGGCCCATAAAGAAATAGCAGGGGGGGCAACCGCCCTCATACTCCCCCGGCGCGTTTCCGTTGATTTGGCTGGCTTGTCTTGTAAGATTATTTTCCGAAGGGGCGGTAAGAGACAAATAATGAAGTTTGTTTCCTTTGTGACAATGTCATAACCGATTACCTTGTTATCTTTGTAACTTTGTCAGATTTCAAGGGCCGCGAAAAAATACGTGCCTGGTAAATTTTATAGACTTAAAAATAACAGATGTTAAGCCCTGCTTAAAGCAAGGGCCGCCCGGCTGGGCGGCCCGCATACCCGCTATCAAAAAACATCTTACGGAACGCAAAGAACGGAAAGGCCGCTCAACAAACGAACAAACGCCCGGCTAATTCCAACAAACGGCATTATTTAACAAACGAGCAAACTTTAAGAAGGGGGTAGAGCTTGCACTACTTGCAGAAGGCCGCTGACTAATTTTTGAGGGTCGGGAATATTTTCATTCCGATAAAAAAATGAACATACGTCAATCTTGCAAAATAGAAGATTATGCAGCCACTCCAAAAGAACGATTTTGCCATGAGGAACTATCCTGTATCTGAGATCATGATAATTTTTTTTGTTATAGCCTAATTCCTTTAAAGGCATACGGCCAATAAATTTGTCGAAAATGGCACGGGATTTCTCAAAATCAGGTTTGTTATGGGTATTGTCTTTTTTCTGATATTTTTCCCAGTCCGGCAGTAGCCGCCTGCAACGCGGCCCCATTCGGTCTACCAGCCATTGCTTTATTTTTGTATTCGTCAATAAATCTGCGGCCAAGTCATTCATTGCCGTATTTATGATGACAATGCCGTCAAGGACGTGCTTATTAAGCAAATGCTCTTCTTTTATCCATTTCGCGCTCTTATGAGTAGCCACAGCCTCAAAAATATTAGCCCCATGGGGAAGTGAACCATCCGGGTTTAAAACCCTTATATAAGCACAAGAATTTATCTCCGAATTCCCATTATTTGCCAGGAGTAGCACTTTCCAGGAAATTAAAGAGAGAGTGTTGATTGGAGGGTAGGCGTCTTTTATTCCGCGTAGATCGGTCAAAAGCTGTTCTATCATGGTAAGGTCTTTGCCGCGTGTCCGTTTTACTACATTCGTTTTAGCAGGAATGCTTTTTAGCGGAGGATTTTCTTCCGGGCATATCAGCCTTTGATACCGAATCCAATCAGGACAGGACTGTCTTTTTTCAGGCTTGCGGCAGTCGGTAGGGTTACAATCACCTTGCGCCGGGCAACTTATCATTTCCTTTTTCATTTTCATGCCGCCTTTTTTTCGGCTCTCTTCAAAGCTCAAGGGCAGGGGCGTGGAGTGCGGCCTTTGAGCTATAATGCTTCAGTGCTTGGAACAGACTCCTTTCAGCCAAGAAACTATAGAAGCATTCCGTACTTGATTGTGGTACGAATTTAAAGTCAAGTATCCGTAAGCATTTCCATTTTCATCAACGATGATCGGGGGATGGCTTGCGAATTCATTGCAGGCGCTGGTGTCAGAAAACTTGCTTCCATATTCGGAGAACTCATTCATTACGCTAGTGGAAGAATACCCGGACCCATAGGTGCCGTATCCATTTAACACTGAATCGGAAGCGTACTCGGAACAATTCAAGCATCCTAAATACGTTTTGTGGTCTGAACCGCCAAAGATCATAAGCTTGTGACCACTGGAAGACAAATGTTTTTTTTGTGCCTCGATTTCATCTAAAGCTTTCTGTTTCATTTTCTCTAAGTCCTTTATCGCCGCCTCTTGCTGTTGGACGGCTTTATTATACTCTTGTTGCAGTTCATCATTTTGAGAGCAGACGCTGACACATTCGTTTTCGTTTTCTTCGCATTTATCTATGCAAGCGTTATAACATGCAGCATATCCATTGCCCTTTGCAGCACCTATGCATCCTATACTGCACCAAGGTGTACAAGCCGCTTTATCATTTTCGCAGTTTTTTATGCAGGAATCGGCCATTGCATAGCCGGAGATCAAGAAACAGAGCACCAGTCCCAATGCGAATCCCTTTATTGCCAGCATTGCTTTAAAACACCTTTCTCTATGCAAGCCATTCCGCTTTTTTCGGCTTTCCTTAAGTATCAGGGCAGACGGTTAGGAATTGCCGCTTTTTTAGGCCGTCGGTCTAGCCCTTGAAATTATTACTGCTGCGATTCAGCGTCTTTAGGAATTATATTGCTAGGCAAGCAAAGATAAGACTGCGAAGCTTTCAAGGTGTCGTTTACAGCGAAGGTCATTTCTCCAGCTCCTGGGCCATCATCCCATGCTTTGCCGTTTCTACGGAGACCGGTTTTGAACCTAAGGACTTCATCTTTTCTGGATTTATTGCAGCTATCATAGTCTGGATAGCCACCGTCTATTTTATATTCATAGTGGTTGGCATTATTATTTGTACTGTTTTCAAGCCATGTCCTTTCCCATAGAATCCAGCTTTCCGCCCTGGCAGTAGCGGCAGTTCCGAAAAGCATAATAAGGATTATCCCCAATGAAAGCCTTTTCATTACCAACACCTCCGCGCATAGCCTTGACCTGTGCAAGTTTTACCTGTTCCGAAATTATGGTAATAGCCCGTGCTTTCGTCGTATTGCCAGTAATTCCCCTTACTATCTCTGCCATGCTGATTGCCATTGGGTTCAATCGTGGTCTGCCATCTTGTGCCAGTACGTAAGTTCATCCCATTTACATCTGTTTTGCCGGACATATCAGTTGACCAGTTATAAGAATTCCCGGTCCGTGTATTATATGTTGAACCTGAACCATTCCCCCAATCGAATGCAAAGGACTTTGAAGCGAATAAAAGAATTCCCGTCAGAAAGAAAGCCAGAATTAAGCCCTTTTTCATTTACTTTTCCCTCCCTTGTTCCATTCCTGATAATTTAGCATGTCCGGTTAAAAAAAGGGCCTGAGTTGCCCCAGGCCCGTGCTTGCCGCTTCTAACGGTTTTCTAACGTAACAGCCTCAAATACCCTAAAACAGCATAAAAGCCGGGCGGAATAAAAAGGAAGAAAGTCGGCTTCCCCCTTGAGTTTGCTACATTCTGTTTTATGCTGCTATATACTTTTAACTCGTCTCATAACCCGAAGGTCGCAGGTTCAAATCCTGCCCCCGCCACCAATAAAATCAAGGGGTTACGGCTTTCGCCATAACCCCTTGATGCTTTTTCAGGCCCCCCGACAGGACAGCCGGAAGTGTCTGCTACAATGAATGCTCACGAATTCATCCGCACATGATCCACCAAACTCCGCTCTGCCGAACCATTTTTTATATGATCTCAAGCCGTAAATTTTAAGGTGCGAATTCATATAGATTTAACCTATATGATTAATAGAATTTCACCTTGACAAAATCATCGTAAGTTCCGTAGATTAGCTTACCGGGAAATTGGTTCCGGGATATTGCTAGAGAGGGCATTGCAAGATGTGTATTCAATGCATACCGGAGAGAAATCAATGACAAATCAAACACTTACGCCAAAACTCGCTTTGCGTTTCAAACGTACTTTCATAAACAGTTTGTTAAGTTTATTTGTCTTTTTATTCGCGGCCTTATTTGTAAGCCCGGCCATTGCTTCTGCTGCTACTGTTTACTCTATATCTGGCACGGTAGGCTATAGCGGAACGCATACCGGTCGGATTTACGTTGCCCTGTTTGACCAGAATGGCAACCTTACGGGATATGGAACCAGCATCGCAGCACCGGGTTCGTTCACGATCAACGGCGTCCCTTCGGGCACATACACGCTTGGCGCCATAATGGATGTTCTTGGTTACGGAACGATG
>JAKAMR010000044.1 GCA_021812785.1 Nitrospirota bacterium
GACCCCTGTTTCGCTTGCCAGGGCAAGGAGGGTGGACCGCATTTCCTTTGGCGAGATAATGGCCGGGGATTTTTTGGCTGCCAGGAAAAAGTAGGAATGAAAAATATATCTCCCTCACCTTTTTATATCTCCCTCACCCTTACCCCCTCTCCCATGGAGAGGGGGAGCGTCTTGACGAAGCCATCTGTCCTGGCTGATTTTCAAATGCCAGACATATTAAGTAAAATATTGCCAACTAAAAAATAAAAAAATTTGCGGGGGTGAAGAATGAAGAGCATCAAAGGGACAAAGACTGAAAAGAACCTGCTTACCGCCTTTGCCGGAGAATCCCAGGCCAGGAACCGTTACACATATTTTGCCTCCCAGGCAAAGAAGGAAGGCTATGAACAGATATCGGCCATTTTTTTAGAGACCGCAGACAACGAAAAGGAGCATGCCAAGCGGCTTTTCAAGTTCCTTGAAGGCGGGGAGGTGGAAGTGCAGGCGTCATTTCCGGCGGGGGTGATAGGGGACACGGGGCCAAACCTGAAGGCCGCGGCGGCGGGGGAAAACCATGAGCATACAAGCATGTACCCCGAGTTTGCCAAGGTGGCCGGGGAAGAGGGTTTCCCAGCCATTGAGGCGGTCTTCAGGGCCATAGCCGTGGCCGAGAGGCAGCATGAGAAGCGTTATCTGGGCCTGCTTGAAAATATCGGCATGGGCAGGGTATTCAGCCGTGAAACTCCCAGAAAATGGAAATGCAGGAACTGCGGTTATATCCATGAGGGCGAGGGCACGCCGGACAAGTGCCCCGCCTGCGATCACCCAAGGGCGCATTTCGAGTTGCTGGGGGAAAACTGGTAAAAAGGCTCGCATTTACATAATTGTAAATCCGTTTACATAAAACACCTGTTCCATAAGGACTGCGCTACTGCATAAACGGGCAAAAACGGGCGTTTCCCCGATTGGCACGGCTGTTGCAATATCTCTTTTAAAGAATTTTTTGAAAGAGGGTTTATATGGAAAGACAGGCGAACAAGAGGATATCGGAAAACCATCCGTGCTTTTCCGAAAAGGCGCATAAAAAACACGCACGGCTGCATCTGCCCGTTGCCCCGAAGTGCAACATCCAGTGCAACTACTGCATCCGTAAGTTCGATTGCGTGAACGAGACCCGTCCCGGAGTAACCAGCGCGGTTCTGGGCCCGTTCGCGGCCCTGGAGAGGGTGCGCGCCATAATGGAAAGGACAAGCGGCGTAAGCGTTATAGGCATAGCCGGGCCGGGTGACCCGCTTGCGAACGAGGCCACATTTGATACCCTGAAGCTTATCCACAGGGAGTTCCCCGAGATAATACTGTGCATATCCACCAACGGGCTTATGCTGCCCTGGCGTCTGCAGGAGCTTCTGGCCTGCGGGGTGGAAAGCATTACCGTTACGATAAACGCCCTCACTGCCGGTACGGCTGAAAAGATCTATGCACATGTCCTCCATGAAGGCAAAAGGCTCACCGGCCCCAAGGCCGCCCAGGTGCTTGTTCAAAACCAGTGGGAAGGCCTGTCAGCCGCCGCCAGGGCCGGTTTGATCGTTAAGGTCAACACCATATGCATCCCCGGCATAAATGAAGATGAGGTCCCCAAGATAGCCGCCCGCGCAAGCAGCCTGGGTTCTGAGATAATGAACGTCATGCCGCTTATACCGCAAGCCGCCTTTAAGGAGCTCAGCAGGCCGTCCTGTGATATGCTTACAAAAATGAGGGAGCAATGCAGGGCCTTCATGTCGCAGATGACCCACTGCAAGCAATGCAGGGCCGATGCGTTCGGCTTGCTGGGAGAAGACGGGGACATGGAACTGGAACTGCTCCACTCAAGGATAGGCGAGGATTATTGCGAGAATGTCTGAGGGCGCCCTTTCGCCAAATAAAATGGTCCCCGAGTTGGAACGTTACCGCAGGCAGTTGATGCTGGAGGGCTTTACCCCGGAGCATCAAAAGAGGCTGAAGGCCTCTTCCGTCCTTGTGGCCGGAGTGGGCGGGGTTGGCGGCACCGCCGCCCTGTACCTTGCCGTTGCCGGTGTAGGAAAGCTGGTCCTTGTACACTCAGGCCAGCTCACCCTTTCAAACATGAACCGGCAGATACTGATGCGGGACTCCGGTATAGGCCAAAGCAGGGTGCAGCAGGCAAAAAAAACGATAGAGGAGATCAACCCCGCTGTGGCGGTGGAGATACACGACGAGAGGTTCACTCCTGCCCTGGCAGATGCTCTTTTAAACGGTTCGGGCGTGGCCATCTCCGCCCGCCCCAACTTTGGCGAGCGGCGCGTGCTAAATGAGAGCTGCGTAAGGAAGGGCGTCCCCATGGTGGAGGGTGCGATGAACGGCATGGAGGGATACCTGTTTACCGTTGTCCCGTTTAAGGGCCCCTGCCTTAACTGTCTTTATCCCGAAGACAACCCCGAATGGCAGGAACTGGGCTTCCCGGTTATGGGCGCGGTTTCCGGCACGCTTGGATGCCTTATGGCCATGGAGACGATAAAGGTCCTGACCGGCTTTGGCAGGCCCATGACCTCGCACATGCTGGCCTTTGATATGCTTTCTATGGATTTTAAGAAACTGAAGATCGCCAGGGACAAAGGCTGCGCGGTATGCGGGCAGCCGGACAAAGCCTGAAGCTCAAAGTATTCTCTTTTAGTCTTCTGCTAATATCTCCACGCAATACCCGGCAATAAAAATAAATCTAAAATTTCAAGCTCGCATCTTTTGTCCCGTTACGGTAAAACTTGTTCACAATTTTGAAACATTCAAAAAAATCTCTACATAACTGTCGAGCGATGAAATTCCCCGAATGTCCGCAAACCCGCTACAGTGCTTGATTTTAAAGGTTGGCACGGCTGTTGCTCTTTAAAAAATAAAGTTGCAGCAAAAAAAGGAGGAGCAAAAGAACATGAGACAGATAGCGATTTACGGCAAGGGCGGAATAGGGAAATCCACCACGACGCAGAACACCGTCGCTGGCCTTTCGGAGGCAGGGTACAAGTGCATGATAGTGGGGTGCGACCCGAAGGCGGACGCCACGAGGCTTATCCTTCACAAGAAGGCGCAGGCAACCGTTATGGACCTTGCGAGGGAAAGGGGCTCGGTGGAAGAGCTTGAGATAAGCGAGGTGCTGCTTGAGGGCTTCAGGGGAATAAAGTGCGCCGAATCGGGTGGCCCGGAGCCGGGCGTGGGTTGCGCCGGGCGCGGCGTTATAACCGCGATAAACTTCCTTGAGGAAAACGGCGCCTACGGCGAGGACCTGGATTTCGTTTTCTATGACGTGCTGGGCGACGTCGTGTGCGGCGGGTTTGCTATGCCGATAAGGGAGGGCAAGGCGAAAGAGATATATATCGTCACCTCCGGCGAGATGATGGCCATGTACGCGGCTAACAACATCTCCAGGGGTATTCTCAAATACGCGCAGGCAGGCGGCGTCCGGCTGGGCGGCCTTATCTGCAACTCCAGGAAGACCGACAAGGAGTACGAGCTGATATCGGAGCTGGCCAAAAGGCTTAACACCCAGATGATACATTTCGTCCCCAGGGAAAACCAGGTGCAGAGGGCTGAGCTCAGGCGCCAGACCGTTATCGAGTACTCGCCTGAGCATCCCCAGGCCGATGAGTACAGGTCGCTGGCAAAGAAGATCGCCGATAACAAGAACCTGGTGATCCCGGCTCCCCTTTCCATGGACGAACTGGAGCAACTGCTGATGGACTTCGGCATCCTGGAAAACGAAGACGCGGCTTAAAGCACAACAGAGAGAATTTCATTTTAAAGGAGGCGCACTTTTGTGAGCAGGCATATAGAAGAAACGCAGAAGATGATAGATGAGGTTATGGAGGTCTACCCGGAGAAGACCAAAAAGGACAGGGCCAAACACGTAAAGGCCAATGACCCGACCGGCTCGTGCGCCTCATGCCAGGTGAAGTCGAACGTCAAATCGAGGCCCGGCGTCATGACCGTGAGGGGCTGCGCGTTCGCGGGCGCAAAGGGCGTTGTCTGGGGGCCGGTCAAAGACCAGGTGACCATAAGCCATGGGCCTGTCGGTTGCGGGCAGTACAGCTGGTGGTCCAGGCGGAACTACTATAACGGCAAGACGGGCATAGACACCTTTGGCACCATGCACATCACTACCGATTTCCAGGAAAAGGATATCGTCTACGGCGGGGACAAAGGCCTGGATGCCGCGCTGCATGAGCTTAAGGAGCTTTTCCCTCTCTCAAGGGGAATAGGCATACTCTCCGAATGCCCGGTGGGGCTCATCGGAGACGACATAGAGGCGGTCTCCAAACGCGTAGCAAAGGAGTTTGAGATCCCGATAGTGCCGGTAAGGTGCGAGGGCTTCCGTGGAGTGAGCCAGTCCCTTGGCCATCACATCGCAAATGACACTATACGGGATTATATCCTGGGGAAAGGGAAGCTTGAAAAGACCACGCCCTATGACGTGAACATCATTGGGGACTACAACATAGGCGGGGACGCCTGGGCCTCAAGGAAGATACTCGAAGAAATGGGCCTCCGTGTGGTGGCGCAGTGGACCGGGGATTCCACGGTGAACGAGATAGCCATCGCGCACCAGTCCAAGTTGAACCTTATCCACTGCTACCGCTCGATGAACTACATATGCAGGCATATGGAGGAGGCCTACGGCATACCGTGGGTGGAGTTCAACTTCTTTGGCCCCACGAAGATATACGAAAGCATAAGGAACATAGCCGCCCGTTTCGACGACCGGATAAAGGAAAACGCAGAGAAGGTCATCGCAAAATACAAATCCGTGATGGACGCCCTTATAGAGGAATACCGGCCGAGGCTCGAAGGCAAGAAAGTGATGCTCTACGTGGGCGGGCTCAGGCCAAGGCACACGATAGGTGCCTATGAGGACCTGGGGATGGAGGTTGTGGCATCGGGCTACGAGTTCGGCCATAACGACGATTACAGGAGGACCTATCCGGAGATGAAAGAGGGCGCGGTGATAATGGACGACGCCACGCTTTATGAGATGGAAGAGTTCACCAGGAGGCTCAAGCCGGACATGGT
Organism: Nitrospirota bacterium; assembly: GCA_021812785.1. The sequence goes on from JAKAMR010000044.1 coordinate 5,053, forward strand.
CGGCTCCGGCATAAAGGAAAAATACTCGTACCACAAGATGGGCGTGCCGTTCAGGCAGATGCACTCCTGGGACTACTCCGGCCCCTATCACGGGTTCGATGGCTTCCCGGTGTTCGCCCGGGACATGGACATGACCGTGAACAGCCCCACATGGGGGCTCATCCGCCGCAAGAAGTCATCATAGAAGGAGAGCGCAAAAATGAAGATAAGAGACCATAACGAGCTTTTTAAAGAACAGGTATACAAGGAGCAGTTCGAAAAGAAAAAAGAGTTTGAAAACCCCTGGCCCGCTGAGAAGGTGCAGGAGATAGCGGACTGGACGAAGACGAAGGAATACAGGGAGAAGAATTTCCAGAGGAAAAACGTAAAAATAAACCCGGCCAAGGCCTGCCAGCCGCTTGGCGCTGTCTTCTGCGCCTCCGGTTTTGCGGGCGCAATGCCCTTCGTGCAGGGCGCGCAGGGGTGCGTGGCCTATTTCAGGAGCCACTTGAACAGGCATTTCAAGGAGCCGATGGCTGCCATATCCACCTCCATGACGGAGGACGCTGCCGTCTTTGGCGGGCTCAACAATATGCTTGAAGGGCTGGAGAATGCCTATGCCCTTTACAAGCCCAGGATGCTGGCCGTCTGCACCACCTGCATGGCCGAGGTCATAGGGGACGACCTGAACGCATACATAAGGCAGGCCAAAGAGAAGGAGCTGATACCCAGGGACCTGCCGGTTCCCTTCGCCCATACGCCCAGTTTCGTTGGCTCCCATATAACGGGCTATGACAATATGCTCAAAGGAATACTCTCCACGATAACCGCGGGCAAGAAGGGAGAGCAGAAGCAAAGGCTCAACATAATCCCAGGCTTTGACACCTATATGGGCAACATAAGGGAGATAAAAAGAATGCTTAAGCTGATGGGCGTGGAGCACACCGTGCTTGCCGATGTTAGCGAAACCTACGACTCCCCCAACACGGGCGAATACAAGCTCTATCCCGGCGGCACCCCGTTTGACCAGGCGGCGGATTCGATAAATTCCATGGCCACCGTCGCGCTCCAGAAATACTCCACGCTGAAGACGCTCGACTATATACGGAAGGAATGGGGGCAGAAGGCGGTTTCCCTATCGCCTATAGGCATTGGCAACACTGATGCCATGCTGGAGGAGATAAGCGCCATAACGGGCAAGCCAGTCCCGCAGGACCTGGAGGACGAGCGCGGGCGAGTCGTGGACGCCATGGTGGACTCTCATCCCTACGTACACAGGAAAAGGTTTGCCATGATCGGGGACCCGGACCTGCTGCTGGGGCTGATAAGCTTCGTAATGGAGATGGGCGGAGAGCCCGTGCACATCGTCTGCACGAACGGGGACAAGGCTTTCGAGGCGGAGGCGAAAGCGCTTCTGGCCAGCAGCCCCTTCGGCGCGAACGGGACGGTCTATAACGGCAAGGACATGTGGCACCTGCGCTCGCTTCTGTTTACCGAGCCTGTGGACCTGCTGCTTGGGAACTCCTACACAAAATTTCTCTGGAAGGACACCGGCACGCCGCTTGTGCGGATAGGCTTCCCGCTTTTTGACAGGCACCACCTGCACAGGTATCCGATCATCGGTTACCAGGGGGCGCTGAACATGCTTACGCAGATAGTGAACACGGTGCTCGATGAGATGGACAGAAACACGATGGACTCAGCGAGCTTCGACGTGATCAGGTGATTTTTGTTTTTTGTTTTTTGTTTTTTGATTTCATGATCTTGAAGGATGGCTGACAACTTGAAAAATAAAGACGCTGATAAGCTTTTGAATGCGGGCTGCCGCCCCGGCGGCGGTTCGCAAAAGGTCTGCCGCTCGCGAGGAGGCGAATCATGCGCCTTCGACGGGGCCATGATAGTGCTTCAGCCCATCGCGGACGCTGTCCACATAGTGCACGGGCCCATAGGGTGCGTGGGCAATTCCTGGGAAGGCCGGGGGACGCTGTCAAAAAAAGGCGTCTTCCACACCATGGGGCTTACTACCGCCATGGACGAGATGGACATCATCTACGGGGCCGAAGGGAAACTGCTGGAGGCGATCATGGAGGCGCACGGCAGGCTGCATCCGCAGGCGGTATTCGTCCATTCCACATGCGTAAGCGGGCTGAACGGGGAGGACATAGACGCCGTCTGCAAAAAAGCCGAAGAGCTGATCAACGGAGAGGCCGCGCACGGAAAGGTCTCTGTAAAGGTGATACCCGTGAACGCGCCAGGCTTCATAGGGCCCAAGAACCTGGGCAACAGGATAGCCGGAGAGGTGCTCCTGGATAATGTGATCGGCACGGAAGAGCCCGAATACACGACCGCTTTCGATATCAACCTGATAGGCGAATACAACATCGCAGGGGACTTGTGGCAGGTGGAACCGGTGCTTGAGGAGGCCGGCATCAGGGTGCTTTCAAGGATCACCGGGGACTCCACCTTCCGCGAGGTGGCGTACGCGCACATGGCAAAGCTTAACCTAGTTGTCTGCAGCCGCGCCCTTATCAATGTGGCAAGGAAGATGGAGAGAAAATACGGGATCCCATACCTGGAAGTCTCTTTCTTCGGGAAAACGGAGATGGCCAAGGCGCTCCGTGGGATCGCAGCCCTGCTGGACCCGGCAGGCGGCAAAGGGCTGAAGGGACAGGTTGAGGCCGTAATAGAAAAGGCAGAGTTGAAACTCGCGCTTGCCCTTGAGCAATACGGTTTTCTTAAAGGCAAAAGGGCGGTCCTGTATACGGGCGGGGTGAAGAGCTGGTCCATAATCCAGGCCCTCATGGACCTGGGGATAGAGGTTGCCGCCGTGGGCACGAAAAAGAGCACCTTCGAGGACGAAGAGAAGATGAGGCAGATACTGGGGCCGGACGCCCCTCTCTATGAGGACACGACCCCAAAGAATTTGAAGAGGCTCATGAAAGAAACCGTGGCCGATGTCCTGGTAGCGGGCGGCAGGAACCTGTATCTGGCGGTGAAAGAGGGGTTCCCTTTCGTGGATGTGAACCAGGAGAGGCACGTTCCCTATGCCGGATACGGCGGGCTGGTGAACCTGGCCGCCGATATAGCGAAGAGCATACGTTTTTATGGCCGCCCGGAGTTTTTTCACGGCCGCATGGGCATTAATCGTATGATGCCCATTGATCTCAATAAAACCGGGGCCGCAAAGAATGCGCTTGCTGACCGCCCTTTACCCCTTAAGACTGACCCCCTTAAAAAGGGGCCGGGCGTTTCCATGGAAAAAGATCCCCTGAGGCACTCTCAATCCCTTGGGGCGGCCATGGCCCTCCAGGGGATCGACGGGTGCCTGCCATTGATACACGGCGCGCAGGGGTGCTCCTTTTTGCAGAAAGTGCTCCTGACAAAACATTTCAGGGAGCCCATCGCCCTGCAGAGCACAAAGCTCTTTACCGAAGAAGTGGTAATGGGAAGCGGGGAAAAGCTTTTGTCCGCCATCCGGGATATCATGGGCAAACAAAGGCCCGGGCTGCTTGCCGTGCTCACCTCCGGTCTTTCGGAGATAAAAGGGGATGACCTTGAAAGCGTGATGAAGCCGGAGATGAAAACCGGTACGGCAAGTTCTGATGGCAAGCTTGTATTGGTCCACACTCCGGATTATGCGGGCGGCCTTGAGGACGGCTACAGGAAAGCGGTTGAAGCCGTCATAAAAGGACTGGTCCCGCGGGGGGACAGATCGGCATGGCCGGATAAAGTGCGTGGCCGGATAAACATACTTGCCGGTTCCCACCTGACCCCGGCGGATTTTGGCGCGATAAGAGAGATCGTCCGGTCGTTTGGCTTGAAGGACCCCATCATCCTGCCGGACCTCTCCAGCCTGGACGGCAGCCGCCAGGGGCTGACCGCGCTTGCGGCCGGCGGCACAACCGTTGAACAGATAGGGCGGATGGCATCCTCCGAGTTCACCATCGTGATAGGGGAAAGCCTTGAGGCCGCTGCCTCCCTCCTCAGGGAAAGGGCCGGCATGGATTACAAGGTGCTTTCCGCCCCTTTCGGGCTTGAAGGCACGGACAGGCTTTTTGAAATGCTTTCCCAACTGAGCGGAAGGCCCGTGCCTGAAAAATACCAGAGGGAGCGCCGGATGCTTGTGGACGCGATGAGAGACGCCCATTTTTACTTAAGCGGCAAAAAGATCTGCCTGGCGCTGGAGCCGGACCATGCGGCGGCGATATCGGGGATATTCCACGAAATGGGGGCGACGGCGCCTCTGGCCGTCATCCCGCAGCAGCCCCAGGGCAATTTTTGCCGGCCCGCCATCCATGCGGATGAAGTGCTGGTTGGGGACTTTTCCTCCATGGAAGGATATCCTTGCTCTTTTGACCTGCTTGTCTCCAATTCCCACGGAGAGGGCGCGGCCAGGAGGCTTGGGGTTCCGCTTTACCAGGTTGGGTTCCCGGTCTATAAAAAGATCGGCTACTGCCAGGAAGCGGCAATAGGGTACAGGGGCGCCGCCAGTTTCATTAACGGAGCGGCAAACAGATTTTTTGATTTTTGATTTGACTCTAATCTTTAATGGAGGTGCGCTGATGAAGGTGGCTTTCGCAACGGCGGACGGAGTGGACGTGGATGAGCATTTCGGGAGGGCGGGCACCTTTTCCGTCTTCGAGATAAACGCGGGCGGTTACATGTTCGTGGAGGAAAGGAAGTTCTGCGAGGAAGGGCAGGGGAACGGAAGAGACAGGGCCGTAGAGGAGACCAAGGGGATGGGACAGGCCCATGACGATATCGTCCAGCAGAAGGTGGACAGGCTTGCCGACTGCAAGATCATATACATGACCGAGATAGGCGGCCCTTCCGCCGCAAGGCTTACAAAAAAAGGGATAATGCCGCTTAAAGTGAGGGAACCCGTCCCCATCCGGGACGTGCTTGAAAAGTTGCTTCTAACCATAAAGACGTCGCCGCCTCCCTGGATTAAAAAGGCATTGTGAGCGGCACGTGAGCGAATGTAAACGGATCATAAAATCAAAAAAATCAAAAAAGGCAAAAAAGACTGCATTCGAAGATCCCGGGAAGGATTTTTAAAAGACGCTTTGATCACAACAGAAAGATAAGGAGAGAAGAAAAAATGAAGATGATAAGAGCTTTTATCAGGCCGGAAAAGGAACAGGAAGTCGTGCAGGCGCTGGAGGGAGCAGGTTACCCGTCTCTTACCAAGATGCCGGTGTTCGGCAGGGGAAAACAGAAAGGGCTCCAGGTGGGTCCCATACATTATGACGAGCTCCCAAAGACCCTGATCATGATGGTCGTTGAGGATGCGGACCTGCAGAGGGTGATGGGGATAATCCACGACAAAGCAAAGACGGGCTTCATCGGGGACGGCAAAATATTCGTGAGCCCCGTGGAAAGCGCCTTCACGATAAGGACCGGTGAGGCTGGGCTATGAAAGAGATAACCGCGATCATAAGAAGGGACAAGCTGCCGGAGACCAAAAAGGCGCTGGAGGAGGCCGGCTATCCCTCGGTGACCATACAAAGCGTGGAGGGACGGGGAAAGCAGAGGGGAGAGATATGCTCCGAGACAGACCCCGAGATGCCGGAGAGTTTCTGCGCAGCGGTGAAGCTGAGGCCGACCCCGGCCTCATACGCCCTTGAGCATGCGCTGCCCAAGGTGGCGCTGTACGTGCCCAAGCGGCTGCTTACCATCATAGTGCCGGATGAGAAGGTGATGGATATCGTAACGTCCATAATCAGGGTGAACCAGACCGGCAGGCGCGGCGACGGCAAGGTGTTCGTCTGCCCCGTGGAAGACTCCGTGAGGATAAGGACCGGCGAGAGGGGCGACGAAGCCGTCTGTTAGAAGCGAAAAGAAAAAGAAAAAGAAAAAAGCGGAAATGAAATTTTTTATTTTTCCCGGAGGACTATAGAAAAATGGCACAGACCGTCGGATACACGCGTGGGGGAGACCCCTGGACCCCAAGGTTCATTGAATACATTGACCGTGAGAAATGCATCGGCTGCGGCCGGTGCTTCAAGATATGCGGACGCAGCGTCCTTGCGCCCATAGAAAAGCCCTTTGAGGGAGAAGACGAATATGGGGACGACATGGGCAACAAGGTCATGTCCGTGGTCAATGCGCAGGATTGCATAGGTTGCGGGGCGTGCGCCAGGATATGCCCCAAAAAATGCCATGAGATGTCGGAGACGGCATAAAAACAAAAATTAAAAAACAAAAGAAACAAAAAGTGGAAACAGAAAATCCGGGAAGTGAGATCGTGGCAAGGCTGGGAAAAATTACAATAAGGACAGCAAGGGCGGCAGACGTTCCGCAGATGTGCGGTCTGCTGGCCGGGCTTTTTTCCATCGAGAAAGATTTCAGCCCGGATGTGGAAAAACAGGCGGCGGGGCTCATGTTGCTTCTGCTTGAATCTCCCGCCTCCTGCCTTATCGTGGCTGAAACTTCGTCTTTGCCTTCTCGGGAGGCCGGTCCCGGCAATCTGCATTCTCCCGTAGTGGTTGGGATGTGCACGGTGCAAAAAATGGTCTCAACCGCGGAAGGAGGGTACTCCGGCCTGCTGGAGGACCTTGTCGTAAGCGGACCTTACAGGGGCCGGGGCATAGGCACGAGGCTTCTTTCCCACGCCCTGGAATGGTGCGAGAACCAGAACATCTCCAGGGTGCAACTGCTGGCGGACAAGGGCAACGAACGGGCGCTTGAATTTTATGCCGCCAGGGGATGGAGCGGGACTAATTTAATCTGTCTAAGGAAAAATCGGGTATGATCTGTCCCTGCTTTCCTGCGCCATTTTAGGTGTATCCTTAAAATCTTTCCCTGCCCTGGTTTCCTTTTCGCAACAGGAATTAGCTACTTCTTTGCCATCTGGGCCATCATGTTCCTTGCGCCCTCTTCGAGCTCCTGCCGGGTTACGTCCTTTATGTGGGTGGCCAGGCTCCAGCTGTATCCGAACGGGTCCTGAAAGGTGCCTATCCTGTCTCCCCAGAACATGTCCTGCACGGGCATCAGCGTGGTGGCTCCCGCTGCCAGGGCCCTCTGGAAGGCGGCATCCGTGTTTTCGACGTAGATGTAGAAACCGACAGGAGAGCATCCCACGCTTTCAGCGCTTTTGCAGGGCTGCCCCTGATGTTCTTCCCCCAGCATCAGGATGGAGTTGCCTATCTGCAACTCGGCGTGCATCACCCCTTTGCCCTCCGGCCCCGGCACCGAGTACCTCTCTGCCGCCCCAAGGGCCTGTTTGTAGAATTCTATGGCCTTGTGCGCATCCTTGAACGTAAGCATCGGTGTTACGCTGTGAAACCCTTCCGGTATTGCCTTTGCCATTTTTTTAATGCCTCCTTGATCCGATTTTTTTGTTTTTTGCTTTTTTGATATCCGCTGTGGGAAAACCGCTTTGCCCGGAGCCTTTATATGTACCCACAAGCGCTTATTTTAATTTCTCTCACATAATCGATTTATTTTCAACTGTAAAACCGGAACCGGTTACTAAAAAAGGCGGCCCCGCCTTTCTACCGAACCGGAGTTTTAAGCAGAGTAACGCTTTTTTAAAGAAAGCATGGGGCCTCTGCCGGCATCTTGACCTGGTTTTGATATGGCTATAGCCTCTTATTAGGAAAGGAAAAGTTTGGTTTTTCACTTTATTTTGAGGCGCATCTGGAGGCGTGGCTGAGGGGCTGTATATAAGGAGGGTCATATGAAAAAGGCATTTTTTCTGACAATCCTTGTCCTTTTGTCTTCCGCAATGCTGCTTAGGGCCGGAATGCTTGAAGACGTGATGAAGCACGTGGGCGGCTCCACAAAGGGACCCGATGAGAGCACAACCGCATCCGGCCTCAAGGAGGCGCTCTCTATAGGCACTGAAAACGCGGTCAAGAGCGTCTCCCGCCCGGACGGTTATTTCGGTAACCAGACAATCAAAATACTGATGCCAGAGAAGATTCGGAATGTAGCCAACGTCCTTGGGAAGATCGGATACCAGAAGCAGGTGGACGAGTTTGTGCTGAGCATGAACAGGGCGGCTGAAAAGGCGGCCCCGAAGGCATTATCCATTTTTGTTGACGCTATTAAAGGGATGTCCATTGAAGATGCGAGGAAGATCCTTGGCGGGGGAAATACCGCCGCCACAGCATATTTCGAAGAGAAGACCCGCGGCAAACTCTATGATGAATTCAAGCCTGTCATCTCCTCCAGCATGAACCAGGTTGGCTGCACGCGCTCTTATAAGGAGATGATGGGTAAATATGACTCCGTTCCTTTTGTGGGCAAACAGTCGCTGGATCTTGACCACTATGTGACCAACAAGGCCTTGGACGGCCTCTTTTACATGGTGGGGCAGGAGGAAACGAAGATCAGGACAGACCCTTCCGCAAGAGTGACAGACCTCCTGAAGACAGTCTTCGGAAAATAGCGGCCAAAAAGCAAAAACAAAAAGTAAAAAGAACGTGATGAAGGCCGCCGTTTTATTCCAGCTTGAGGTCAACCCTGCTGGCGCCGGGCTTTTCTCCCTTTCCGGCGCCCAGCGATTTTGCCTCCACCAGGAAAACCCGCTTCGGATCAACCTGCCCGGATCTAAGGATATAGTCCTTCACCGCCTTTGCCCTCCGGACGGCAAGCGCCCTCAGTTGGCTGCTGGTCACCCGGATATTGGTAAGCATAAGCTTCTCCATCTCTGGTACCGGCAGGCTCTTGGCAAAGCCAAAAAAATTCCGAGGTTTTGGGAATGTTGCCGCCCTGTAGGCTTTTTTCAGGTACATGGGGTATTCTTCCTTGCTCACCTGCACCTGGTCCACCGGGATTGCCGCGCCGCCCTTTGCGGCAAGCTCTTTCCATTTCTGGATTTTTACCTCCCTCTGGAAGATATACTGCCTAAGTCCATCCCTGTCCTTTTCAAGGTCGGCACGGCCTTCTATTTCCAGCTTCAGGGCCGGTCTTTCATAAAGCGCCTTGACGACGGAATCGAGTTTTTTGGCCTGATCGCCGCTTATGGCGGCCGTGCCCAGGGGGAACTCCACGTGGCTCAAGTCCGCTCCGCCTCCGAATATCCTGCTCAGAAGGGTAAAGGGCGATGTGGCCGCCTTTACGAGAATATTCACAAGTACTTTAAGGATGACCCGGCCCAGGCTGAACTTCGGGTCGTTTATATAGCCGGATACCGGCACATCCAGGTTTATATTCCCGTTCCTGTCTTTAAGCAGCGCGATGGCCAGCCTGACCGGCAGTTTGGTTGCAACGGGGCTTTCCACTTTTTGGCCCAGGGTGAGCTGGTCTAAAAAGATATGGTTCCGGGCGTCGAGCTTTTGTTTCACAATGAGGTACTGCATGGAAAGGAAGAGTTTACCCTTCCTGATCGTGTAGCCGATATGTCTTCCTGAATACGGCGTGAGGGAGCTCAGGTCCATGTCCTTGAAGTCCACCTTCAGGTCCACAAACAGGTCTTTCCTCAACGGGTTTATCTTGCCGGTTATCTCAAGCGGGGCGTAATTGTCCAGCTTCCCTATTAGGTCCACGTCAGCCATTGAGCTCTCAACCGAAGAGAGCCCGGATATGCGGCCGCCTATCTCAAGCAGGTTGGCCGAATAATTGGGCTGGATATGCCTGTCAGAGAAGTTGATGGTCCCGCCCTGCAGCGTCACGGTATCTATCCGGATATTCTCCGGTCCCGGAGCCTTGGCAGCCTGTTGAACGGCAGGCCTGGGGGCGTTGCCGGCCTGTCCCCGCGGCGTGAGTCCGGCGGCGGCCCGTTTCAAAAAAATACCGCGCAGGTTGATGGCGCCGTTTTGCTCAATGATGAGGCGTGAATAAAAGCGGGTCAGGGCAACATTGTCTATGTGGAGGCTGAGAGGGCTGTAACTTGCGGACAGTCCCCCCAGATGAAGGGTATCCCAGTTAAGAAATTCGTCACCCTTTTCTTTGTCCAGAGACGCGAAATGCAAAAGGGAGGCCGCCCCTTTGTAGGACGCGGCCACTTTTCCTCCGGCGTACCGGAGGCGGATATCTCCCGAAGTGGAAACAGCCCCGCTTGTCACGAGTAGCTTGACCCTGTTTGTGAAATAGGGCAGGAAGGGAATGATATCCAACCCCTTGAGAGAGAGCCTTGCCCGGAGAGTAACCGGGTTGATGCCCGCCTTTCCCCTTAAATTCAATCTCCCGCTGCGGCCCAACCTGCACCTGAGCGAGACGCTGCTCCTGCTGCCCCTGGCAGTCGATATGTTTTTGCCCTCAAGGGTGATGCGGCTTACGGAGTAGCTCACGGGCGAAGGGGGCGCCATGTCCGCCACCTTCACCGCAAGATCACGGACAGAGACCTTTTTCATGGTTATGCGCCAGGCGCGCGGTGTGACGGCCTTGTCCCGTCTTTCCGGCACGGCATGGCCTTTTGGAGGCCTGGCCAGGAGACCCCCCAGATTTAGAGTGCCGTTCTTGCGGCGCTCAACCGCAACCAGACCCCTTTCAGTTTCAACCCGGCCGATGACCAGCGACCTTTTAAGGAGGTCCGCATCCGCCCCCTTAATGGAAAAAACCGGCATACTCAGAAAGTCCTTTTTTTCGTCCCGTCTTTTCAGTTTCAGGCCGTCCAGGTTTATGGCCAAGCCCCGAAGGCGCGCCTCTCCCCCGGCGCCCGCATAGGAAAAGCGGGAGGTCAACCCCAGCCGCCCTCCGGCGATATTAAACAGCATCATCTTCCTGTAGAAAGGCTCATATTTTTTCAGGGTCACATGCTCCAGCTCGATCTGCCCGTCCGCGGCAAGCGGCGCGACAGAAAGATTACCGGTCATCTTGAGCGATTCTCCCGCCTCTGTCTCCAGCGACAGTTCCACCGCCGATCTTTTGCCGGAAGCGGTAGTAAAATGGCTTACCTTCACATCCAAGGGCTCTATCGCCGTTCTAAAGAACCTGCCGTGCGCCCTGTCCGTAAAGACCAGCTTCCCGCCGCTTATGGCCATCTCATCCGCGTATATGAGCGGCAATGTTTTTTTGTTTCTCTTTTCCTTTTTCTTTTCCTCTTGCGGAATTTGCGTTTTACCCTTTTCCCAGGTCAGAAGCGCCGATACATTCATCCTGCCCTCCCGGCTCCGTACAATATTGACTTCCGGAGACATGAGGTCCAGCTTTGAGAGGTGCAATGTCCTTGAAAACAGCTCTGAGGAAATGATGGACATGCCTGCCAGAGGGAAATATGCGATGGGCCTGCCGTTTCCGTCTTCCACCCTCAGTTTTTTAAGAGATATATCGCCGGAGAGGCCAAGAGACGGGGCGCGGTTTATATACTGTACATAGGTGACATGGGCGTTTAAATTCAGATAGCCCGAAGGGACTCGGAAATCCATCCTGAACGGCACATAGGAGAGATAATGGGTAAGGTCAAGGTCCTTTATGTGCAGATCGAGCGAGGTCTCCAGGGATTTCGAAAAAGGTTTTGTCTTGCCCTTGAATGATACCCTGACATTGTTGACCATGGCGGAAACGGAGGGCTGCACATAGATATCCGTGTAATAGGGTATGTTTGAGATAAAGGGGATGGACACGTTCAGGCCCCGCACAGTATGCCGCGCATGTTTGGGGCCGTCAAAAAAATCGGCGCTCCCGTTCACTACCTGGATATTGTTCACCGAAAATCTCATGGGCGCGGAGGCAGGTTTCTGTTTTTTTTGTCCCTTTTTAAGGAGGTCCGAGAAGTTATAGAGCAGGTCCTGGTTGCGCCTGATATCCAGGTAGGGCCCCACCATCCGGAGCTCGCTTATGACCAGGGCGCGCTTCAAAAGGGAGACGCTCTGCAGATTCACATAAAGCTTGTCGAAGGATAAAAATGTTTCCCTGCCGGTTCTCTCCTTCACGTTGAGGCCACGGACCGTCACCGAAAGCACGAAGGGGTTCACCTCTATCTGCTGTATGGCGACCTGCCGATGCAGCCGTCCCGAAAGTTTTTTGGTGAGGTAGGATTTAAGGACCGGGGGCAGGATTAAAAAACCTGTTATCGAATAGACAAAAAGAAACGCCAGGAGGGCCGCAACAGCCTTTTTTAAGAACGGCGAAGGCCGCAGCCGCCGCCATCTGCCAGCGTCCATCCCCATCTGTCTTCACCTTTCCCAGCGTTTTTTTTCAGTATAGCTTGCAATGAAGGACTCTACAAATATATTCTATCAGCCATTTGCAGAAGGCCGTCCGATGGGCTTTTCAGTAAAACTTGTGGATTTGTATGGGCCTCGTTTACAATAAGCACGCAATGTCTGGGCCCCCCTGTATGAAGATAAAAACATACGTAGATAAAAACATATGAAGATAAAAAACACACTAGTTGTTCTGGAAACAGAAAAATGTTAAGCGGGCTGAACCTGGAACAGAAAGCCGCCGTAGAGCACTTCGGCCAACCCCTGCTGCTCCTGGCCGGAGCGGGAAGCGGCAAAACAAAGGTCCTTACGCACAAGATAGGCTATCTCATCAGGGAGAAGAGCATAAAGCCGCACCGGATACTCGCCATCACATTCACAAAGAAGGCCGCCCAGGAAATGGCGGACCGTGTTGAGAGGATGCTTGCGATCAAGCCTCGCTCCATCAGCACATTCCACTCGTTTTGTGTCCGGGTTCTAAGGGAGGATATCGCAGCACTCGGAAGGAAATTCGACACTAAGTTTATCATCTACGACCAGACGGACAGCAAAAAAGCCCTGAAAGACATACTGAAGCGGTTCAATATCAGCCCCAAGGAATTGGATGCCGTCCAGAAGACCATCTCCAAAGCGAAGCAGGCATACAGGGGCGGCATTGTTGAATACATCCTGGCCTTGCCTTTTCCCCAGAACCAGTATGCGGAGGCCGCAAACACCTATCAACGGGAACTTGAACAGTCTAACGCCCTGGACTACGATGATCTTATCCACCACACCACTCACCTCTTTGTCACCAGGCCCGAGGTGCGCGGCAAATGGCAGGACCGCTACGATTTTTTCATGGTGGACGAGTTTCAGGACACCAACGAGATACAGTACTCCCTTATAAAACTGCTTTCCGCCAGGAACAGGGACAACATTTTCGTGGTCGGGGACCCCTTCCAGACCATCTATACATGGAGAGGGGCCGTCCCGGAGAATATCCTTAAATTTGGCCGGGAGTTCAACGCCACGGAGATGCGGCTCGAAAAGAACTACAGGTCAACCAGGAAGATCCTCGATGTCGCCAATATCGTCATCGGAAAGGTGGACCGTATTTGGGCGGACAAAGTGCTTACGCTTCGCACCGACAAGGAAGAAGAGGGGGAAGTGGAGTACTGCAAGGCCGCGGAGCATGACGAGGAAAACAGGCGTATAGCAAAAAAGATAATGGAGCTCGCCTCGACAAAGACACGCTCATATGCGGATATGGCCGTCCTTATCCGCATGAGTTTCCTTTCCCGCGGGCTCGAAAGCAGCTTCATGCAGTACGGAATCCCTTATGAGATCGTCAGGGGCCTGGCGTTTTACGAACGGGCCGAGGTAAAGGATCTGCTTTGCTACCTGAGGCTAATGTCCAACACCAGGGACAGGGCGGCCTTCGACAGGGTCGTCAACACGCCTTCGCGGGGTATCGGCAAAAAAGCGGTCGAGGTGATCACCGGGAATTTTAAAACCGACTGGATACAGGCCTTGCAAGACGCCGGGTTTTCCGCAAGGCAAAGGGTCAGCGCGAACGCGCTCATAAGTTTGATCATGAAATATGGGGCCATGGTGGAAGAAAAACCATACACTGTGCTGATGGGCCTGATACAGGGGCTGAACTACCTGGAATATGTGAAGGAGCAATACAAGGAAGACCACGAGGAGCGCATAGAAAATATTTCTGAACTCTGCAACGTGCTGCTTTCAATTGAGACGAAGGGGAAAACCTTCTCCGAGTTCATGGAAGACAATCTTCTTGCCTCGGACCAGGATAGGATCAGCATGGGAGAAAGCGTGAAGATAATGACGGTACATGCCGCAAAAGGGCTTGAATGGCCCATTGTCTTCTTGCCAGCATTGGAGGAGGGGATATTCCCCTCCGAGAGGTCCCTTGAGAGCGGCGCCGCACTGGAAGAGGAAAGGAGGCTCTTTTATGTGGCCTGCACAAGGGCCAAGGAAGGCCTCTACCTTTCATCCGCCGGTTACAGAATGAAGTTCGGCAGGACGTCCCAGATGCTGCCATCCCGTTATATAGGCGAGATAAAGGAAAGCTATTTCTCTTTTGGGAGCGACTCCAGCAGCTCCCATCTTTGATATCCGGCCGCGATCTCTTTTTCCAGTTCCAGGATCCTTGCCTTTGCCGCCGGGATCGTGCTTCCGTCCTTTCGGTAGAATTCAGGGTCTGCAAGGGCCTCATAGAGCCGGGCGCGCTCGGACTCCATGGATTCTATCAGTGCGGGCAGGGCTTCAAGCTCCTTGTTCTCCTTGAATGTCAGGATGCGCGGACGCGCCGCCTGCTTTGGCAGGGGCCTTTTTGTTTCCGGCGGTGCCGTTTCTTTTTCCTTGACCCTTCCGGGCGATGACTTCCGGGGACCGCGCTGCAAAAGCCAGTCGTCATATCCCCCGGCGTATTCCGCCAGGCTTCCACCGCCTTCAAATACTATGGTGCTCGTAACGACATTGTTTAAAAACTCGCGGTCATGGCTAACGAGAAAAACAGTGCCTTTGTATTCAATCAGCAGCTCCTCAAGGAGTTCCAGCGTGTCGCTGTCGAGGTCATTGGCAGGCTCATCCATCACCAGCACGTTAGAGGGTTTTGTGAAGAGCTTTGCCAGGAGGGCCCGGTTCCGCTCTCCGCCCGACAATAGCCTTACAGGCAGGCGGAGCCGCTCCGGGGGAAAGAGGAAATCCTCCAGATAGCCTACTATGTGCCTTGTCCTGCCGTTGACCGTTACCGTGCCGCTTCCGCCGCCCACGTTTTCAACGACCGATCTTTCATTGTCCAGCTGCGCCCTGTGCTGGTCAAAGTAGGCCACCTCAAGGCGGGTCCCCATTCGCACCGAGCCCTCAGAAGGCGGCAGCACGCCAAGGAGAATGTTCAGCAACGTGGTCTTTCCCGCGCCATTGGGGCCGATAATGCCGATCTTGTCCCCGCGCGTCACTATGGTGGAGAAATCGCGTATCAGGGAGCGGCCTTCGCAGTCATAACTGATCCCCTTTGCCTCGATCACCAGCTTGCCGGACCTTTCGGCCTCGTTCAGCCGCATTACGGCGCTGCCTGCCTGCTCGCGCCGGGCCAGGCGCTCCTTCCGCATCTCCTGCAATGCCCTCACCCGGCCTTCATTGCGTGTGCGCCGGGCCTTTATCCCCTGCCGTATCCACGCCTCTTCCTTGCCAAGTTTCTTGTCAAAAAGCGCGTTGTGCGCGGCCTCGGCATCGAGTTCCGACTGTCTTCTGTCCAGGTAGGTTTTGTAATCACCGGGCCAACTGGTGACCCGCCCCCGGTCCAACTCGAGTATGCGGGTCGCAAGGGCCTGGAGAAACCTCCGGTCGTGGGTTATAAAGAGCAGGGCGCCGCGGAAATCCAGCAGAAATTTCTCAAGCCATTCAATGGATTCGATATCCAGATGGTTCGTGGGTTCATCGAGCAGCAGCAGGCCCGGCTCGCTTACGAGCGCCCTTGCCAGCAGCACTCTTCTTTTGTAGCCTCCTGAGAGACCTGAAAAAGAGACATCGGGGTTCAATCTTAAACGGGAAAGGACGCTCTCGACCCTGTGCCTTGCCTGTCCGCCGCCTGAGACCACCTCAAAGACGGTCCCGGGGAGGTCCTGCGGTACTTCCTGTTCCAGAAAGCCGGTTGCCGTATCGCGCTGCCATATGACCTCGCCTTCATCAGGGGAAAGCGCTCCGCTTATGACCTTTAAAAGGGTTGATTTGCCCGCCCCGTTCCTGCCGGCCAGGCAGACCCGCTCCCCGCGTTCGATCTGCAGCCCCACCCCGCCAAATAGCTCATGGGCGCCAAACGCGAGCCTCACCCCCTGCAAACTCACTAATGCCAAATTTCACCTCGAATCAAAAGTAAGCGGCGCCTAAAAAGATGAAGACTTTTTCAGTAGAATTTGTTATCCGGGTACCGCGAAAAAACAGAGTCCATGCCGTATTGTTTAGGCATTTATTATAACGGAATGACATCATCACCTGCCCGAGGGGGGATAAAAGTGCCGCGGACCGGCCCATCAGGCCCGGTTGTCTTTTTCCAATAGTGAGGCGTATATGGATTCGGTTTTTGATGATGGCCGGATGTTCAATACCGCCGCCAATCTGGAGCGGCAACGGTTGTAAACCATTATGGCCTCTGTCCTTTGCCCAAGGCGGGAAAAATACAGCATCAATTTTTGATAGAATTCCTCTGCCGCATCGTTGAGCTCTATGCC
>JAKAMR010000045.1 GCA_021812785.1 Nitrospirota bacterium
CGATGATGGTTTCGGGCATTCCGATGCTCTTTCACGGGACGACGTCCGGCCTCATGTTTGTCGTGGCGGGCGTGTTTGTCCTGGCCTGGTCTCTTAAAAACCGGGACAAACGGAACGCCGGAAAGGAAGGCGGGCAGGGACAGGCGCTCATGCTTTTTTTTCTGGCGGCCTCCGCTGTTATCCTGGCCCCTCATTCCGCGTTTGCCTTCGTCACGCCGTCCACGGGCTCTTTCGGGTACAGCTTCTACGACCTCATCTCTAACAAGATCGTGTCTGGCGCCGTCGGCTGGACAGCCGCGGCCTGCGCTCTCGGTTTCGGCATCCATGAGCTTATCCATGGGAAGTTATGGGGGACCATAGCGGCCTTCCTCGCCGCAGGCGGGCTTGCCAACCTGAACTCCATCGTTACGACCCTGGGAGTGATCCGGTAAGCGATGGGCAAAAAGATTCCCTGCTATCTGTCAGCGCCCTTTCAGATTCTCTGGTGGGACGTGGATGTATGGGGCATCCTGGGTGTGTTTGTCTTCCTGGCGTTCACGATGGGCCACGTCTTCTGGGCGCTCGCTGTTATCGCCCCTTACGGATACTCGAAGGCGAAAAGGAAATATCCGCGCGGCTTTTTAAAGCACGTCTTTTATTTCGCGGGGTTTTCGGACATCAAGGGGTATCCATCGTTTTTCGAAGAGAGGTTTATGGAATAGGAGCGGGATAAAAAATGGAACTCAAAATCTACATGCAGAAGTTGTCCAACGTCATGGCTGAAAACCGGCTCCTGAAGTTCGTCGTGGCCGTAATCGGTCTGGCCGTGATCGCCAACTGCTTTTTTACCTTCAACATGGCGAAGCACGAGAGGACGATCCTGGTGCCCGCAGGCTTGAACAGCCGGATTGAGGTGACGGACGGCCAGGCGTCGGACGGCTACCTGGACCTCATGACGAGATACGTGCTGGGTCTCGCGCTCAACTACACGCCCGCCACGGCCAGGGAGCAGTTCGGCGAGTTCCTTGCCCTTTACGCTCCGGAGGCCTTTCCGGGAGCCAGGAAGGCTTTTTACAGTCTCGCCGACACCGTGGAGACCGCAGGCGTATCGAGCGCCTTTTTCGTAGGGAGCATCAAGGTGGACAGGACGGAGAGTGTTATAGATGCTACCGGGGTTTCAAGGCAGTTTGCCCAGGACGGAAGCCCGCTGGGCCCGGACAAGGAAACCACATACGAACTTTCCTACAGGATTTCGGACGGCAGGTTCCAGCTTACCGGCTTTGGCGAGAAAGGGGGAAGTAAATAGGTGAGGATTAGGATTTTGGCACTTTCGTTTTCACTGCTGCTTTTACTGATTTTCCAGGCCGGGTTCGCTTTTGCCGCAGACAAATCCGGGCAAGCACTGGCATGGGAGACCTTCATGAGGAGCAAGGTCACATCCGCGGTAAACGCCGGCAGGCCTAAGGACCAACCCTCGGCGCAGGTCAAACCGGAGATTCCGACTGCCAAAAGTGGCGGTATTCACGGCATGAGAAAACCGGCAAGCCCGGCAGTGGCGAACACGCCGTCTGCTGCAGGGCAACTGGCTACACCTGGGGAGTACAGCTCCATTCCGGAGGACTCCCTGGCCGTTGTCCCCCCTGAGGTCGCAACCCCGGTATATCTTTCAAGCTCCGATATAAACCGGATTGTCTGCCCGTCGTACATAAAGGACGTCATTTACTCCAAAGAAAAGGGACTCACCGTGAAGATCGAGGGCCAAAACGCCTTCGTGAAATTCCTCGTGACGAAAGAAGGCGATAAAGACAATTACTCCACAACCCCTACGGAGCTATACGTCCTTTGCGGCAAGGAGACTTACAACCTGATCGCGCTTCCAAAGAGGATACCTTCAAGGACTGTGACTCTTTCAGGCGGCGACAGGAAGGCCATCAAGAACGCCTCTTTTTTTGACGGCATGCCATTTGAAAAAAAGATCCTCTCAATCATCAAAAGCGTATATACGGAGAACATTCCCGATTCCTTCACCGTAAGGAACGAGGACAGGCCCTTCAACCTCTATAAGGGGCTCAAGCTCACCCTTATAAAAACGGTCAGGGTCGAGGGCGAGGGGCTCCGTGTGAAAGAGTTCACCGCCCAGGCGGCCCAAACCATGGAGCTTTCCGAAAAAGATTTTTTGAAGACGGAGATAACGACCGATCCGGTGGCCATATCGATCGACAAGCTCAGGCTCTCGCCGGGCGAGACCGCGAGGATTTTCATAGTCGAGCGCGTGACGGCTGAGGGAGGCAATTGAAGTGGAGGCGCTAAAGAAAAAATGGGCGGAGCTTACTCCCAAAAAGAAAAAGAAGGCCGTATTGCTTGCAATCATCATACTGGTTCTGTTTCTGGCCATGATCACATACAGGCCCAAAAAAGGGGCAAAGACCGCGGCGCAAAGCGCCTCTGCTGGCAAGACGATCAGTCTCGACAGCGGGATGCTCAAAAAGAGCGAATACATGGACGTTCAGAAACAGCTTTCGGATTTCAAAAACGAGATAGTGAAACTAAAAGCCCAGAAGGCCGCCGTGGCAAACGGCACGGCCGCGCCTGCCGAGAAGAGCGAAAAGCCCGCTAGGGTGCAGCCTCCAATACCAAAATATTTCCCGCCTTCGCCCGTCTCTCAAACCGGCTCTTATCCGCCGGGGTTTCCTCCCTCTCCAGAGGAAGAGATCAAAAAGCCTGCGTTGCCTCCGGCCCCAGAGATCATAGGAGGCATAGAGGTGGTCCAGGGCCCTCCGGGAAAAAGAGCGCCGCAGGAAACCGGCGACGCTAAAAAAAAACAAAGCGAAACTGTCTATCTGCCCCCTTCTTTTATGGAGGCGACCTTGCTTACGGGCCTCGATGCTCCAACCGCTGAAGGGGCCAAAGGCGAGCCTGTACCGGTGCTTCTTCGCATAAAGGCCCCGGCCGTGCTTCCAAACAGGATAAAGGCCAATCTCAAGGGATGTTTCGTGATCGCCGAGGGCTACGGGAGCCTGGCCGACGAAAGGGCGCACCTGAGGCTTGTGACCCTTTCCTGCATAGCCAGAAACGGCGGCGCCGTGATCGACCAGCCGGTGAAAGGCTTCGTGGTGGACGATGACGGGAAAATAGGGCTTCGCGGCAGGGTGGTCTCCAAGATGGGCTCCGCCCTGGCCAGGAGTTTTATCGCTGGGTTTTTCGGGGGCATAGGGTCCGCCACACAGGTGGCCGCGCAGACCACAAGCATAAGCGCGCTTGGCTACACCCAGACCGTGCAGCCCTCGAAGATACTTGAGGCCGGAGTGGGCGGCGGTATCGCCCAAGGTGCAAATCATCTCGAACAGTTCTACCTGTCCCTGGCCAAGCAGTCCATGCCCGTGGTGGAGGTCGGCGCTACAAGGGACGTCACCCTCGTCATAAGCGAGGGGAGCAACCTTCAGATAAAGAATTTCTGTAACCAGATGGGAGACAACAAATGCGGAAATTGATTTTTTACTTCTTATTGTCCCTGGTTTTTGCCCTTACCGGATGCGCCGGGGCTATGAACCCTTACAGTTCTTCGTTTTCCTGCCCGAATTTCAAAAACGGCAGATGCGTCTCCGTGGAGACTGCGTATAAGGACAGCACGGATGGAAAGTACCAGGACCTCTGGAAGGAAAACGGGGCCGGTAAAAGCAAAAAAGAGAAGGTGGCGCCAACGGAGGCGGACCTCTACCAGAGCGCCCTTTACGGCAGACTTAACGGGCTTTTAAAAAGCCCAGTATCACCCATGGTCGTGCCGCCCCAGGTGATGAGGGTGCTTATTCTGCCCTACGCGGGAAGGGACAACGAGCTTTATATGGAGCGCTACGTCTACCTGTTTCTCTCCGGCCCCAGGTGGCTTCTCAATGACGCGGTGTCGTCTTCGGGGACGGCAAGATGAGTTCCCTATTTGACCTTCTTTTTGGAAAAAACGGCGGCCTTACGCACAAGGAGCTTGAGGCGATGACCGAGAGGAGCAGGTTTTCCGATTATCTGCCCTGGCTCGCTTATGACAGGGAGAACAAAACGTACTGGAACATTGACGGCACGGCGGGCTTTCTGTGGGAGTGCGGCCCCGTGGCCTTCGCGGGCGAAAAGACGGCCTCAACACTTGAGGGCCTGATGAGGATCGGGTTTCCGGAAAATTCGGTACTCCAGTTCATCATGTATGCCGACCCGTACATCGAGCCTATGCTGTCCCATTACGCTTCCCTTAAAACAAGGGACAACCCAGTGGTGAAAAAGGCGGTCAAAAACTTTTCCTCGTTTCTCGCCCAGAAGGCCAAGACCAACGGCGGAATACCTCTCAGAAATTTCAGGCTCTTTGTGGCCGTCAAAATTCCCTTGGACTCCGGTCTCAACCTGAATGATACGCGAGGGTCGATCGCGGAGATACTCAAAGGTGCAGGATTGGGGCCGGTCCCTCTGGAGCCTGAGGGATTTGTCGATCTTATGCGGAGGTTTTTCAATGAACACGCCGGTCCGGCAAACAACTGTTACGACCCCGGCATCCCGCTAGGTAAGCAGATAATCTTCTCCGAGACGGACATCGAAAAACACTGGTCTTTGTTACGTGTGGGCGGGAAATACTTCAAGTGCATCACCCCAAAGACGTTTCCGTCCGAAGCAGACATGCTCCTTTCTAACGCGATCATCGGCGGCTGGGAGGGGATCGTTTCGGACATGGACCAGTTCCAGACCCCGTTTCTGTATTCCTTGAGCGTCGTCTTTCAGGACATGAAGGCGGGCATACGCGCCAAGTGCAGCCTGGTGCTGCAGCAGCAGGTGGCGGGCAGCATCGCGCCCTCGCTCATGCGGAAGCAGAAGGAGTATCTCTGGGCCGTGGACGAGCTGGACAAGGGGACGAAATTCGTAAGGGTCATCCCGGAAGTCTGGGTCTGGGGGAAAAACGAGAAGGAGGCCTCGGACTCAGCCGTAAAGGCCAAAAGGATATGGGAGTCACAGGGGTTTACCATGCAGGAGGACAAGGGCATACTGCCCATACTTTTCCTTTCCGCTCTGCCATTCGGCCTTTATGCCTCTGGCAGAAACATAGACAACCTCGAAAGGGATTTCATTGTGCCAGCAGACACTGCATCTGTCCTTCTTCCTGTTCAGGCTGATTTTGCTGGGGCGGGCCGGCCCGCGCTTCTTTTTACGGGCAGGAAGGGCCAGGTGCAGGGCCTCGACGTATTCGGCTCCTGGTCCAACGGCCACAACATCTACATAGCGGCCATGACCAGAAGCGGCAAGTCCTTCATGGTCAATTATTTGGCTTTCAATTACTTCGCGATGGGCCATAAGGTGCGCATCATTGATATAGGCGGCAGCTACAAGAAGATGGCCAGGATGTTCGGGGGCAGGTTCCTGGAATTCTCCGGGGAGTCGGACATCTGCCTGAACCCCTTTACGAATGTCGCGGACATCAAGAAGGAATCCTCGGTCGTGGCCTCCATAATCGTCCAGATGGTCTACTCGGCCACGGATAAGGTGCCACATGATTCCGCGGAGACCATTATGACCCTCATAAAGGCGGCCGTGGAGTGGGCGTACAAGACCGAGGGAACAAACGCCTGCGTGGACACAGTCCACAGTTGGCTAAACGAGTTTCCAAAACACGCCGTCGAGTACGATTTCGGCTGCGAAGGCGAAAAGTGCGCGGAAGACCTCATGGCCTTGGCCCATACCCTGGCTTTTAACCTGACGAAGTTTACCTCGAAGCACGCATACGGGAAGTGGTTCAACGGCAAGGCAACATTCGACATCTCCAGGGACGAGTTTGTTGTGCTGGAGCTTGAGCATTTAAAACCGATGAAGGACCTCTTTCGAGTTGTGACCCTCCAGGTGGTAAACGCCGTCACCCAGGACCTCTATCTGGGCGACCGCTCGCGCCCCACATTCATCATTTTCGACGAGGCCTGGCAGTTTCTCACGGCCGAGGGGATGATGAACGAGGTGATCGAGGAGGGCTACAGGAGAGCGGCCAAATATAACGGGAGCTTTTCCGTCATCACCCAGTCCATTTTAGATCTGAAGCGCTTTGGCAAGGTGGGCGAGGTCATAAACGCAAACTCCGCCTTCAAGTTTTTCCTGGAATCGGCGGATTTTGAGAAGGCCCTCGCCGAGAAGCTCATAGACTACGACCCCTTCATCATGAGGATACTAAAGACCCTCAAAAGCAACCGGCCCAAATACTCAGAGATATTCATGGACACGGGGGGAGGCGTTGGCGTGGCCAGGCTCATGGTGGATCCGTGGTCCTATTACGTCTACACCTCGGACCCGGACGAGATCGTGGAGATAGAGAGGCTGGTCGAGGGCGGCATGTCCTACGAGGACGCCATCTCGGAGATGGCAAAAAAAAAGGGATAACGATTGAAAACACTTGCGGTTAGCAGGCAATTCGAATACATGCTTGAAAAATGCCGGGCAGTTGAAGGTCCTGATGGTGATGGCAGTTACCATGTGGACCGCGTGGGCGAACTTGCATACCATATTGCCCTGGCTTTGGGCATAGCCCCCGGACCGGCATTGGAACTGGGGCTGGCAGCAAAGATACATGACATCGGCAAGACCGCTGTCGACCCGCATATCCTGGGTAAATCCGGACGCCTCACGCTGGAAGAGTGCGAGGCGGTAAGGAAGCATACGGTTCTGGGCGCGGAGATCATATCCGCCAATAAAGACCTGATTTTTGACCAGGCGCGAAAAATAGCCCTGTATCACCACGAACGATGGGATGGCGCGGGCTATCCTCACGGGCTTAAGGAAAAGAATATCCCTCTTTCAGCGAGGATTGCCGCTGTTGCCGACAGCCTGGACGTTATGACGCATAGTCGGCCATACAAGGTCTCCTGGCCGGCTGAGGTGGCCATAGAAAATCTTGTCGCGGACAGCGGCAAACAGTTCGACCCGGAAATTATCTGGGTCGTTGCCGTCAGACCGTATGAATTCCTGCAGCGCATATGCAAGGTTGGCCGGAGAGGCTTTTAAAGGTGAGGACTTTTTTTATCAGACCTATGATTTTTCTCCTTGC
Organism: Nitrospirota bacterium; assembly: GCA_021812785.1. The sequence goes on from JAKAMR010000045.1 coordinate 7,040, forward strand.
CTTTATTAGTATTGCGGCCGTTTCCTTTGGCGATCCCCTTACGGATGCCAAAAACGCCGCCGCGGGGATCGAAAACACGGTGTCGGCAAGCTATGGATCACAGGCTGGCATACAGCAAAACATCAGTAATCCCCTTACAAGCAGCAACACCCTCATGACCACGCTCGACAAATCGGAATCCTTTAACGCGCAGCTATCCTGTCCATCTTCAAGCGCGTTTCTTTCGGTCCTTGTGCAGCCCGCTTCAACCGGGGACCTGCAGACCGTGATAGCGAGCGAGGACCTGAACATGGACGGCAAACCGGATTACAGCTACCAGCTCCCCGTGCCAGTCTCCGGCGTCTGCGCAAACGGGTTCATATCCTGTGACCCCGGAACCTGGAACAACTGCCAGGCTTACAAGTGGGCTGTGGACGGCAGCCTTCATGTTTTCGCCACAGCGGTGAATCTCACGGACCTTGGCGGCTGCTACTGCATCAACACTTCCTGCGGAAGCAGCCTTGTCTGGAACAACATGGCCATCGTCCTTAAGGACCTGGGAGGAGGGATCGCCGGGGCTCTTCAAAAAACAGACCCGCAGCTTTCGGTCTCGAACGTGAGTACGAGCGACACAGTCATAAGCTATTACGGCCAGAAGGCCGGGGGCTGCCAAAGCGCCGGTGGCGGGACAGGTTCCGCTTCACCTGAGCAGTATTTTTCAAATCCATATGCGATGAAGAGTGACGCACAGAACCTGGCGCAATCTGAATCCTCCGACCCCAATAGCTATTACAGCGAGCTCGAAGACGCCCAGAACATGTCTACCGGAAACGTGCAGCTTCAGCAGTGCACTATATCCCGGGTCCTTCAGTGCTTAGGCAGCAATCCTGGGTATGCCAATTACGTGGACGACGGTTGCCGGAGTTTGGAGGCGAATTCCAACTGTCAGCTCAAGGACGAGACCGTGGACGGCGTGCAGACCTGGCTCAATTTCGCCTCCACGGGGCTGACACCCCTTGCCCCGGCTTGCGATTCGTTTACTCTGCAAAACATTGCGGCATGCCCCGGCTTTACAGGTGCCGTGAGTTTTTCTGGCGCGCACTACCTGATCTTTGTGGGCAGCGGAAATCAGATAAATGTGGAGTTTCTCTGGGACACGTGCTGGTGCGTGCGGGGGATACAGACCATCTATCTGCCCGCAGGGATTACGGCAAGCGGCAGCGCGGAAGTCAGTTTTTACCAGGACGGCAGGTCCCAGACTGTGAAGATCGTGGGCATCGGAAGCAGCCTCAATTTCTACGACGGGGGAGGAAATTTTAACGGCCAGATCAATCTCACCGGCGCGACCATCTCAGGGACAGCTTATTTCAACAGTTCAGGGTCGTGCGCTCCTTTTACCATCAGCGGGCAGGGCGACAAAATCTTTTTCACAAGCTGCGGGACATACTCGCTCAGCATCCCGTCCACCTGTCCCCTAGGAAGCCAGTACGCCTGCGTGTCAAGGGCATCAAGCGGCGTTCTAAGCGGGGCATCCGTAAGCGGGACGAGCTATACATGCCCCATCGATACCAGTAATGGCGGAGACCCGATCTGCTTTACTCCTCCGGCCACTTATACCTTGTGCCCGGATTTCCTTGAGAAGGACCGGACCTATTATTGCGCCGGTAACGCCCCGTTTGATTTCAGCGCCATTCAGAAGAGGGCTGGCAACGTCCTTTCAACCGAAGCAGACAACGGCGGGAGCTTTTACTATCAGGACCTGCGGCAAAACTCTTCCGGGGGTTGGGTGTATAACGGCGTGACATCTGGCTTGCCCCCTAGGGACACACCCTCAGACTGTGAGCAAGCGTGCAAGACCGAAAAAATCGTTACGGACACGCAGGCGGCACTGCTGGGATCCAACTTGCCATCGAACGCATCTCAATATCAGGCAAACAACACCCAGAACATTCAGTATTTCTACAAGACCTGCGTAAACGGCAAGTGTCCATCCGGGCCCGGGGAGACTATCGTCGAGGACTGCCAGTGCATCGACGATTTCGGTGAGGCAGCGGGGATAATGCAGAGCCTCAGAATGGCGGGAAGTGACCTTATTTGTTCGGACGGCACGGCGGAGCCGCTTCAATGAGATATCTCAGGAATACGGTCAGACTGCTTTTGTTTGTTCTCGTGATGGAGATGCTTTCTCCGATCGTTCCGGCTCTTCCACACATTGGCGTAGCGCAAGCCTTCGCTGATCAGTGGGTCTGCGGACAGGACTTGAACAATGACGGGAACGTCTCAGATCCCGGCGAGACGGCCAATTGTACGGCAACTCAGCAGGGGCAATTGTGCCCCATAAGCGCAACTGATTGTACTCAAACTCCAGTGCCTGTTACCTTGACGGGAAGTGTAACCATACCTGCCGGCAATACCTTCACAGTATCAGGTTCCGGGAACAATCTGATTTTTTCATGGCAAGGCGGCAGTGGGACGATAACGGCGAATGGTGGCGTAACCTTTTCAGGGACAACGGGTCCTATTTACCTGGGATATTCGTTTTATGATTACCGTGACTATAACTTTTCCGGCAGCGGGAACCTCTTAAATTTTAGCGATACGTATTTCGATTGGTGGACATGGTATGAGGGGGGGACGATAACCGTAAACGGGGGAGCCACTCTTTCAGGAGGAGCTACCTCCTGGTACATCGGGAGAGACACGACACACGTGACCTTTTCTGGTTCCGGGGACCAGTTGGTCATGACTGAGGGATTTTTTAATTGCTACTGGGGCTATGGCTGTTTCAGTTCGTCGACACAACTGGGCACTATAACATTTAGCGGCAGTAATGAAATGGCCTATTCTTGTCCCCTCGGAAGCCAATATGCCTGCATGGACAATGGCGGGACCATGCAGTGCTCTCCCAACCAGTGCGTGGACCTGACCACAAACCCGGCCACGATTACGCAGACCAACAGCAACATGCTCCAGAACAACGGACAGACTGACTCCTCCGGCAACTGCCTAGGGCAGATATACATATTTTCGGGCAGGGGCGAGCGGTGCGAGCAGGCAGGAGTCAAGGACGGCTTCCACGACTGCTGCGCCAACAAAGGAAGCATGGTGCTTTCTGATTCCGTGGGCGGGGTCTCCGCATTGGGCACGGCCGCATCGGCCGTAACGGACATATACCACCTGGCGCAGGTGGCCTATTACACAAACGCGATACTCACGACCGGGGGTGCCGCGGTCACCTCCAGTCTTTCAAGCGCGAGCCTTGCGGTGCAGCAGGCGGTCACGGACGGCGTGGCCGTAGGCTCGGTTGACGCCGGCATGGAAGCCTACGCGGCCGCGCTCCTAAACCCCACGACCATCGCCCTGGCTGCGGCCATATACCTGGTCAACTACTTTCTCCTTCAGTCCTGCGACCAGCAGGACATGGAGGTCTCGATGCTGAACGCCTCCGGGTACTGCCATTACGTGGGGGAGTATTGCGAGGAGTCATGGCCCCTGATTGGCTGCGTGCAGGAAGCAAAGGGCTACTGCTGCTTCAACAGCAAGCTGGCCAGGGTCATCCAGGAGCAGGGCCGCCCGCAGCTCAAGGATTTCCAGCCGGACGGGGCCTGGGGGACCGGACAGAGCCCCAATTGCCGGGGGTTTACGCCTCAGGAGTTCCAGATGATCGATTTCTCGAAGATCGACCTCTCCAGCTATTACGGAGACATAGAAAAGAACCTGAGCACGACCCTTCAGAACGCGAATGCGAATATGCAGCAGAAGATTAATAGCTTTTATCAAAACACGCAGAAATAAATGATGCCAAGACCGTTTATGAAAATTATGATTTTCGCCTGCCTGGCGGTTGGCTGTTGCCTTATGACGCCTATGCTTGAGGCTTCGCCTTTGAAGACCTCGGTTCTGATAGTAGGCCGTGCCGGAGCCGTCTATCCAATCGCGGAGAAGGATGCCCTGAGCGAACTCATGCAGAAAGTGAGGCAGATAGACTGGAAGCGGCAGTTCTCAGACATCAAGCAATCCGTTCAGGCTTTCCGGCCACCGGATCTGGCGCGCCTGCCCAGGGCGAAGCATGACAGGACGTTTATGGTTGACCCCACGTACACCCTTCCATTCGATATCCCGGACGGCAAGGGCGGCATCCTCTATCCGAAAGGCTATACCTTCAATCCGCTCGATTATGTGAGCCTTCCGGATGTCCTCGTTTTCATCGATGGGGCTGACAAAAAGCAGTTAGAGTGGTTCCAGAAATCCCCCTACGCGAAGACCCCGAATGTAATGCTCCTTCTTACAGGCGGCAGTTATCCAGCGGTTGAACAAAAGCTTCAAAGGCCGGTCTTTTATGCCCCTGAAAAGATAACGAAAAGGTTCAGGATCAAGGCCGTCCCCTCGGTCCTTTATCAGCGGGGCAAGTTTTTGGAGGTGAAGGAATTTGAGATTCGGAAGAGGAAATAGGTTCCTTTTTTTACAAACGGCCATATTGTTCCTGCTCATGGCGGTCTTCTCGACCCAAGCCCATGCCGTTTGCAGAGAGTCTTTTTTCAACCCCATCACGGACATCGACTGGAACGGGATATTCCCGGTGAAGATCGGCGGAGTGGAGCTCATGGGCTCGGACATAGACACCCCTCCGGACAACATAAGCTCTCCCATCTGTGTTTGCGGCTCGCCGATTCCGAAGATCGGCATAACGGCATCTTTCTGGGAGCCCGCGCGGATGGTGGAGACGGTAAAGGACCCTTATTGCTTTCCGCTTATAGGTGCGCAGCTTTCAAATCCCAAGCCCGGTTTTCTGGGCGGTGCGAGCGAGGAAAGCGGTGAGGATCTGCCGCCTGAGACCTTCCAGCAGGCCCACTGGTACATCTTCCCCCTTAACCTGTTCCTCGATGTGCCATGCCTGGAGAAGGGCGGCTTCGACATCGCGTACATGACGGAGATGGACCCGTTATGGAACAGCGATATATCGAGCTTTCTACTTAATCCGGAGGCGCTGCTTTTTGGCAACCCTGCGGCGCAGCTTGCCTGCGGGGCGGACAGCATCGCCTCGAACACGGGCTATCCCCTGGACCCCCTTTTCTGGTGCATGGGAAGCTGGGGAAGCGCTTACCCTTTAACCGGCCATATCGCGACAGCCGATTCCGTCCAGGCTAACGCAGGGCTTGCGGCAAGGATGATATACAAGCTCTCCCGCGAGGCGCTTACCTGGGACCCGGGGGTGAACGTGTGCGGCCCCGTCGTCACTCCAATATGGATTAAGAGCCATTACAGGTTCCAGATCGTAAAGCCCGTAAGGGGCTCGATCATCACCCCCATGGGGCGAAGCGATCTTATATGGGGAGCGGACAAGAACCCGGCCTGGGGGACCGTGAATAACGCCCCGGATAATTTCCTATGGATGATCTTCAGAAAGGTGTCATGTTGCGTTTATCTATACGGCGGCTGATATTGCTGGCGGCTTTAAGCCTGGCCTGCGCCGGAGTTGCCCAGGGGGCCACGAGCGCCCCTGGCTTTGACCTGAACGCCGTCTCCAGTGTCCTCTCCAAGGCAAAGGTGCTTGGGGAAAGGATGAAAAATACCCTGCCGGAAAACGCCTATAAGCGGCAAGGGGAGATCGAAGCCAGAAAGACGTTTGAATTCTACGAGTCGCCGGCATTTCAAAGAAGGGTGGCCTTGGAAAACGAGAGGTTGAAAAAAGAAGTCTTCGGAGGGTTTAAAGCCTACTACAGGGACCTGAATTCACGTGAAGGCAAAAGAGAAAAGCTTTCTCCAAATGAGAGGATTTACCTTTTCATCTCCTCCTCCGTGCCAGAGGCGACGCTCCGAACTTACATCGAGCAAATAGCCGGGCTCAGGGACCCGAATGTCGTGGTCCTCATGCGCGGCTTCATAGGCGGGATGAAATACATGGGCCCGACGCTGAAATTCATAGGAGATCTGCTAGAAAAGGATCCCTCTTGTGGACTTTCATGCGGGCTCTACGGGGTGAATGTGGAGGTGGATCCGCTTCTTTTCAGGCGCTACGGGATTTTGCGGGTCCCGGCAATCGTCTACGTGCCGGACATCGAGGTCCTTGGCCCAGGTTCTGAGGGCCTGGCACAAAACGCAAAGGTGGGCAGGTCTTACGCATTTTACGGCGACGTAGCCCTTTCCTACTCGCTCAAAAGGATAAACGAAGAGGCGAATTCTGCCTCGCTTGCGGCTGTAATCAAGGAGTTCAAACATGGCTTTTACCGGTAAGGAGTCGCCCCCTTGTCTATATCACTTGAAAGGGGAAAGTTTACAAAAAAAAGGCCAGTCGCGGTCAAAGAAGGAGGAAAAACATTGCCAGAGGAAACTGCCTCAACTTTGGAAAATCAGGAGACAAAAACTGGCGGGGCGCAGTCCGCAGAGGCTGTAGCCGCCGCCCCGGAAGGAATAACTGGAGCCATGCCGGTCAAGCATGGGAAATCTCCTTGGTGGCTGGCCGTGGCCGCCATAAGCCTGTTTGTCTCGATGCTCGTGTCGGCTGGCTCCGTTTACGTCTACGACCGCTTCTATGCGCAAAAGATTGTGGCCGTGGACATCAAAGGCTATATAGCGACGCAAAGGGACCTCTACTTAAGCGGCAAGGAAACGGGCAAAGAGTTCCGGGCGAACATCGACAAGCTGGCTGTGGCCGTAAAGGGCATTCCTAAAAACCGTGTGGCGATCATGGAGGACGCTGTAATCAAAAATGCGGAAATCGAAAAACTTCCTTAAGGCGTTTTCCCTCATTTTTTTGGTCTTACTTGTGGGGGCTGAGGCCTCTGGCAGGTTCGCCGTGAACCTTTCTCCCTCGGTCCGGCCCAGGCTCTTTTTCCTGGTGAGGCATCCAGCGGCTATTACTAAGGGCGATTACGTGATATTCAGGCCTGAGCACATGGACCCATACATAAACGGAAAGACACTCGTAAAAAAGGTGACCTGCGACGAGGGCGATCAGCTCACCGAAAAAGGAATGGGCTACTTTTGTAACGGGTCCGTTTACCTGGGCAGGGCGAAGGATTTTAGCCTAAAGGGTGAGAGACTTAAAAATTTCGTCTATAACGGCGTTATCCCGAAGGGTTTCTGTTTCGTTGAGGGCAGTAACATAAACAGCTATGACAGCCGGTACTGGGGGTTTTTAAAGAAAAGTGATATCGAAGCGTGCGCTTATCCTGTTTTTTAGTCTTTTGATACTACTTACAGTCATCAGTGGCATTGCCGCCGCGGATGCCATCTTCCCGGCGGGTCCGGGCACCAAGCGCGGCTGGTGGTGGTATCAGAAGGAGCCGGTGAAGCAAAAAGAAAAGAAAAAGGGGCCTGAAAAGACGCCTGCGGCGACTGTGCCCGATTTGAAGAACTATACGATGAAGGAGCTTTGGGACATGCCACCCTCAAAGTTCAAGCCGCTTATGAACGCGCTTTTGGATAAGGCCATCCAGGACCCGACCGTCTCAAACGTGCGCGACTACTACGTGGTCCTGGACATCGCAAGGAGGAAGTCCCTTGCCTTTACGAACGTGGCGGCCTACGTCTGGCAGAAATATCCCGGCCTTTCTACGGCCAAGGACTATCCCGTGGCCGCCCCCGGGCGAAACGCGATGTTCTCCGAACAGTATTCAGACGTGGAGCGCACGATAGAGGCCGCGAGGGACGATTTCGCGCTCCTTTATTTCTACTCCCCTACCTGACCCTACTGCAGGGCGCAGGACGGGATCCTACGGTATTTCGAGGCGACCTACGGCTGGGAGATAAAGGGCATCGTCCTTGCGGACAACCCCGGACTTGCAGCAAGGCTCGGGGTGGACACAACCCCGTCTCTCATTCTCATCAAAAAGGGAAATGAAGGGTTCATTCCCATCTCGACCGGGGTCATGACGCTTGAAGACATAGAAGAGAGGCTCTACAGGGGTATAAAGTTCCTTGGCGGCGAGACCACGCCCCAGAACTGGAGCCTATACGATTTTCAAAAAGGACAGGGATACGATACAAAAATCCCTCTGGAAGGGAGGTAATATGAAAAAGATCGTAGCGATAATTTTGCTTGCGGCGATAACCATGATATGTGCAGGGCAAAAAAGCGCCCGCGCCGGCTGGGTGGACGACTGGCTTCAGGAGAAGACGGTCTCCTCACCTGATTACCTGGCGGGACAGAAGAGAGGGTATTTTACCGGAGGCAGCTTTGACGCCAGGTGGTACCAGGGGCAAAACGACTACCTGTTTTCCGTAGAGCCTCCAAAGTTCAAGGCCGGCTGCGGAGGCATAGACGCCTTCATGGGCGGCTTTTCGTTCATGAATTTCAACTACCTGGTAAAAAAGCTCCAAAGCATTCTTACGGCCGCGCCGGCGATGGCCTTCGACCTTGCGCTCAGCACCTACTGCCCGCAGTGTTCGACCATCCTTGGAAAGTTCGAAAACATCTCGGACAAGCTAAACGGCCTGCAGTTCAACGACTGCACGGCCTCGAAGGCGGTAGTGGCGCAGCTCATGGGCCCATACACCAGAAACTCCGGCCAGTACGAGCACGCGCTCTCCGATTATGCGGCAAGCCAAGGCTGGACAAGCCTCTGGCAGGACATAAAGCAGGCCACAAGCTCAGCGGGCGACATCGCTGCGGCCCCAAACACAAGCGGAACCCCGAACTTAAGCGGGATGTACTCCGGCTGCCCGCAGGACGTGAAAAACCTGTTCCTTACGCAGGGCTCCCTTCTGGACCACCTCCGGGCGCAATTCGGGGGCGGCTCCGCGGACTATATAGCCCTTCTTCGGGGCTTCATTGGCGACGTCGACTTCTCCGCGGACAAGACTGGCATTATTTACCCGTCTCCAATTGGGCCCTGCGATACGAACCTTAGAAAAAGCGTGGACAACTTCATCGCTGGAAACACGGAGGCCAAGTCCGACAGCGGCACTTGCGCCCCTCTTCCAGACGTCAACGCCAATTTGGAAACCTGGGCCGCAAACACGATGACAGGCATCATCGGCCAGATGGAGGCCCAGGGCCGCTTGACCTCCGATCAGGTGGATTTTTTAAGGCAGATCCCGCTTCCCATGGAGCTGATCCTGAAATACGCCGTCAGCACCAGCCAGGAGGCCGCGATGGCCTCGGAGTTTTCCACTATTGCCGCCAAGGCGTATGCGTATGCCATGATGGCCGACCTGGACCACAACGCCCAGGTCCTGATAGACAAGGGCCTGATAGTCGCCCGCGACGAGCCAAGCTCTGTCGCAAACACCTCCGCAAACAGGTGTGACGTCCACCTTCTGGCTACAAGCCCGGTGCTCCTGGATTACAAAAAAAGACTGGATGTGATGCAGACCGCGCTCGCCCAGGACTATACGAAATGGGCATCGAGCCTTTATGCTCTGCAGTCGCTCGGGCGCAGGCTTGAGGAATTCAACGCCCAGGCGTACAGGAATCTTAGCGAGAAGTTCAACCCCTCGCTTGCCGAAAGGGCGGTCGGGGAATAGGAGATAAAGATTTGAAAAGATTTCTTGGTATAGGGCTCGCCCTGGCGGCCGTGTTCATCCTTCTTCCCACGCCCGCGCACGCGGCATGGGAGTACTACACCTACGGGGGCTTCGACTCTGTGCTGCCGGCCTGGCAGCGCGTAGCGCTCATCTTCAGTGACAGCAACTATAATTCCCTGTTCTTCCCAATCGTCGTTCTTGGAATATTCTGCGCGATCGTGGTCCTCTATCTAAAATTACTGGGCGGCGCCAATGTGGGCGGCCCCATGTCCTGGGCTGTGCCCGTAGGCATAGGGATAATCCTTTACCTGGGGCTTGTGGTGCCCAAGGACAGCCTCATGATTTACGATCCGGTAATGAACGAGGGGCCGGTCGAGGTAAGCGGCATCCCTCTGGGGATCGCGGCCATGGCGGGATCCCTGAACGAGATACAAAACGGCCTTATAGACATCATAGATACCTCCTCGGATCCCGTGGAACTTTATCAGCAAAACGCCGGGGGCGAGGGGTTTAATATACTGCTTCAGACAGGGCAGGAATCCCTGCAGATCCCTCCCGAGCTTGAGGGCTCGATCCAGCAATACACGAAGGACTGCCTCCTCTTCGAGCTCACGCGGCCGGGGACAACGCTTACGCCCTCGGAGCTTGCAAGCAGCACGGATTTCAGGACGGACTACGCGAAGGCGGCAAGCCCCGCGATCTACACGGTCTCCTATATCTCAAACTCCGTGGGGGACACGATGACCTGCCAGGATGCGTGGAGCGCGATAAACGGCGCCGTCAGCTCCTCCTCGACGTGGACGAACGACATAAACAACATCTGCGCCCAGTCCGGATACGACCCCACCATCCCGGCCGAGCTTCAAAAATGCAAAGATCTTGCGGCGAGCACAAGCGAATGGATATGGGGCTCCAATTACCCCCTCCAGAACCTGGCAATGCAGAGCGCCTTTACGCAGGCGATAGAGGAGACGTTCAACAACGCCTCCCCGGACCAGGCCATCCAGACTCTGGCCGCGAGGCAAACTGGCAGCGACTGGCTCTCCGCGGGCCTCGCTGGCAACACATGGATACCCGTCATCATGGCCGCCATGACCACCCTGGCCATAGCGATACTGCCTTTTCTCATAATGTTTCTGCCCACACCGCTTTTTGGCAAGGTGATCTCCCTCATCGCAGGTATTTTCATCTGGCTTACTGCCTGGGGAGTGATAGACGCCATAATACACAGTTTTGGCGTGGACTACGCCCGGCACGCCGCCCAGCAGCTCCAAGCATTCAATCTGGGAGTGAAATCCATAAGCTATTTCCCTACCTTCGGCATGAAGACGCTCGCTGCCTTCGGCAACATGAGGTGGTTTGGCCTCATGCTGGCCACGGTAATCACGGGCATGCTGGTCAGGTTCGGCGGCTCCGCCCTGGCCCATCTGGCAGGCGGACTTACGGCAGGCGCCGCGGCCGGGGGCTCTACAGCCGGACGGATGGAGATGGACCCGCAGGCAAAAGGCGGTAAGGTAGAGGGCGAGGCCAAAGGCTTTGGCCTCCAGGAGTCCATCGGAGGGTCGAACATGGAGATGCGGCAGATATTTGATTCTTACAGGAACCGTAGCCTGAAAGGCCTGTCGGAGGGCGCGGCGCTAGGAGGGCCCGGTGCCTCCATGCTGTCTGGAGAGGCGCAGGGAGCCGCAGAGCGGGGCACAGGAGAGCTTTACAGCCGGTTTGAAGACCAGTTCGGCGGCGAATATGCCGGTGCGCCGGGACAGCTTCAGGACGCTAGAGCGGAGAACTGGGCCGCTGGCCGCCCTGGGGCGCTAAAGCCGCTCCAGAACCTGGACGCCCTGGGCGCAAACGCCATCCCCACGCTGATTTCCGCCGGGGCCGTCGGAGTGAGCAGGCAGGTGGCCGACGAGCAGGCGCTGGCCCAAGTGGCCAAAAGCCAGGGCAAGTCGGTCATAGGCCTGGAGCGTGATCTCTCAGAGGGGAAACTGGAGTCGACCGTGGGCGCCATAAACACCTATGGCAGGCTCACCGGGGCCAAGTCTTTCGACCAGGCGGCTGCGGGATATTTTGCGACCATGGGGCGGGTAGCCGGGGCTGGGACCACGGGCTCCGCGGCTGGCCTGGAGGAGATAGGGCCTGAAGGACTGGCCTTCAAGACGGAAAGGGAAATGGAAAACGAATATGCCAAGTTCCGCATGCTTGATGCGGCCGCCAGGGCCCAGGGACTGACCCCAATGGAGTTTCTGGAAGCCCACCGCGGGGCCGGGATATCCTTTGCCGACTCGAAGGCAAACGGTGTGGCTACCATAACGATGTCTGCGGACGGCAAGCCCCTGATGTCCACCTCCAGGATGAACCTGGACTCCGCCCAATTGAAGACCTTCGCTAAGGAACTGGACAAGCCGGGCACGACCTACGCGGGAAGGGCGCTGCTGGCCGCGGCCGAGAAAGGGGAAGGGGCGGCGATCACGATGAATACGGACTCCGCCGGGAACATAGTCTCGATGAGCGCCGAGTCCGGAGGCAAGGCGATCCTTGACAACTACTCGATCGGCAAGACCGGCTATACGAACGCCTACAACGCCCTTACCACGGTCAACAAGGGTCTCCAGGAGAAATCCGGCACTTTCGTGCAAACCGGGTCCGATATAGAGAACAAGGACGTCAACAAGAACATCATAGGCCACGGCACGGTATTTGACGATACCGCCTTCCAGATGGCCCTGCGCGGGGACCACGCCCTCGTCCACCAGGTTACCAACCCATACCTTAGCGGCGCGGCCCAGGACGCCGAAATAGCCGCTATGGTAGCGCCTCTTGCCAAGGCGGCCGGGCAGTTTGCAAAAAGATCCGGAGTTTCAATGGATTATACAAAAGGCGATGCTAAGCTCTCTGTTGGCGCGGGTGGCGGACTGATATTTAAAGCGAGCATGGGCGCGACAGGTTCTGTGGGCGGGCAAAGGGAAGATGAGAAAAATACAAATCTGGTAGCGCAGCAGTATGAAATGGTGGTGCGTAACGCGCTTGGCGAGGCAAAGGAAAAAGGATTTAAACGGCAGCAGACAGACGCTCTGCTTTCCGAAAGGCTGCAAGACTTTACAACCGCTTTCCAAAAAAATGTCGAGGCTGCCAATCCCGAGAAATTCGGAACAAGCTCTGTAGGGGCGGCGTTAAAAAGCGCTAAAGAAAAAATAGATTCAGCGAATGTACCGGGGAACCCAATTATAACTGGCTCCGAGAGAGGAGAGATTAATTCAGAATAATGGATTAATCGTCATGGTGAAAAATATTGCCAGGCATATTCCGGAAAGTAGAGTCGGTAAAAATATCCTCTTCGGGCATTTCCACGTTGTATTTCCCTGACCTCTTCTGCAACGGCCTGACAACCAGAAAGAAGAAGCCCGCGAATATTCCTATTATTATGAGCGTTGCTGTCATTTTTTTTATCCTTTTCCTTCTGATTCTGAAATACCATTAGCTGATCTGCGATGTCAAGAGTTTTTTGGAAAAAGCCAGGGAAAAGGCGTGAAAATGTGATAAAGCGCACAAAAGAAACGGCTTTTAAAGGACTCGTATTTTCAGTGGCGCTGACACCGATTATTACCCTGCATGTGAAGCCATTCCAGCATGACGGAGCACCCCTTTGAGGGATTTGCGGAGGTCCTTCATCTGCCATAAATCATATGCAGCCTGCATGTTCAGCCAGGTCTCCGCAGTCGAGCCAAAGACAATTTCAAGCCTCAGCGCCATTTCAGGCGCAATGGCCCCGCGTCCATTGATTATTTTGGAAACGGTCTTCCGCGCGACTCCAAGGCGTTTGGCGGCATCAGTGACCGTCATCCCCATGGGTTCAAGCCACAGTTCCTTTAAAACCTCGCCCGGATGGGACGGATTATGCATCGCCATAATTTATCCTCCTAATGGTAATCCTCATAATTGACAACCTCGGCATTTCCGGCGGCAAATCGGAATGTGATCCGCCAGTTGGCTTGCACCGTTACCGCCCAAATGTCCTTTTTGTCCCCTTTCAATCTGTGCAGCCCCAGGCCGGGAGCATCCATACCCTTCGCGTCCGTTGCCGCATCAAGGAGAGTGAGAATCAGCCTCAGTTTTTTGGCATGGACAGCCTTAATCCCTGAGATGTTGCCGGTCCGGTAAAACTTCTCCAATCCCTTGTGCGCGAAGGACCTGATCACTGGTTATTGTAACCTTAAAGGTTACAAATGTCAATCTCTCGTGAGGACTGTCAAGATCCGGCCGGGTCGTGGAAAATCCCATGCGCGGGTCCGCCGCAACGGATGTCGGCGTACACTGCCGGACGACCGGGCCCCACAGGGGCATGACCCACTCACGCCCCGCCTAGGCGGGACTATGCCGCCCGCTCTCGCTGAGCCCCGAACAAGCCGGGACTTGGCTCGATGATCCGCCGGATACGGCATGATCCACGGCGTCATATTCTTGGTTGCGGGTTTTCTTTCTGCTATGACAAGCACGCGGGAGCGCATTCCCATGGTGATCATCGTAAACAAGATAAACGGCAAGTGCGTGGTCTTCGGCTTCTCGCGCGAGCAGGCGGGCTTGGACGATAGCCTCTATCCATATGTTGTCCTTTTTAATGGAGCAGTGAGGCCAAAATACGCTCACTTGTATAACCTGTGCGAGGGAGGCATTATGCCGAGATGAACTATAAAATAGTAGTACTACTGTGTCATAAATATTTATATGTATTCGCCTATCTCCTGAATTCCCGGTGACAGCAGGGACAGCGGAATAAAAGTTCCGAAAGGGCGATGGTGAGACGGCGGCGGATTGTCGTCAGGGACCACGGAACATGCCGTTCGCTGCGA
>JAKAMR010000046.1 GCA_021812785.1 Nitrospirota bacterium
GGCGTCACCGCGGACGAACTTGCTCGAACCGTCCATCGCACCATAAAAGTCAGCCTCCCTGGCTATTTCTGAGCGTCTTCTTCTGGCCTCCTCCTCATCTATCAGTCCGGCGTTCAGATCGGCGTCTATGGCCATCTGTTTTCCCGGCATCGCATCAAGGGTAAACCTTGCGGCCACCTCGGCTACCCTGCCGGAGCCCTTCGTTATGACTACGAAGTTTATTACTATCAGGATAAGGAACACGATGAAGCCCACGGCGCTGTTGCCACCCACGATGAACTTCCCAAAGGACTTTATCACGGTGCCCGCAGCATCCGGACCATCACTGCCGTTAAGGAGTATGAGCCTGGTCGAGGCGACCTCCAGGGCAAGCCTGTAAAGTGTCACCAAAAGCAGAATGGATGGGAAGACCGAGAAATCGAGCGGTTTCTTTACGTATATCCCGGTAACAAGGATTATGATCGAAAGGCATATGGAAAGGGACAGAAAAAGATCCAGAAAGAAAGGAGGCACTGGCAATATCATGACGGCCAGTATGCCCATCACGGCTGATGCTATAAGCAGGTCGGACCTTTTCTCGATCAGCGCAAGGAATTTCATTTTTGCTTTTTACCCCTCAGACCTTTCTCTTGAGCTTAAAGACATAAGCTATTATCTTCGCGACCACCTTATAGAGCTCCTCCGGGATATAGGAGTTAACGTCCTGTTTGAACAATGCCCGGGCGACCGGTTTATCCTCCACAATGGGCACCCCGTGCTCCGCGGCGATCTCTTTGATCCTCGCGGCTATATGCCCCGCGCCTTTGGCTATTATTTTTGGTGCCGGAGTGGATTCCCTGTCGTAAAGAAGCGCCACCGCCAGATGGGTGGGGTTCGTAATGACAACCGTGGCCTTGGGCACCTCCTGCATCATCCTCTTCCTGGCGGCCTCCCTGCGAAGGCTCTTTATCCTGGACTTTATTACCGGGTCTCCTTCGCTCTCCCTGTATTCCTGCTTTATCTCCTCTTTGCTCATGCGAAGGGAGCGCTCGAACTTGAATTTTTCGACTGCATAATCGGCAAAGGCAATGACCAGGAATATCCCGAACGCATCCAGCACCGCCTTCGATACGAAGGAAAATGCGGTCTTCTGCAAGGCGCCCATACCCATGGCCTGGGTGGCGGGCAGAACTTTAAAAGCCTTCTCGATGAAGGCATAAAGTACCGCCCCCCCCAGCATGAATTTAAAAAGGCTCTTTCCAAGCTCAATGAAACCGTTAAGCGAGAACAGCCTCTGAATTCCCGAAATGGGGTTCAGTTTTTCCATCTCGAAACCTAGTGGCTTTATAATGAGCCCGCCCTGGGCAAACCCGGTGCCGAGTGCCAGCACGAAGGCAAGCCCCAGAAAGGGAATGAGGATGTAGAACATGCCGATGGCGGCCTGTTTGGTCACGGCAATGGGTTCGGTCCCGTAACTCAGGGAAAGAAATTTACCGGTCATCGTGGAGAGCTTGTATATCATGGAGGGACCGGCGAAATAGAAGACCGCTATGACGCCGGCCGTGGCCGCCATGGGACCCAGCTCGCGGCTGCGCGCGACCTGGCCTTTTTCCCTGGCCTGCTGCCTTTTTCGTGGCGTTGCTTGTTCCGTTCGTTCTTCCTGTTCAGCCATTTCCCTCTTTATCCTTTAGCCAATGAAATGATCCGGAACACGTCGCTTCTTGCGCCGTCAAGATAAGACCCTATGACATTCATGAATACCGGAAGCCCGAGTATCAGCAGAACGAAACCCACCAGCATGTACAAGGGATAACTGACGAAAAAGATATTCATCTGCGGGGCCGCCTTTTGCAGGAAGCCAAGAAGCAGATTGATCGTAAGCCCGGCTATGAGCACCGGGGCCGCAAGTTTAAGAGAGATGACGAACATCTTACCCGACATGGCAAGGACGGCAGGCGCCAGGTGGCTGATCGAGACCTTCCCCGGGGGCGCCCACTCAAAACTCCTTACAAAGGCGAATATGAGCTCATGGTGCCCGTCCACGATAAGAAAAAAAAGCATCGCTATCATGCTGTACAGCGTTGTGAGCTCGGTGGCCTGTCCCATCTCGGGATTAAGGATGGTGGCCATGGAAAGCCCCATCGCCATGCTCATGATCTGCCCGGCCATCTCCACGGCGAAAAATACAAGCCTGAAACAAAATCCTATCGCCATGCCCAGAAAAACCTCCCTTATTATCACGCCAGCTATCTCCGGCCTGGCGGGAATGGGGAAACTCACAACCGGCGTAAGCACAAGGGCAAGCGTCACGGCGAATGCCACACGGATACGCAGCGGAAAAAGCGTGGAGGAGAAAAACGGCATAAACGCAACAGCGGTCGACGTCCTCAAGAGCACCAGGAGGAAGACCGGAAGGTAAGACGCGAATATGTTCATGTTTGCCGCATGCATGATACCGCTGAAACTATTCAAGGCCTTCGCACCTCATATGACCGGAGATATTTATTAAAAGACCCATTCTTATGAGTCCGTCTCTTGCCACTTTTTCCCGTCACCTCACGTAATTGGGGATGTTGTTTATGAGGTCGTGCGTATAATCGACCATTATCTTCGTCAGCCACGGGGACAGTACAAACAGGCATACGAAGACCGCTATGATCTTAGGGACGAAAGTGAGAGTGAACTCCTGTATCTGGGTGACGGCCTGAAAAATGCTTATCAGAAGTCCCGTAACAAGGCTGACAAGCAGCATGGGACCGGAGACAAGCAGTATTGTCTTGAAAGCCTCTGAGGATAGCTGTCTTAAAACGTCCGGGTTCAATGGAAACTCCTTATTATCGATCCCGTAACCAGGTTCCATCCGTCCACAAGCACGAACAGCAGCAGTTTGAACGGCAGGGATATGAGCGCCGGGGGCAGCATCATCATCCCCATGGAAAGCAGGATACTGGAGACTATCATGTCTATAACCAGGAAAGGCAGGTATATAAGAAACCCTATCTCAAAGGCGGTTTTAAGCTCGCTTATCACGAACGCCGGTACTATTACCCTTAGCGGCAGGGCCTGCGGGTTCGTTGTGTCAAGCCCGTCAAAATGGTCCTCCCTGCCTATCTTAACGAACAGCGCCAGGTCCTTCTGCCTGGTCTGTTTCAGCATGAAGGTCTTTATGGGCGGAGCGGCCCTGTCAAAGGCCACCTGCATCGGTATCTGCTTTGCGATGTACGGGTTCAAGGCGTCCTTTGTTATCGTATTCAAAGTGGGCGACATTATGAAGAGAGTAAGGAAGATGGAAAGGCCGATTATCACCGTGTTCGGCGGTATCTGCTGGCCGCCGATGGCCTGGCGCATGAATGACAGCACTATCACTATCCTCGTAAACGAGGTGAACATTATCAATATGGCAGGCAGAACGGAAAGGAAACTTATAAGGAAAAAGACCCCTACCAGCGAGTTTGGCGAACCGAAGCTCATAGGGCGCCGTCCTTCTTCAGCAGGTTTTTTGATGTCTCAAGCTCCAGTTCATGGCTGGAATATATCTTCATGAGCTTAAGTTCCGTAGGAGTAACGCCCACCAGGAGCACATCGTTTCCGAGCCTCATAAGGGCGATCCCCTTTTTTGGCCCGAACCCCTGGTACGCCAGCATGCTGAGGATGCCGGGCTTGCCCTGGCGCTTTCTTACGAATGCGGCCGCCGCATATATGAGCCCTATGACCAGGCCCAGCGCGGCAAACATCCTTAAGTAAGTCAGTATCATCTGAGGTTCCTTATCCTCTCGACGGGGCTTATGATGTCTGTAAGGCGGACGCCGAATTTCTCGTTGATCACAACGACCTCTCCCCTGGCCACCAGCTTGCCGTTCACAAGCACCTCCAGCGGCTCGCCGGCCAGTTTGTCCAGCTCCACTACAGACCCCTGCCCCAGCTGAAGCAGATCCCTTATCAGCATCCTCGTGTTGCCAAGCTCCACCGTAACCTCCAGCGGTATGTCCAGCAGAAAATCTATGTCTTTGTCTTTTCCGGACTGGCCTTTTTCTGGTTCCTGCGGGACGGCCTCATCCCCATTCAGCTCCTTCAACTTGCTTTCTTCGCTCATTTTAAAGGCTCTCCTCTTTTGGCTTGGGCTCGATTACCCTTGTCACCTTAACTGCCTGGTTGCCCCTGCACTGGCCGGGACGGCCCATAAATTTGCGGATGCCCTGCACCCGGACATCCATCTCGTCTTCAACCGATTTGCCTATTTTTATTACGCTGCCAACACCAAGGTCCAGTATCTCCCCAAAGGTGAGTTGGGCCCTGCCAAGCTCGGCCGATACGAACACTCTCGAATCAGCCAGAGTCTCCTTGAGCTTCGTCACCCACCTGGCGTCTATGTCAAACTTTTCGCCCTGTATGCCCGAATTCAGCTTGTCCTTCACCGGCTCTATCATCGAATACGGGAAAGCAAGGAAGAGTTTCCCGGTGAAATCCTCGACCTCCACATTGATCTCCACCTTGATCACTATCTCGCTTGGAGAAGCAATGGTGACAAATTGCGGGTTCATCTCCGAAAAGACATACTCCGGGCTGGCCTTGAGGATAATGGACCACGCCTCCCCGATGTCCGCAAGAGCAATGTTGATTATCTTCTTTATGACCATGTTCTCTATCGAGGTAAAGGACCTCCCTTCAGACTTCACATAGGGAGTGCTCTTGCCTCCAAAGAAGAACTCCACAAGACCAAAGACGAGAGGCGCCTCCATCACGGCAAGCGCATAGCCCTTAAGCGGGTTCATCTTGAATACGTTTATGTTTGACGGGAAAGGGATGCTCTTCATGAACTCGCCAAACTTCACGATCTGCATGCTGTTTACGCTTATGTCCACGAACCGCATGATGAGATTGGAAAGCGAGTTCCTGAACTGCCTTGAAAACCGTTCGTTCACTATCTCCAGACCGGGCATGCGTCCGCGGATTATCCTCTCCTGGCTGGCAAAATCATAAGAGCGGGCACCGGTGACATGGTGCTCTCCTACCTCTGTTTCTATCTCGCCAGCGTCTACGCCCTTTAAAAGGGCATCGACTTCATCCTGTGAAAGTATGTCGCTCATTGCATCACAAATTCCGTAAAGTAAACGTTCTTCACCACGGGCTGGCCCAGCGCCTGGTTGGCCCTGAGGATCATCTCGTCCTTAAGCTGCATCTTTCCGTCAGCAGAGGTAATATCGTCGACTGTCTTGCTGCCCAAAAGGGTAATTATGGCATCCCTGAGCTGGGGCTTTTTCATGGCCACAAGCTGCCCGCCCGCGGCATTTGTCACTTCAAACTGCAGTGTCATCTTTAAAAACCTGCCTGGGTCGGCCAGATTGAGGATGAAAGGATCCATGGCGACAAGGACGCTGACGGAATCAGTCTTTTTTGCTGCAACCGCCGGAGAGGAGCTGCTTTTGCCCCCTTTAAAAATGTACAGCCCGCCGCCCCCTATGATCCCTATCAATATCACGCCTATCAGAGCCATTTTAAGAGTAACTTTCTTTTTTCCGGATTTTTCGTAATCGCCGTTGACTTCGCTCTTTAATTCGTCCGGCATTTTTTTTTGACATCCTCCGTTGATCTATTTTTCAACCAGCTTCAGGAGGATAATAAACAAATACCATGCCAGAGGATAAGTAATTGTTTTTTAAGAATAAGTTTAAAAAGGGCTGGTTTCAGAATGGCGGGTTTGTCAAAAAAATGACTGGAGGCCAAAGGACAGCGCCCGGCACTGTACGGAAAAGTGACAAGGGGAAAAGGCTGGGTTACTCTTTGCCTATAATGTGCAGTTTCATAAGGCGGGTAGTGCCCTGCTTGTTGGGTACACCGGCGGTGATCACGATTATATCGCCATTTTTTGCGAGCTTTTCAGAAAGGAGAGCTTTTTCAACCTCCCTGAACTGCTCCTCCATGCTGGCAACTCTGCGGATCTTGCGGGCAAGCACGCCCCAGTAAAGGGCCATCCTGCGCAATACCAGCTCCGACGGGCTGAAGGCGATTATGTCCACTTCCGGGCGCAGCATGGAGACAAGCCTTGCGGTAGACCCCGACTGGGTGAATGCTATGATATATTTTGCCTTTACGCTTTGAGCCGCGTCAGCGGCCGCCCGGGCAACGGCCTCGGAAAAAGTCCCTTTCTGCTGGTAGCGGCTCCTTACCGGCAAGGACAGCTCGGTTTCCTCTATGATCCTGCCCATCATCTCCACAGTCTCAAGCGGGTATTTTCCGACTGATGTCTCTTGTGAGAGCATAACCGCGTCCGCCCCATCCAGTATGGCGTTGGAGACGTCGGTGGTCTCAGCCCTCGTCGGGCGCGGGCGTTCAGTCATGGATTCAAGCATCTCCGTGGCGATTATCACGAATTTCCCTGCCTTGTTAGCCTTCTCTATAAGAGATTTTTGGGCGATGGGCACATTTTCGGGCGGTATCTCAACCCCCAGATCACCTCTGGCCACCATTATCCCTTCAACCAGGGGCAATATCTCGTCCAGGTCCCTTATAGCCTGCGGGGTCTCTATCTTGGCTATTATGGGAAGGGCCTCCGCGTCCTCTTTTTTCAGAAAATCCAACAGGGCAAGGACATCGTTGCGGGTGCGCACAAATGAAAGCGCCACATAATCAACTCCCATCCTCAAGCCAAGGCGCAGGTCCGCTTCGTCTTTTTTGGTGAATGACGTGTCAACCGGCTTGAGCCCCGGCAGGTTCACACCTTTTTTTTCTTTTAGAACACCGCCCATCTTTACGACCGTCCCAAGGTAGTCCGTGCCCTTTTCCGTTATCTGCAGCTCTATGAGCCCGTCGCTCAGCAATATGCGGTTACCTTCCTCTGAGGCCTCTATCAAATGTGGATATTTTATATAAATGGTGTTTTCGTCCCCGGGACCCCCTCCCCGCCTGACAGTTAATTCCTGTCCTTTCTTCAGCTCTATTTGCCCGCCCTTGAGGGTGCCAAGGCGTATCTTGATGCCCTGGAGGTCCTGCATGATCGCTACGGTCTTTTTTAGCCTTTCAGCCTCCTCCCGTATGGTCCTTATCGCGCTTTCATGGAACGCATGGGTGCCGTGGGAAAAGTTTAGGCGGGCCACGTTCATGCCGCTTGTTATGAGACCGCTTATCATCCGCCGGTCAATGGAGACTGGTCCGATGGTGCAGATTATCTTTGCCTTCCTTCGCATGAGTTTAAGTTAGCACAAGGGCAATATGTTGGCAAACGGAAGCTATTTTATTTGCCGGACATGACGAGTTTTTTCCCGAACTCCTCCGCATCCACCGGTTTACCGCAGAGGTCCCCCTGCACTTCGTCACACCCCTTCGAAAAAAGAAATGTCAACTGTTCTTCCGTCTCTACACCCTCTGCTATTACGGTCAGTTTAAGTATATGGGCCATTGCGATTATCGCGTTGATTATCGCCTGGTAATCCGGGTCCCGAGGAAGGTGCAGAACAAAAGACTTGTCAATCTTTAATTTATGGAACGGCAGTTTCTTAAGGAAGCTCAGGGATGAATACCCCGTACCGAAATCATCAATGGAGAAACGGACCCCAAGGCCACCAAGGCTGCTTAAATTCCTGGCTGTAAGTTCAGTGTCCTGCATGGCCAGGGTTTCCGTGATCTCTATCCCCAGGCAATCAGAGCCTACGCCGGTCTTCCTCAATATATCAAACACCTTTTCCGCCAGGTTCATCTGCTGGAATTGGCGGGCGGAAAGGTTCACCGTCATAAAATGCAACGGATAACCGGCTTTTTGCCATTTCCCAAGTTGCTCACAGGCCGCCTGCATGACCCACTGGTCTATCTGCGTGATTAACCCTATCTCTTCGGCCATGGGGATGAACCGTCCTGGGGTGAGCAGTCCCAATTCAGGATGCTTCCATCTCACAAGCGCCTCCGCGCCCACGATCTCCCGCGTTTTTATATCTACCTGGGGCTGATAGTGCACAACCAATTCCTCCTGCTCCACGGCCTGGCGCAGGCTGTTTTCGAACAATATGCGTTCGAGGGTCCTTGTGTTCAGGGCCGCATTGAAAAACTGGCAATTGTTCCTGCCCTGGTCCTTTGCATAATACATGGCTATATCGGCATTTTTAAGGAGCACTTCGGCATCATCCCCGTCCTCCGGGTAGATGCTGATGCCGATGCTGGCCGTTACGCGCAATTCATGCGCCTCAATAACAAAAGGGGGTTTAAAAACGTTCATTATCTTCTCTGCGGTTTTTAAAGCGTCCGCGGGCAGGGTGATGAGCGGGACAAGTATCGTGAACTCATCCCCTCCTAAACGGGCTATCGTATCTACGTCCCTCAAACAGGCGGTAAGCCGTCCGGCCACGTCCTTAAGCAGCCTGTCGCCCTCCGTGTGCCCCAGCGCGTCATTTATGTTTTTAAACCGGTCCATGTCCAGGAACAGGACCGCGAGCCCGGAACAGAGGCGGCGTGATTGGGCCAACTCAAGCCTGAGGTGGTCCATGAAGAGCATCTTGTTACAAAGCCCGGTAAGCAGGTCATGATGCGCCTGGTATTTTATGGTTTCTTCCATTTGCTTGCGATGGGTTATGTCCCTCGCTATCCCGGTAGTTCCCGCCACCTGGCCGGTTTCGCTGTATATGGCAGTCTTTATCGTTTCAAACCAGATAATATTCCCTTTTCTGTCCCTTATGCTCTCCTCTATTACCTTTCGCTTGCCGCTGTTTATGACCTCCCTGTCATCGGCAAGGAATTTTTTCGCCAGTTTCGATGGCCAGATATCGAAGTCCGTCTTGCCAACTATATCACCGGGTAACATTGCAACGGCTTTACCGTATGCGTCATTGGCCGCGATGTATCTGCCGTCCTTGTCCTTCATCCAAGCCATATCCGGGATACTGCCAAGTATGGCTTCCTGCCGGCGCGCAGTCTCCCTGACAAGCTCTTCCGCTCTCTGGAGGTCCATGAACTGCTGGCGGAGCCTGGGATAATAACTTTTCCGGAAAGACCGTTCACCCAGTCCTATTATTTTTTCCCGCAGAGAATCAATGTCCTCAGGGTCATCGGAGCGCCCGCTCATATATGTCCTCTATGTCCTTTTGCGAAGGTCTTCTGGGGTTAGTTGCGAGACAGGGATCATTAATCGCCTTTCTGGCAAGCTCAGCAATATCGCCGCGACCAAAAAATCCCAGGTTGCCAAAAGGCAGTTCCGCATTAAGATCTTTTTTCATGGCTTTCAGCGCCTTTAAAAGCGCGCCTTTTTTCTCGTCCTGGGTCATCCCTTTTTCAAATGCGCCAAATGCCTTCCCGCCAGCAAATGCTTCCCCAATTGTCTCGTACCTCTCCCGCGCATGTTCGTAATTGAACTCCACCACAAGGTCCAAAAGAAACGCATTGCACTGGCCGTGGGGATTATCCAGGTGGCCGCCCAGACTGTGGGCCATCGCATGCACCAGCCCCAGGCTCGCATTGGAGAAGGCAAGCCCGGCATAAAGGCTGCCCATCATTGTCTTCGAGCGGAGGTCAAGATTGTCCGGCTCTTTTATCGACCGGCCAAGATTTGCGGCCAGCAAACGGACCGCTTCCAGCGAAAAAAGGTCAGTGATCGGGGAATGGGCGGTCGAAACAAAGGCCTCAAAGGCATGGGTAAGAGCATCTATTCCAGTATAAGCCGAAAGATCGCTATCCATTGTTGTGAGTACAACGGGGTCCAAAAGGGAAACATCCGGGACCACCGTCTTGCTGATAATAGCGATCTTCACTTTTCTGCCTTCATCGGTGATAATGGCGAACTGGGAGACGTCCGCGGAACTCCCGGCTGTGGTGGGGATACAGATCAACGGAGGCCCCGGACTAGGTATCCGGTCTACCCCTTCAAAATCGAGTATATGTCCCGTATTTGAGCTTACGATGCCGATGCCTTTGGCGCAGTCGATCGAGCTTCCCCCTCCGGCGGCGACGATAGTATCACATTTCTCGCGTTCGTAAAACCGGGCGCCATCCATGACCTCCTGAGACCTGGGGTTGGGAGTGACGTCCGCAAAAAAATGATATGGAATGCCCGCAGCCTCAAAACTGGCCGCCACATCTTCGGCCCATCCGGCAGCCATGATGCCGGGGTCGGTCACGATAAGAGCCTTCGAAGCCCCGAAGTTCTTTGCATAGCGCGCCGCCATGTGCCTGGCCCCTTCGCCGAATATTAATTCCGGCGCGACAAATTTTCTAAGTTCCATATGATCGTCAGGCATTGGCCAACCTTCGGGGGTTTTTTGATTTTATATCAACACATCCCGTTTAAATTATAGACCCAAAAAAAAGCAGCTCAAGCAAATAGGACACTGTCTAGGGACAAAAAAAGGGGCGGCCTTCAGGCCGCCCGGGAACAGGAGTTTTTTTACTTTTTCAAATTTATCTCACTTAAAACTCACGCTATTTTACTGCTTCATGTTCACCAGGGTCTGCATGAGCTGGTCCATCGTGGTGATCATCTTGGAGTTGGCCTCGTAACCGCTTTGCGCCGCGATCATCTTGACGAACTGGTCCGAGAGGTCAACGTTGCTTTCCTCGAGGCTACCGGAGTTGACGCTGCCTAAGCCGGCGGTCTGGGGCTTGCCTATCAGGGCCTGCCCGGAGTCAACGGTCTGCGAGTACAGATTGCCGTCAAGCTGCTGGAGACTTGTGGGAGAGTCAAAGTTCGCAAGCACTACCTGTCCCAGCGTCTTCTGCTGACCGTTTGTGAACGTGCCTGTTATGACGCCGTTTTTATCTATGCTGTAATTTTCCAGCGTGCCCGCGGGGCTGCCGTCCTGGGTAATATTCTCCACGGAAAAATCAGAAGCGAACTGGGTAGTGCCATCAAGACCCGTCCCGCTCTCAGGCGGATTGATGGCGGTGCCGTAATCGAACGCTATGTTTTGAGAGGTGGCGAAATTAAAGGTGATGGGGGCATCATTGCTGTCGCTGACCAGGGCGCCGCTTGAATTGAAGGAGAGGTTCTGCGTGCCCGCAACCGTGGGATTGCCTGACGTGTCATTGTACACATAATTCACTGTCCAGTTGCTGTTGCCTCCGGACGCCCCGGTGTTAGTGAAATAGGCCGTTACCTGGTGGGCAACGCCCTGGACATCGTAAGCGGTGACGGCTGTGGAATAGTCGAAGTTCGTAGGTGTCCCGCCGGCCCCGCCCGTAAGGCTGAACGCGCCCGTTACCGGGGCCGTGGACTGCAGGTTCAGCTTCATGCCGACCGAAGTGGTTTCCTGAGGTGGTATCTGGGAAACCGTGAGCGTGAGGTTGCCGATAGTGCCTGTTATATTGCCATTTGCATCGGCCTGATAGCCCTGCAGGACATCGCCCTGGGAGTCTACTATATTGCCGCTTTTATCCATAGAAAACTGGCCGGCCCTGGTATAACGTTCTCCGCTTGACCCGTTGACGACAAAGAAGCCGTTGCCCTCGATGGCCATATCAAGGGCGTTCGAGGTGGTCTCCAGGGCGCCCTGGGTAAACTGTTGGGAGACGTTATCCACCCTTACTCCGCTGCCCACCTGCATTCCCGCCATCTCCGAGGACAGGACATCCCCAAAAGCAGTGTCCGAATTTTTGAACCCCACCGTGTTCTGGTTGGCTATATTGTTGCCAATGACCGAAAGCTGGGTGTCTTCCGAGTTAAGTCCGCTTACCGCCGTGTACATTGATGAGATCATCTCTATAATTCCTCCTTTATTGGCTGTTTTTTACTTCCGTGATATCGCTCATGGAAACGGTTGTGCTGTCAGAAAGCTCAAGGCTGGTCTGGTTGTTCTGGAAAGATACCCCCGTGACCTGAGCCGTGTCCCCGCCAGAAGTGGTAACGTATTTGCCGATCATGCTGCTAGCCATTACATTACTTGAGAGGCTGCCCATTGAGGTGTTCAGATTGCTCAGCTGTTCGAGCTGGCTGAACTGGGCAAGCTGGGAGGTGAACTGCGTGCCGTCCATGGGCTGGAGAGGGTCCTGGTACTGCAGCTGGGTGGTCAACAACTGCAGGAACTGATTTTGCAAGGCGCCAGCGCTGGGCATGGTGCTGCTCGTCGAACCAGCTATACCGGAAGAACCCGCCTGATTGTTGACTATTCCAGTGAGGCCGTTTGTGCTTGTGCTCATTTTGCAAAGTCCTCCTTTAAGCGAACAGACTTAAACGGCCTCCGCCCGCAACTGCTGCGGGCCTTTGGCCGGTTTTCTCGATCTGTATGGTCTTTGTTTTGTCCCCGGATTTGTCCCCGCCGCCGGTAGACTCCTGCCGCTCGCCATTTTTCCGGTTCCTTAATGAAACGGAAAAACTGCCGACATTGATCCCTTCGCCAGCAAGTTTGCTTGCGATATCCCCCAGATGCCCCTCGATCACTTCCTTTCCGATTGATTCCGAAGCGTTTATGTGCGCGTTCAGATGCCCCTTATCCATATAAAGTTTTATGTCCATCTTGCCCAACCCTTCGGGCTCTATCCTTACCTCTATTGAATTATCCGCCTGCTTCGTGACAACAAAAGGCTCATCTTGCAGGGGAACAACCCTTGCCATTGCAATATGAGCCTTGTCCGAAAGGGCGTTTGTATTTACGGAGCCGCTGTTGCCGGGCGTAAGGGCAATGCCCTTGTCCGGGGTTTGAACGCCCTGCGCGCCGGCTGCCAGTCCGCTGCTCTTTATCCCATCTTTGAGGGCGGTCTGGATATTTTTAGCATCCGCAGCCCCTTGGGGCAGTATGAATTTGCCTTGGACGGACACGCCACCGGAACGCCCCGAACCCGCTGTTGCCCCGCCTCCCTGAGAGGAAGTCCCTGAAAGGCCCTGGCCCGCCAGGCTTGAGTTGCCCTGTTTGGCGGACAAAAAACCATTTTGGCCGCGCTCGCCGTCTTTCCGTTGCCCGCCGTCGTTCTGCCCGCCGCCCGCATCTTTTCCCTGTAACTCTTTGCCCTGAACAGCGGTTCCCAAATCTTTATCTTTAGCCTTGGCGTCATCAATGCCTTTGAGCTTTAGATCTTCAGAAAGATCTTTGTTTTTTCCCGCATCGACATTTTTATCTTCAGCCTTCATATCGCCAGATAAAGCCGTCGCACCAGAAAATTCTTTTTTTATGGCCGCTCCAGTGCCGGCCAGGACTGCTTCCGGCGACGATTCTCCGCTTGCAGTGCCGCTGCCGTTTGCCGCAGTTTCAGTTTCTCCCGCCCCCGCATCACCTACCGTCTCACTTAATTGTCCGGACTTAACCGCAAGTCCGGCGGATTCTGTGGATTTGCCCTTGGAATCAATTGCCAAAGACAGGTCAGCATCCTGTACTTGCTTCCCATCGTTTTTACCCTGGCCCCCATTGTCTGTAATCTGGACGGATATCGCCCCGGACTCCAGTGCCGCTGCGGCCCCCGAAAACAAAGCCGTTGTCTGCAACGTATCCGGCAATGTTTTTTTAACTGTTATTTTTTCTTTCGCTTTTGATTTTGTTTTTATATCCTGCCTGGAAGCAACGGCGGGCTCCTTCTCTTTTTGCGTTGATACTCCCGGCAGCAGATCCGCCTCGTCTCCGGAGCCCGCTTCCTGCGGGCTTCCCGTGTCCTGCGTGTCTTTTAAATGCCCCGAGGCGATCAGGCTTCCTATGATCCCTGAAATGTTCATATCCTTCAGGTCTTTGGAAGACGTATTTTTATTTTTGGGACCCGTATCCCCGGAAAGGCTCTCTCTTGAAATCGCGTGGCCCCCGTGCACTTTGCCCGTCTCTGCATGCTGGCTGCCCCCTGCATGCTGGTTGGATGATCCACCAATTGCGGTTGTTTTGGATCCGCTCTTTTTAACGTCCTCACCCTGGACCGTTTTCGTCTGCCCGGAGTTATTTGTCTGCCCTTCAGTTTTTCTGGTTTCGCGGACGGCCCCCCCGCCTGAGGTGCCTGAAAATGAACTGCCCGATGCCGCCGATGCATGGGCTTCCTGCAGAGCATCAGGAAAGGAAACATTCGGACCTGCAGCTGATGATTGACTTTTCCCGGCAGAAGCGCTCTGAACGGCTTTTATTGAATGCATAATGCCTGATGGATTCATGCAGGCATACAAACAATAAGCGTGCCAGCATGCCAAAAAACCTGCAAAAAAAGCATAAGGGCTGAATTTAAAATAAAAAAAACCGGATTTTCTATATCCGGTTTTTTGAATCTGAAGCGTTTCGTTCGTTTTCGGAGAGATGAAAGATTTACCGGCTAGGAATTTTTTTCCCAAGCGAAAGTATTCTGATTGAGATGGCGGCCGCCTCCTTGGGAGTCATGGCGGCCATGACGGCAGCGGCCTTTCTTGGCTTCATCATAAGCATTACTTTAACTGCGGTAGCCGCATCCAGACCGGAGATGGTCTGGGCTGTATTTTCGGGCGGCATGGTTTCATAGACCTTAACGAGCCTTGCCATGGCCGCGCTGGAAAGTGAATTGAGCTGTTTGATAGCCGCCTGCACCTGAGTCAGGAGGTCCTGGTATTTGGCTATTCTTGCGTCCACGTCCTTCTTTAGCGCTTCGAGCCTGGTGCTTGAGACATCCAGCGCCTCCTGTCTGTCCTGAAGCTCTTTACCGCCGGACGGTGGGATCGAGATCACATATTTTTGCTGGGCGGCGTGGCAAAAAAGAACCAACGGAGAAAAAGAAAAAAACATAAATGTTGCGGTGAACGCACAGAACTTTTTCATAGTCCGGTCGTTTTTCTTGCCCTGATGGCGCTGAAATCCGTCTCTTTCTGCTCCGCGGCTCGCCTTTCCTTCGATTCCTCCCCGGAAATCCTGGAATGGAGTATTTCAAGCACACGTTCTTCCCTGTAAGCGTTCCTCAACTCGCTTTGTTTCAGGTCCACTTCCTTTTCTATTTCCGCTATCCTTTTCTCCTGTTCCTTCATGCGCTTGTCCAGGTAGATCATGTAATTGCTCAAAAGCTCAAGCTTGTCCGTATCCATGCTTTCCATGGATTGGATATGGTCCATCGTCTCCATGTTCTCGGCCAATTTCAACCTCATGCCCTCAAGCCTGGAAGTTTCCTGGGCCAGTTTCTCCCTTGTCTTCGTCATCTCCGCGGACACCTGTTCCTTCACCTGCGCCTTCCACTCGATCATCCTGGAAATATTTTTACTTGTCATGTCCTTTTCTCAAGAAAAATAAAATCAATTTATTTTCTTTTTATTTTTGTTTTCCCGTTAGACCGTTTTCTCCGAAAATATAATAAAGCCCCTGTATGCTGTCCGCCATGTCCCGCCTCTCTTGCATATCCTGCCTCAGGTACTCCTTCAGCCTGTCTATCAGTCCTATCGCATAATCCACTGCCGGGTTGGACCCGGCCTTGTAGGCCCCCAGGTTTATCATGTCCTCCATCTTCTTGTACGCGGCCATGGTCTCCATGAACTTTGATGCGTACTGCCGGTGCCTGTCATCCACGATATCGTTCATCAGCCTGCTTATGCTCTGCATCACATCAATTGAGGGAAAATGGTTTTCCATGGCAAGGCTTCTGGACAAGACTATATGGCCGTCAAGGATGGCTCTTGCAGCGTCGGTGACCGGGTCCTGCATATCGTCGCCTTCCGCAAGCACCGTATATATGCCGGTAATGCTGCCCTGTCCCTCCACTGTGCCGGCGCGCTCAAGTATTTTGGGCAGCAGCGCGAATACGGAAGGGGTGTAGCCCTTTGTAGTAGGCGGCTCCCCGATAGCGAGGCCTATCTCCCTTTGGGCCTGGGCAACGCGGGTAAGGGAGTCCATGAGCAAAAGCACATTTTCCCCCTGGTC
This sequence comes from Nitrospirota bacterium, assembly GCA_021812785.1. The sequence continues at coordinate 15,732 of JAKAMR010000046.1, forward strand.
CCTGAAATACTCCGCGATTGCGGTGGCCGCAAGCGCCGCCCTCACCTTTGCAAGAGGGGGGCTTTCGGCCGTGGAGACAACCACGACAGACTTTTTTATGCCTTCTTCGCCAAGGTCCTTTTCAATGAACTCGCGGACTTCTCTTCCTCGCTCCCCGATCAGAGCGATAACGTTCACCGTGGCCTCGGTGTACCTGGCTATCATCCCAAGCAGTACGCTCTTGCCGACCCCGGAACCAGCCATAATGCCTATACGCTGGCCCTTGCCGCAGGTCAGGAGGCCGTTTATGGCCCTGACACCAAGGTCCATCGGCTCCTGTATCCTCTTCCTGCGCATGGGGTTGGGGGGCGGCGCTATAAGCGGAAAATCGATGCCGCTGACAGGGCCCTTCCCGTCCATCGGCTCACACCGGTCGTTTACGACCCTGCCTTGAAGAAGAGGGCCCGCCTTCACAGAGACATTTTTACCCATAAGCTGCACACGGCTTCCGGGCCTTATGCCGGAAAGCTCTCCGGTGGCCATCAGTAATACCTGCCCATCCCTGAAACCCACAACCTCCGCATCCACTTCGCCTCCTCCGGCGAATATCCGGCAGGACTCACCGATGCTAGTCTCCAGACCAGTGGCCTTGATGATTATGCCTGTGATCTCAGAGACCTTCCCGTAGATCTGAAGAGGGTCTGTTTCCTTTACCGCCTCTATGTATTGCGCAAGATTTATCATCCTATCTCCATCCTGGGGAAAAAACAAAGACACAGCTCACCGGCCGGAAGAAAGAACGCTTTTGTTCTTGTTTTTCCCCGCTGTCTGTCCGAGCTTTTCGGACATTTGCTTTATCATGTTCTTAAGCTGCTCATCCAGACAGGTATCTATCTCCTGCAACGGCCCGGCGATAACGCAGCCATGGCGGTCCGCCTTCGGATCCGCCTCAATGACTATATCCCCGTTTCCACCCTGCAATAACCCAGGGTTGTGTTTGGAGATGATATCGCAGACAAACGGGCTTGTCCTTATGGTTATCCTCTGCTGGGGTAGCATCTTTGAAATCGCCTCTTTGGTGATCCTGGCGGCCGCTTCCTGGTTTATTGTGAGCTCTTCAACAACTATCTGCCTTGCGGCGCTCATGGCCAGCTCCACAAACTGAGGCTCCATCTCTTTCACGATCCCGTCTTTCAGGCAGGAAAGCTCCTCAATTATCGTTTCGAGCCTTTCCACCAGCACCTGGGCCTTTTGTTCACCCATGGCATATCCCGCTTCCTCACCCGTCTTGTACCCCTTTTCGAATGCCTCCCTTTCCAGCTCCTCGATCCGGCTGGATATCTCAACCGCGTTGTCTTTTGCCGGCTCTCCCGTTTGCGGCTCTTCGGTCTCCCCAGGCCCGGAGGGGGGCTCGAAAAAATCTCCCTCGAAAACGGGCATCTCAAATTGCCGTATCTCCGGGGGCAGTGTCCCGGGTCTGCCCGTACCTTCAAGTCCATCAGACCACAAGTTCTTCGTCCCCCTTTCCGGCAAGTATTATTTTGCCCTCGGACTCCAGTTTCCTGGCGATCTTTACTATGCCAAGCTGTGCCTTCTCCACATCCGAGACCCTCGCGGGCCCCCTGGTCTGCATATCCTCTTTCAGCAGTTCTGACGCCCTCTGGGACATATTTTTGAATATCTTGTCCTTGAGAACCTGCGAAGCGGTCTTAAGGGCAAGCGTCAGGTCTTCCGATGGAACTTCCTTCAGGAGGACCTGGATGCCCTTGTCATCCAGCCCGGCCAGGTCGTCAAATACAAACATCAGCTGCCTCACGGAATCGGCAATGGAAGCGCTCTTTTCTTCCACCGACTCGATCACCCGCGACTCCGTGGCCCGGTCACAGTGGTTAAGTATCTCGGCCAGCGTCTTGGGGCCCTCTATCTTTTTCCCCGCGCCCCCGCCGACATCAAGATGGCCCTTTAGGATCGAGTTAAGCTCATCTATCACGCTTTCCGGAATACGCTCGGTCGTTGCTATCCTGTAAGACACCTCAGCCTTCAGCCCCTCGGGCAGAAGTAAAAACACCTCAGCCGCTTTTGCGGGCTCCAGAAGGCTTACGATAAGCGCTATGGTCTGCGGATGCTCGGTCACAAGGAAATTCGATATCGTCTTGGCATCAACCCACTTAAGAGAATCAAGAGCGCCTTTTTTCATGGCAAGCTCCATTACTTTTCCGGCGCTGTCCTCCCCGAAACCCTTCACCAGAGCGCGTTTTATGAAAGCGTCCCCGCTCACTATCATGTCGCCCGTGGATATAAGTTCGACCACCTCTTCAAATACGCTTTCGATGGTGGCGCGCCTTATGGAACTGAGCTTTGCCATCTTCTTTGTTATATTCTCGACATATTTCATGTCTAGGGCCTGCAGCACCTTTGCAGCGGCCTCCTCACCTATGGAGGCCAGAAACACTGCGGCTTTTTCATATCCGGTCAGCGCCATGGTCTCTTATTTTTCCTCCAGCCAGTTTTTGATCAGGAACGCCGCGTCACTGGGGTTTTCCTTGGCCCATTCTATGACCTTGGCGTCCGACCCGCCCGACAGCTCCAGATGTTTTTTAGCTTCGGGATCATCAAGAAGGTCAAGGGGTTCCTCCGGTATCCGCGGCTGTTCCGGTTTTTCATCTTTCCCCAATATGGTCTTCATGACCGGCCTGACAACAAAGAAGAAAATAAGCAGTATAAGGACCAGGGGCGCAAGATGCGTTGAGGCCGAGTAAATCTTCGGCATTATGGAAGGTTTTGGGGAAACGGCAGGCCCCTCCTGGTACGAGGCCTCAAAAGGCATGTTCACCACCTTCACCTGGTCTCCCCTGCCAGCGTTATATCCAACCGCTTTTTTTACCATCTCTTCAAACTGCTTTATATCGGCGTCTGAACGCGGGACGTACTGCTTTTTCCCATTTACGGTCTTGTAAGTGCCGTCGACCAGCGCAACAACGGACAGCCTCTGTACAACGCCAGTCGCATTTTCTATGTGGCTTGTGACCTCGTTTATCTCGTAGTTCACAGTGTCATCCGTCTTTTCGGAGTTGCCTTGGGAGGCGAAGGCGGCCACTGCAGTCTTTCCGGGAAGATTAGAACTCGCGCCGGGTATGCCGCCGGGAGCCCCGGAGGTGGACTTCTCGCTCACCTTACGCTCACTCCTTGCAACCTGGCTGTCCGGGTCATAGGTCTGCTCAACCTTGTCAATCTTGTCGAAATCCAGGTCCGCGGCGACTTTCACCTTGACGTTGCCGCTCCCGACTACGGGCGCCAGGATGCCCGCCACACGGCTTTCAAGCTGTTTTTCGACCGTGCGCTGGTATTCCAACTGGCTGCCCGACAGCGCTATATTATCGCCCTGCTGTGAGTTTAGAATGTATCCCTGGCTGTCAACCACCGAAATGTCCTTGGGGTCCAGCCCCTCCACGCTGCTTGCAACCAGATGGACTATTCCCATAACCTGGCCGCGAGAAAGGCTCATGCCTGGTGAAAGTTTCACGAGGACCGATGCCCTGGGTTTATCCTGCTTCTCCAGCATGAAATCACTATTGTCGGGGATCACGAGCTGCACCTTGCACATCTGGATCCCGGAGATGGCCATTATGGTCCGCGCCAGTTCCCCTTGGAGGGCCCTCTTGTAATCGACCTTCTGGACAAAATCCGTAGTGGAGAAATTGTTTTTATCGAAGATCTCAAAGCCGACGCCGCCATTTTGGGGCAAGCCTTCGGCCGCCAGTTTCAGGCGCAGTATCGAGACCTGGTCCGAGGGCACCATAAGCCCTGCCGCCGTTGCCTTGTATGGGATCTTCTGCGCATCGAGCTTCTGCATGATAAGCCCGGCATCCTCATCGGTCAGGTTCGAGTAAAGCAGGCTGTAATTCGTCTTCTCCAGCCATGAAACCGAAAATACGAGAGAAGCGATCACAAGGACGACGGCCGCCGCGAGTGATGCCTGCTTCTTACCGGGCATGCCCTTGATCTGCGCTAAAAGTGCCTGAAAATCAGGCATCAGATCTGCATCCCCATTATCTGGTCATATGCGCTCAGTATCTTGTTCCTGACCTCGATCATAAGCTGAAAGTTGAGATTGGCCTTTTGCATCTCGATAATGGCCTGGGTCATATCCCCTCCGTTTGCCAGGTCGTTTGCGGCCTTGTCCGCGCTCTGCTGCACCTGGCTGACCTCATTTATGGCCTGATTCATCATCTCGTCAAAACCTTTACCGTCATTTTTTTGACTGGAGTTGAGTCCCGCCAAACCGTTCAGTTGGCCGCTGCCGTTGATCTCCATGCCGGACACCGTTTATTGCCCTCCCAGTTGCAGGGCCTTGCTGAACATGGCCTTGGTAGCGTTGAACGTAGATACCTGAGCCTCGTAGGCCCGGTATGCGGTCATCATGTTGACCATCTCCTCCAGCACATTTATGTCCGGCATCTTCACAAAGCCTTCCTTGTCAGCGTCAGGATTGGAGGGCTCATAGACCTTCTGGAACGCGTTTTCCTTGACAACGGAGGAAACTTGTACACCCTCCAGTTCCTGATTGCCCGACTCGATCGGCATGGTGGAGAAGATGACCTCCCTTTTCTTGTAGGGTCCCCCGTCCGCTGACTTGGTGGACTGTGCGTTTGCCATGTTTGAGGCTATCGCGTCCATCCTCTCTTTTTGCGCCCTGAGCGCCGAGGCGCTCACTTCCAGCAAACCGAAAGAATCCATTTTTTAAATTCTCCTCCTATGTTCTTCTCAGGGCAGCCTGATACATGCTCATCTCCGTCCCGAGCATCTTCATCCCGCCCTCGTAAAGCAGTGCGTTTTCATCCATTTTTGCCACTTCCATGTCTACCTGCACGTTATTTCCATCTTTCCAGGGTGCTGACCGGTCCAACTGTGTGCCAGAATCACCAAAATCGGCCTCAGGCGTATCTATGTCCTTTTCATTGGTCAGCATCAGCGGCAGGCCGCCCCCACTCATGAAATCCTCGAACTTGATGTCTTTTGCCTTGTAGTCCGGCGTGTCGGAGTTGGCGATATTGGAGGCAATAACACCGTGCCTTTCCTGTGTGTATCTTATGAGCCTTTCAAGTATGTTGTTTGTGGGAAGTGTCATTTTTCCAACTCATCTCCCTTCTAATTGACTTATATATCAATAATCGTGCCAGTCAAAAAATCAAAAATATGCACAGGCCGGGAGCAAACCCGGCGCCTTTAAAAAAAAGACGGCCAGGAGACCGCGCTCGGGCACGCAAAAAATTTCCCTGTCAGGAAAAATTTTCCCCATATTCCTTGACCCCGTATTCCTTGAGTTTATTCCTTATGGTCCTTACGCTGACACCCAGGATCCTGGCTGCCATTGTCCTGTTGCCGTCAACGCCTTTAAGGGTGTCCATTATGAGCTGCCTTTCCACGTCCCTTATTTTCCCTGCCGGGGCATCGTCCGGGCGGCATTTTACCTGCTCGAACATGAAATCCGACTCCTCTATCAGAGGACCTTTTGCCAGAAATACGGCCCTGTGTATGACGTTTTGCAGCTCC
>JAKAMR010000047.1 GCA_021812785.1 Nitrospirota bacterium
CCTGTTTGACATGTATACCTCCCTTGCAAAGTGCAAAAGAAGATATACATCATCTCCTCTCAAAAATGGCGGGGTTTGATTCGACCCTAGGTGGCGGGTTTTAAGCGGCCGCTAACATGAAATCCTTATTTGTCCTGAAATCATAGATCCAGAGCTTTTTTGTCGATGGCTTTTCCGATGCCAGTTTCTTGTCAAAAAAAAGTACGTTCGCTTTCACCCCCTGGGCATAAAAAAGGCCGGTCGGAAGCCTTAATAGCGTGTGCACGTCGCATTCATGGAGCAGTTTCCTTCTGACGGTTTCCCCCGCGCCGCCTTCAAAAAGCACATTATCCGGAACAACAACGGCGGCGCGGCCGTTCTGCTTAAGCAGGGTCTTCACGTGCTGCACAAAATTCAGTTGCTTGTTCGATGTAGTTGCACAGAAATCGTCCCGCTCAATGATCTCCTTTTCCTTGTAGACCTTACCATCCTGACCCACTATGGCGGTGCTGCTCTTCTTTCCGAAAGGGGGATTGGTCAGGACTATTTCATAGCGGTTTCTTGGATCAGAGGCCAGGGAATCGGTGACGGCAAGGGGGAGCTTTTGCCCGTTTGTCCCTATGCCATGTAGCATAAGATTCATGGCGCACAGCCGTGCTGTGCCTTGTACCAGCTCAACGCCGAATAACGTCTCGTGCTTGAGCCCCTTCTTTTCCTCTTTTGTCAGGTTCTTGTTGTGCTCAAGAATATAATCGTGGGCGGCTATCAGGAACCCGCCGGTACCGCAGGCAGGATCTGAAATGGTTTCTCCTGGTTTAGGGGCGATACAGTCCACCATGGCCCTGATCAGCGGGCGAGGCGTAAAATACTGCCCTGCCCCGGTCTTGACGTCCTGCGCATTCTTTTCCAGGAGCCCTTCGTAGGCGTCCCCCTTCACATCCGCGCTCATTGAAGACCAGTTTTCCTTATCGATAAGATCGACAATGAGGCGTCTGAGCTTCGCCGGGTCCTGAAATTTGTTCTGGGCCTTGCCGAAGATGAGGCCCAGTAGCCCCTTTTCCTGCCCTAACTTTTCGAGGATATGCCTGTAATGATCGAAAAGATCGTCACCATCTTTCTTTAACAGAGAAGGCCAGCTATAGGAGGCCGGAACAGGGTTTTCCTGCTTGTAGGGCGGCTTTGACCTTTCATCGGCCATCTTGAGGAAGAGCAGATATGTAAGCTGTTCCACATAATCCCCATAGCTCATCCCATCGTCCCGAAGGACGTTACAGTAGTTCCAGAGTTTTTGAACGATTGAGGCCGGTGTCATTTATATCCTCTCCTGTTATAATATACATATGAAAAACAAGTCCTTACTAAAGACTAATCCCTATCTAAAGAATCCCGAAAAACGCCAGGAGATTATTGAAACTTTTGTCGTTTCTTCCTCCGCGATTGAAGGCATGCGCTCGGCCGCCGAGAAAGCTTTCATTAAGCCTTCCGATGTCCGCCACCTAGTGTCCGTCTCGTCCTCGAAAGCACGTCGTTAAAAACCAGTTTCATCGGTTCGTAGTCCTGATCAGCACCAGCTTGCACTGCGGCAAAGTATGCTTTTTTCTTTTTTCCGCGAATTCCCGAGAAATCCAAACCCGGCAACCCTGCCTGAAATGCCATTAACACAGCCAGCAGTCTACCGGATCTTCCATTACCTTCGCGGAAAGGATGAATTAGCATTAGTTCAGCATGGACGACCGCCAACGCTGTAATAATTTCATTATCGTTTTCAAAAAGGCAAGGGGTATATTTATGCAGAGCGCCTTTTTCCAGCTCCTGCATCAGTTTCGGGATATGCCGCGCCGCCGCGAATGGGAACCCCTCTTTTGATATGTTCACCTGACGGTATTGCCCTGCCCAGGCATAGATGTCTCCTAACCAGACCTTATGTATGTTGCAGATGTCCGCTGCGGTAAAACGGTGGTCTTTTTCAAATCTGGCAGCAAGAAGGGGCACTGAAAGGGCATACCACTCGGCCTCTATTATATCCATCTCACGCCTGCTTGTAATATGTAAAATGTTTTTGAGCACACGCCCGCGTGAGCCCGGTTCGAACTGGTCTTCGGTGAGGTGGGAGGTCTGATAGCGTGGTGATTTCTTCACCGTGTGCCTCAGATATTAGGGCGAACTGGCCGTTCGCCTCTACAAAAAGGATTTTCAGAATCGGTTTGCCATTGCAAAGGATTGGTTGCAATATATTCCCTTATCCCGTCCAGTTCGGCATCTGTTCTAATGATTCTTTCGTAATAATTACGTTGCCAAACCGGGATGCCGGGGGTATAGCGAATGCGGTTCATGCGCCGTGACGAAAACGTTTTGAATGCCCGGACAATTTCTGTCAAACCGCGTCGTTTCGTAGGGGCGGGTTTTAAACCCGCCCGTTCCGTTAAAATGATGATGCCATGAACGTGGTTGGGCATAACCGCGAATTCATCCAGTTGCACATGATGATAATGGTTGGGCAGGTCGTCCCAACATTTCAATACGATTTCACCGTGTCCATTTAATAACATTTCGCTATTCCTGATTTCCCCGAACAAGCATTCTCTTTCCCAAGCGCAAATTGTGACAAAATACGCCCCTGCCCGTGAATAATCATAATCCTTCAGGCGGATCGCCCTGCGATGATGAATTTCAGGCGATGTGGGCCGTTAACCGGGCGGGTTTAAAACCCGCCCCTACGAAACGGCGCGGGCTGATGGAATTCGTGCATGACATTTAATCCGAAAACGTCTTTAAAAGGGCAGGTTTGAAACCTGCCCCTACGTTTAACGTGACAATTTCATCACAATTTTTCATTAACGATTGCGTCCATTAAAACCGCCCGAAAAAGCTTTCTGCAAAATCGACTGGCGTAGGCGTTCAACGCGTTTAAGGTTGATTTCAATAACTTTTTCGATTTCGTCAATAACAGAGCAATAGTTTTCGATTTCTTCAGCGATTTTCTCTTGCTCTGCATCGGGAGGAAAAGGGACTGAGAGAGCTTGCAATTTTGAACCGTTGACATTTGCTTGTCCTACCTGTTGCGAGACTACCGACTTGATCCATCTTCGGCCAGCATTGGAATTTATGTAATAGCTTACAAAATTAGATCTTGCACTATTATCGAACTGCACTCTTATAAGATAAGAGGCAAATGAACACGGCTTGGGCATGTCCTTATAGACGGCAGTTTTCCCAACAAGTTCTGGACTGTTGGTTCGATTAAATAAAAGGTCAGATTCTTTAAGTAAGAGTTCAGGAAATTCGGAATGATTTTTAGGTAAATATTTGAGATCATCCAATTTAAGTCGGCCTTCAAAAATATTGCCCATTCTTATAATAGGGATGCCGTCTTGATCTTCATTTGTTTTCGCGGATGAGCCATATTGCACTTTGATAGCAACCTGCTCGATTGTCGCCCACACCCATCCTTCCGGCAAATCGGGCAAATTCGAAGTGTCCGGCGCGGCGGGTTCTTTATATTTCTTTCCTGGATGCTCCTCTTCCCATTTCTTTTTCCTCTCGGCAAGGATGCGTTTCAATAATTCGCTTGCGGGCTCCACGTCAGGATGTTCTTTGCGCCATTCTTCCGTCAGCTTCCCTTCGACAGCGGCCTTGAGGACGGCGGCTTTATAACGCTTGAGATTGGCCTTAGCGCGCTTCAGGCCGGCGACAGCTTCATCCAATCGAGAAAATTGTTTTTCGATTTCTTGCACTATAGCTTTCTGCTGTTCTAGTGGAGCAAAGGGGAAAGGCAATTCGCGCAGAGTTTCAAGCCGAATACCTTTGACGGTTGTCCCAGAACCCATATTTTCCAAATAATCAGCAATCGACATAATCCAATATTCAAGATATCCCTTATCAATTTCAGGAGAGGCAATTAAGGCTTTTAAATCCTGATTTATAGCCGAAGCAAATGGAACACGAATTACCTTACCTAGACCAATTCGTGTTGCAATAATGACGGTATCTTTTGGAATAATATTTGTAGCACTTTTATTAACAGCATCTTCTGAAATATGGTCAACCGAATCAGTGGGCCGTCGGGTTCGCATATCTTTAACTGTGAACCATGGGATAGAACCGTTCCAGAATTTGGGATTTGATTTTGAAGGTGTACCGCCTCCTATGATATCTGTCAACACCTCCCTGAGTGGCACAATCTTCCAATTATCAGGTAATTTTTTTTTGCTATGAAAAGATTGCGCTATCACGCCGCCAGCACCCCATTCATATCTTCCATCACCTCATCGAGCCCATCCCCAAACACCTGGTGCGCCTTTCCGATTCCGCCTTCCTGGGCAAATGGCGCATAATCAAAATCATCCGCTTCTATGCTCAGGTTGGCGGCGATATGGTCCTTTATCATAGAGAGCCAGTGTTTCTGTTCCTCAGTGAATTTTTTGCCGCTGTTTTCCTGCTGGGCAAGCCAGGCGTTAAAATTGGCATCCACTTTTTCCGGGAATGGGACAAGCTCGTTTTCCTGATGTATCGCAAAGCGCACAAGGGATACTATATCCGAAAGAATGTGCTGGGCGCTTGCCCCCCGTACCCTGGATTTTTCGAGCGCCGCATATGCATTCCAGAGGCCGTCAACACTCAATTGATAAGGCGGCCGCTTGATATTATCTGAAAGGTCTTTTATCTGTTCATAGCGAAGCCTTTGTTTGTAAGGCCTGCTGTAAAGGACTTGCAGGGCAGTTATCTCGTCCTTGTTGTCCTTTATGAACTGCTCAAAAGACTGCACCATGCCCTTTGCCTTCTCCAGCGCCTGCGCGCTGAAATTCGCGGCTATCACCTCGTCCTTGCTTACCGTGTCTATTATCTGCTCGGTGGCCCGGTGGAGGTCGAGAATTTTGAGGCGCAATTCAGCATTATTGAAAGACTTAACCTCCTCAATAATCAGCTTTTTTGCCGCTTTCTCTATCTGGTCGGGCAAAGGCTCCGCCGTGCCGGGATTGTCCTTTTTAGCCTGCTCGATATGCAAATCGGGGTCGAGCGAACGCAAAAGACCGCCGGTCAATTCCTTAAGGCCCTTTCCTCCCGACAGTTTTGAAAGTTCGGCTTTATCTTCTTCTGTAATCTTGCCTTCCAGACGGGCAAGGCGACCAGCGATTGAGGATATGACATCTTTTTCGGTATTCCCAAGGGCTACCGCCTGGAGGAGCTTTTCAAGGGAAACGGAGCGCTTCCGCTCCATCGGCCGGGAGTCTGTCTTTACTGCCTCACAGATGCCCACGGCATCAACTATAACAAAATGGTCTTTCCCCTTCGCGTCAGGAGTAACCGATTGGAGGTCATCATCTTTGATTACACGAATCCCTCTGCCTTTCATCTGCTCGAAATAAGACCGCGACTTCACGGAGCGTAGAAACATGACTATTTCAAGAGGTTTTATGTCCGTTCCGGTCGCTATCATGTCCACCGTGACCGCAATACGAGGGAAGTAATCGTTCCGGAAAGATTTGATCAGCTCATCAGGCTTTACGCCAGTCGTCTTGTATGTGATCTTCTGGGCGAAATCGTTGCCCTTTCCGAATTCTTCCCGTACTATGCGGACGATGTCCTCGGCATGGGAATCGTCCTTGGCGAAGATGAGAGTCTTGGGCACTTCGGTGCGGCCCGGGTATATCTCGGTAAAGAGCTTTTCCTTAAAAGTCTTTATTACCGTGCGGATCTGGTCAACGGCTACAATGTCCCTGTCGATCTGCTGCCCTGTATAAGTCAGGTCCTCATCAAGCTGTTCCCATCGGACGGCGCGGGTTTCCCTGTCGCGCTTGTCCACATAAAAGCCTGCATCCACAATAGAGCCGCTTTGGGTAATCTTTGTGTGTATCTCGTAAACATCATAATTTACGTTCACCCCATCGGCCACGGCCTGCTCATGAGGATATTCCATTACAAGGTTCTGGTTAAAAAAACCGAAGGTCTGTTTGTTTGGCGTTGCGGTGAGTCCTATTATAAAGGCGTCAAAGTATTCGAGCACCTGCCGCCACAGGCCGTAAATCGAGCGATGACATTCGTCCGTGACAATGATATCGAAGGTCTCGGGCGGGACCAGGGGGTTATATTCAACCGGGGGAGGCCCCTTGAAAAGGCTTTCGAGGCCCCCTGCGGAGTGCTCATCGACCTCTTCATCCAGTTCTTCGCCTTTGAGAATGGAATATAGCCGCTGAATCGTGGAGATGCAAGCGCGGGCGGTTGTGTCTATCTTGTTGGACTTTAGCTGCTGAACGATGTACTCCTCTGTAAATTTATATGGACTGTAAGGGGATTGGAACTGATCGAATTCCTTTTTTGTCTGGCGGCCCAGATTGGCCCGGTCCACAAGAAAGAGGACCCGTTTTGCACCTCCGAATTTTATGAGCCGGTAAATGAAATTGACGGCGGTGAAGGTCTTGCCGCTTCCCGTTGCCATCTGGATGAGGGCGCGGGGGCGGTTTTCGGCCAGGGATTTTTCAAGATTCCTGATGGCCTTGATCTGGGCGGGCCATAGTCCTTCTTCGATTAAGGAAGGTATTTGGGTAAGGCGTTGTCGAAGAGATGCAGACTCGTCATATCCTTGTTGTCCCTCCCTCGCTCCAAAAACTTTGCTGGAAGAGTTCATCTGGCCGGGGTCAGCGCTGTCCTCTCCTAACTTCAGCCATTCCGCCAGAGTTTCCGGCCTATGAAAAGAAAAGACATTTCTTGAGCAGGGCACGGGATCAAGTCCGTTTGTAAACCGGGTCTCAACCCCTGTGGACTGATAACAGAAAGGAAGCGGACGATGCCAGGCGGGAAGCTCGTCTGGAAGCCCGCTTTTATACTTATCGGACTGGATTTCTACCCCAGTCAGGGTGGTCCCCGCCTTTTTTGCCTCGATCACTCCAGAGGCCTTTCCATCTATATAAAGTAGATAATCGGCAAAGCCATGTCCTTTTTTGAGGGGAAATTCACGGATTGCGACTCCTGGACCGGCGTTAATATTTACATGGTCCATATCCTGAACAGCCCAGCCAGCCTGTTCGAGCATTTTGTCTATTATTTCGCGGGCCTTATCTTCGGGTGAGTTTCCCATTTTTCTCCAATTTTGCCTTAAATATTAATGCCTTTTGATAGGATTTTGCAAACTATTCAAAAGGGCTTAAGCGAGAACCCTTAAGGAAAACTTCTAAAAAGAAAATCCAGAGAATTTTCTCGGCGGTGGCGAAATTGAACGGACCTATAAGTTTAAAAACCATTGATAAGAAATGAGTATCCCGTAAGAGCCACAGAATTGAGAAGTTTGCTTTTCATCCCTGCGGCTTCGAAAGCGCCATATCTTTGGGATGCTCCCGAAAATTCAAAAATTTTTTTAGTGTCATCGATCCCCCAAAGCCCGCCTCCGATAACGGCCCACTCCCCACTATGGAGCGTGAAGAAATCCTTTTTGCTATTGTATGATCCTTCAATACCTTTTAAGGCGCAAAAGCGTTCAACTATATTTGCATGGTAAACCGACAGCTCCTTGGGAGAAAGGACCAAATACTCATCCCCACTCGCATCATCAAATATTTGGACAAATTTCCCGCTGCGCCTTCCCGGCATTTCAATTTTTTTAATTGTTCTGAAATATAGGTCAGAGTAATCTATGAAGAAGAAATTCATCTAAGTTCTTTCTCCTCTTTTCATCTTCCAGCCCCTATTTTTTTGATTTTTTTGCGCGGAGAATTCTTTTTTATAAGGTCCTCGATGGCCTCTTCCAGCAAATCGGAAACCGGCCTTTCGCTTTCCACGGCCAGAAACCTGAGTTTTTTCATTATTTCAGGCATCAGTCTCACTGAATAAGTCCTTCTCTCGCCCACTTTTTCACCCCCGCTATTTTAATTTTATACATTATTACTCCAATTAATTAAATAAAGCAAAAAAAATCAAAAAAGTTAAAAAAGTTCGCCAGTCGACCTTGCTTTTTCTCAATGAGAGCCGTATATATAGGCAGAAGGTATAAAAGAATTAAATAAATAAAGTAGTAAAGAAATATCGAAGGAGGACATATGTATATCAAGGAAGTCGATTTTAAGTATTTGGAGGGGCTCTACAGGCGCCTGGATGCGGAGGAGATGGAAAAGTTCTTGAAAGCATTGCTTAAGGCAGGCAGCTTGAGGTCAGGGGAAGAGGCTATCAGCAGGATCAAGGTGGTGAGAGGCGACTTTTTCGATACTCAGGCTGTTGGGCCGGAGGAAATGATAACGCGGACAATGGTCAAAAAAGCCTACAAAGAGGCCAAAGGAGGGTTAGAGTGACTTAATAAAATCACTGATTTGCTGTTTAGGAAGTGGGGCGGAACTAGTATCAACAACGATACAGGAGGTCAAAATGAGTTATTTAATCTTTGGTTGGATCATAGCCGTATATCTCGGACTGGTGTATTTTTCCCTTCCGGCGTTGCCCTCTGTGTGCATGAAAATGGCGGAGCGTAATCCCCAGCTCGTAAACAAGAGGTGGGAAAGAGTGCTCTGGCTGCTAAGCAGCTTCTTTTTCATACCATACATGATATTGGCAGGGACTCCTTCTTTTGTTGCCGGGGAGGTCAGGTGGTTTCTTTCCTCGGGGCAGGGTAAGGGGGAGTAATGAGAAGGGCATTTGTGATAGATACTGGGGCGCTGCTATACGAGCCTGACCTGATTTATAAGATGAATCTTAACGACACGGTGGTGATCCCCACGGCCGTGATCAAAGAGCTGGACATCTGCAAAAGCAGCACGGTCGAACTGGAGGCCAGGGCGGCAAGAGATGTCGCAAGGACGCTCGATCAACTCGGGTCTTATCTTGATCTCGCAAAAGGTGGACAACTACAAACAGGGACAATACTTCGTACCTTTACCAGGTACAAAAAAATAAAGGATCTTGGCAACGACATAGATAACCGCGTCGTTGGGACCGCCTTAGAGCTGAAGGGCGAATTCAATTATGTGGCCATTGTGAGCACGGACGAAAAAATGAGGGCCGCTGCAAGGGCACATGGGCTCAAGGCTAAAAATTATCCTTTTAGCCTTACTAAGGATAAGGTTACGACTCCTGCATGTGCACCTAAAAAAGCGCAGCCTTCAATGGCGATGAGGTCGGAAGGCTTCCTGGGAAGGGTAATTCGTCTTATCAAGGCGGTCTTTTCAGTGGATGGAGGCCGCCGCCCTGTAAGCAGAAAAGGAGGGAATAGATCATGACCAAGCCCAAAAAAAAGGTAAAGGCCATGAGGAGGAGCCCAAAGGTGAAGCCCCGGGAGAAGAAGACATATCTCGATATTACCGATGATATCGACTCCCAGATGGTCTATCTGCTGGAGATAGCCGGTCTCCTGCGTTTTCTGTTTGAGGGCAAAACTACGGCAAAAATCCCGCTTTCAAATGTACTTAATGACCTATATGACCGGCTGGAATGGCTGAAAGGGTCAATAGAGGAGCTAAAGGGTTTCTGCCGCGAATGAGGCTAAGGGATAACAAACACAAAGGATAAAAACCAATTTATAGAGGAGGACATGGATATGGGAAAAAGGATATATGTATTGGATACAAGCGCGTTACTGGCCTATCCGGATCTGATGTTCCGTCTGGAGGGAGACTGTGAGATTGTCATCCCAAGGGCGGCGGTTCGGGAACTGGACGGTCTTAAGCGCAGCAAACATCTGATGATAGTCAACGCCGCGGAGACGGTCCTGAACACCTTGCATTTTTATGGGGGACAGTTGAATACCGGAGCGGAGCTGCTAACCGGGGCCACCCTCAGGACCTGTACGGAATACGAGCCGCTGGATGACCTGGCGAGCGAAGCCGACAACGAGATCGTAGGGGCCGCCATTAGGCTGCATGGTGAAACCGGGGGCGAGGTCATTGTGCTAAGCACTGATATAAACATGCGAAACGTGGCCAGGGTGTATGGCCTGACGGCAAAACTGCCTTATTTCGAAGGCAATATGGCGGCATGAAACGGTGGAACGGGAGAGGGTTCCCCTGGGGAGTTCAGTTGATGACCGGGAAATGTCAATTACTAAAAATGGTGGGTCCGGTTTCCGGGCCCACGAACGTAAATAAAGGAGATCACTAATGAGGACTAATACGGGATGGGGAGCCATACTTTTCATGTGGATCATAATGTCTGGTCTTTTTGCTTTTTGGCTTTTATCAAACGTCATCCTTGGGGTCATAGCCGGGGGTGTTCTGGGATGGCTTTTCTCTCTGATGTTCCTGGGCCGATGGATTGTCGAGGGCCTGAGGGCCTTCAGACTCAATATGCCAATCGACAATCTCTATCAGGTAGGGGCCGCAGCAGGATTTTTATCGGGCTTTTTTAAATTCTCGATAAAATCCCCCTCCTGGAATTTCACGGGCAAGGAGGGCACTAAATATGTTTGATTCCATGGCCTATGCAAAAAAGCTAAAGGCTGTTGGTGTGCCCGAAAAGCATGCGGAAGCATATGCTGAGGTCCTCGCTGATTTTGCTTCGGACCTCATCCTGAGGCGGTTAGCGGATATTCTCGATGAAATCAAAACGATCAGAGCGTATCTGGAGGCGAGACTGAAATGATCGGTTCCCACCCATATGCGAGGGGGCAAGAGGCTTATGGATTATAGGATTTGGGCGGTTCTGGGTCTTCTCCTGATTATCGCCGAGCTTCATACGCTCACCTTTGTCCTGGTATTTATAGGGGCGGCGGCTATGGCAACAGCGATTACAACCGGGATTGGACTCACCACTGGATCTGAGAGCCAGTTTGCACTCTTCTCGGTCGTATCTCTTGCCTTGATTTTTATCCTTCGGGGCAGGATACGGCCGAGACTGACAAAGGGCCGGGTCTCGCCTGATTACCTTGGCCAAAGGGTCATGGTGGTAAAGCCAATACCTCCAGGAGGCGAAGGGAGTGTCTTTTACCGCGGAGCGGAATGGATCGCATACAGCAAGGACATGCATGTAATTGAAGCTGGCTCCATGGTCGAAATCGTGGGCACGGATGGCATCAGGCTCTGTGTCCGCCAGTTTCCGGAGCAGAAAAATGGACCTTAATCAAGGAGGGTATATAAATGTTCTATGTTTTTCTGGCATTAGCCATACTGACAGCGGCTTTTTTTGCCTCATCCATTAAAACTGTGCCCCAGCAGAGCGCCTTTGTAGTGGAAAGGCTGGGCAGGTATTACGAGGTGCTTAATGCCGGCATCAACCTTATCCTCCCGTTACTAGACAGGGTGGCCTACAGGCATTCCATCAAGGAGACGGCGCACGAGATTCCAGAACAGATATGTATTACCAAGGACAACGTGCAGGTGGCGGTCGACGGAGTTCTGTTTATCCAGGTCATCGACCCCAGGGCGGCCTCTTATGGGCGGACTACACGTTTGCCATTACCCAGCTGGCCCAGACCACTATGCGCAGTGAGATCGGCAAAATAGACCTGGACCGCACATTTGAAGAGAGGACGCATATTAACAACGCGGTGGTGACGGCTGTGGATGAGGTTGCCAGGGCCTGGGGTGTCAAAATCCTCAGGTACGAGATTAAAAACATCACCCCTCCGGAAAACGTGCTTCAAGCCATGGCCCTACAGATGCAGGCAGAGCGGGAAAAAAGGGCCATGATCTTACAGGCCGAGGGTCAGAAACAATCGGTAATCAATACGGCTGAGGGCGAGAAGATGAGACAGATTAATGTGGCGGATGGCGAGGCCTCGGCCATCAGGGCTGTAGCCCAGGCGACGGCGGATGCTCTGAAGAAAGTCGGAGAGGCCATACGGACCGGCGGAATAGAAGCGGTACAACTAAGGGTGGCCGAGGAACTTGTGAGCCAGTTTGGCAATTTGGCCAAGAGCACAAATACGATGATACTGCCCGCCAACTTTGGTGATATTTCATCGATGCTGGCCACCGCCATGGCGGTTATTAAAAAAGCGAGTTAAGGGGGGGGAACATGTACGATGTCAGAAACGTTTTTGGGATCAAAAGAGCAAAGATTGATTTTCACGAAGAAATTTTAAATGGGTTCCCTTTTTCATGGGCGAGGTCGGTGCAGAGACATCTTGATATGTCGGACAAGGATCTCGCAAATTTTATGTGTATCAGCATAAGCACTTTTCGTCGAATCAAAAGGGAAAAAAGGAAATTCTCGCGTAAGGCAAGCGATCGACTCTACCGTTTAGCCGCATTATTTGCGTGGGCTGTAGATGTCCTCCATAGTAAGGAAGACGCGAGGAAATGGCTTACCAGCCCACATCCTTTGTTAAACGGACGGATACCAATTGAACTAGCGGAAACAGACCCGGGAAAAATTCTGGTGGAAAATATTTTACAGCAGGATAAGGCATGGCATTCCTTTGTAAAAATTCGCTGCTTTAAGAGGAAGATATGAAACGAAAAAATACATTAGAGGGCAATAAATCCGATCCGCATAGTCTGGAGGGGAGATTAGCACTTACAAAAATAGTTATGAAGCTTTTTGACCTATGGGAACTTGGTGTTGAAGACCAGTTAGCATGTCTTGGATTGTTCACTGGATCGCGCAGAACGTTAGACAGGTACCGGAAAGGAGCACCATTTGCTAATCATCGTGATCTAATGGACAGGGTCGGCAACCTTTTAGCGATTCATCAGTCACTGCGCATTCTATATTCTCATAACCGGGAAATCGTCTACCGATGGATGACCACGCCGAACTTGGCTTTTGATGGGCTCCGCCCAATAGATACCGTACGCGAGAAAGGATTTTTAGGTCTTCTACAGGTAAGGAATTATCTGGAGTTCGAGCGCGAGAGATGAAAATCGGCATTGAAATAATTTTTATCAGGAGGATAAATGAGATATGGTCCATTACTTATAATCTGTGGCGGCATTCTATTAATGGCTGCTTTCGGTCTTTTCGTTTCTATCCAGGATGAGCGACGGGCTAAAAAATATGAGGAAGAACGGAGAAAAGAAAAATTGGAAATGATCGCTGATGCCCTGAAATTACTTGCCCGTAAGGATAAAAGAGTCAAAGAGGCCCTGATGCAAGTTGGGTTCTTCAGAAAAAAGAATTATTAGACTCTCTTTTTAACGAATAATAGCCCTCATGATCTTATATATAAGATTCAGCTTTTCGGGGTCGGCCTCGTTCAGGAGGGCTATTATTTCCCTTTTGGGATTTTGTTTTGGCGGGGCGAATTCAAAGAAATCCTTAAGCTCGCAGCCCAACATTTCTGTTATTTTCTCAAGGGTGTCCATGGAGGGATAACTGTTTCCGACCTCGATTCTGCTTAAGTGTTTGAAATCTATATCGACTTTTTCGGCAAGCTGCATCTGGGAAAAACCGCGAGCACGTCTTAATTCCTTGATTCTCGCCCCAAGCAGTTTCCTTGTATTTTCCATAATCCCTCCCGTTTGCTGACATATTCAGCCTTTTGGGCAGGCATTTGAAACAACATGAAAAGAAGAAAAAACTTGACAAAATCATCATAATTTGTAGAATACTCAACTTTAGATGTAGAAAAAGAAGTATTTATCCCTTTTTAAATTAGAATGAATCCTAAGCGGAGAAAAGCGTCTTTAAGCAGTGAATATTATGAAGAATTTTGCTTTTTCAAGCCTGATATTTATAACAATTGTGCTGCTCGGCGCCCACCAGAGTTTAGCCCAGAGTTGGGACCCTGGTTCCGGCAATATCGGGGTAACCCTGCTGGCTGGCTATGAATGGAACTATTTTAATCTTTCAGCCGAAAATCCCAATGTCACCCTTACGTCGGGCACCCTTAACGGGTTTTATGGAGAGGTCAGGGGTGAGACCGAGGACTTATGGTCAAGGCTTACAGCGGATTATTCTACCGGTAATCCGGCATTTTCAGAGGCGGCCATCTTTTTCAATCCGGACTTGCCGAGATCCTTAAGCCAAAAGATTTTAAATATCGAGGGGGATCTTGGCGTGAAGGTGGCCGATTTGGACTGGCCCATGCCTTCGACACTCACTTTGTATGGCGGTCTTGCTTATAGGGATTATAAATATAGCATTCCCATGGGCAGTATTGATTTCAGCTGGTATTATGGCGCATTAGGTTTCAATTATATAGGCCGGCTGAAAAGGATGACCCTAGGTGTAGACGGAGCCCTTCAATTGCCTTTTTCATCGTCTCTCGAAGATAACTCCGAGACATCGGGCACTGGCAGTGCTTCTGTCACTCCAGATCTTGGCTATAGAGTTGAATTGCCCATGACATGGGATATCCATAAATCAGAGGATGTTTTTTGGAGGGAGCCCCAGCAGACCACAATACTTCTGTTCGTGACCCCTTACTGGCAGTACTGGAAAATTCCGGCTTGGAAAGTCACGTATCCGAATGGGTCTTATGCCGATTCTTCAGCCTCAACCACAAACACTTTTGGGGTACTTGTGGGCGCGGGTGTGAATCTTTGGCTGTGATTATGGAAAAGAATGGATTAGGGAGGGAAAGATGATACATCGGATATCCAGGATTGCTTCAATAGGGGCCTTGATTATTTCTGGCCTATTTTTCCTTTCGGCTTGTGGCATGGGTTCTTCATCTATTTCGGGCGATTACGTCAGCGGAACGGCAGCAACAGGACAGGCAATCGCGAGCGCCACTGTGACCCTTGTGGACAGTACGGGACAGGTCCGCACGGCCACAACTGGCAATAATGGTTCTTTTCATATCAGCGCCTCTGGCCTCAAACCGCCTTTTTTGCTGAAGATCTCAACAAATAATGGTACGGTTCTCTACAGCGTGAGCTCTGATGGTAATTTAACGACGGTTATAAATATTACACCACTTACAGACCTGATAGTCCGAGCCTGGTATGGCGCTCAGGGCACGACTGCGGACAATGCTTTTAGCCATATTGCTTCCTACCCGGCACCTACTCCGGCCCAGGTCGCTGGGATAATCCAAGGAATTCAAAATATGTCGCAGTCCTGGATGACTTCTGCCGGTGTTTCGTCCAATTTTAATCTGATTTCTTCATCTTTCACCGCCGGGACTGGGAATGGGTTTGATCAGGTTCTGGATGAGATTTCTATAACCATTGATCCTTCTACTGGGGATATCACAGTTACTATTCAAAGTGGCTCTAATAGTCAGACGTCCACTGTCACCGCATCTGGCGGTTCAATTACTATCGAAACGACAGTAAATGGTTCTGCTCCCGTTAGCAATACTATATCGCTTAGCGACAACGGGAATTCCAGCAATGGAGGTTCGAGCGGCAGTTCCACTACAGTTCCATCAGCGCCAACAGGTCTTTCAGCCACAGCGGGAAACAATCAGGTTTCCCTGACTTGGTCCGCTGTCACTGGCTCAACCAGTTATAACGTATATCGCGGCTCCGCTTCCGGTGTACTTTCCACAAAAACGAAAATTGCAACTGGTATAACCGCAACCAACTATACGGATTCCACCGCTTCTACTGGGACTACCTATTATTACCAGGTAACTGCGGTCAATTCTGCAGGGGGATCGGCTGGTTCGACTGAGATAGCGGCGACTCCAACTTCCGGTGGATCGAATGGTGGAAGCTCAAGCGGCACATTGATGGGCGGCCATATTCAAGGCCTGCCTTTAACTCTTTCAGGGACTGTAACAACGATACAAAATGACGGAACATCTGACGGTATAACTACAGATGGTACAAACGTTTATACAGCAAGTGCAGGCTGGGATTTGATCAATGAAATTGCAATTTCTTCAGGGGCCATTAAGCCGATTTCAAGCTCCATAAACGGATTTCCTTTTGGCATTACTACAGATGGTTCAAACCTCTATGTTACTGATCGGTACGGAAGTGATATCTGGAAAATTTCAATTTCTACTGGCACCATAACAACAATTGCTAGCAATCTTAACGATCCAACAGGAATCACCACTGATGGAACTTACCTTTATATCACTGATTGGCTCGACGGTACAATTCGGAAAATGGCAATCGCCAGCGGGGCGATTTCTAATGTAGCAAGCGGTTTCAGCAATCCTACAGGAATCACTACCGATGGGACATATCTTTATGTTACCGATAGCAATAAGGGCACAGTCAGCAAAATATTAATTTCCACCGGAGCAGTTACCACAATAGCGAGTGGTTTCAGCAATCCGCAAGGCATTACAACGGATGAAACTAATCTCTATGTTGTAGACAGCAATAATGGAACGGTCAGTAAAATAGTAATTTCTACAGGGTTTATGACTACTGTTGCCACAGGTCTAAATGGTCTGACCGGGGGAAACCTCGCAAATTATGAACCCAGTTACATAACGACCGATGGGAAAAGCCTTTATGTATCCAATAATGGGAATACCGTGATTTGGAAAATACAATAACCAGATTTTGGGAATCCGTTCTTAAAACGGATTCTCTTAAAAAATCTAAATACTTTCAAAGGAGAGGGGCAAAACATGAAGAAATTCTTAATTTTAGTATTTATCAATATCCTGCTCTTTGGCTGTGCCGCAGCCACACCGAAAACGGAAACCTACATGGGCAAAGCCGTTTTTGATGTAAACATATCTACCTCAAGCAATGATGTCGTCAGGAATGTGTATGACTCGATCGCGCTCAGATCAAGTCATCTTTCAAAAACAGTCGCCTTTATGCCAAGCACGCTTCCAGACCAGCCGGGTGCTCCCAATATAGCAATTAAGAGCATCGGATTCGGTTTAGCTAATTTTTCCTTGCCTCGCACCTCATGTGATGGCGCTTATGCTGTTATGAGCGGTCTGGATAAAGGCGTGAGCTCCTCAGTCTACGGCACTTCGGATATGGCCAGCTATACTTCCTGTATTTATCCGTACAAAGATGCCTATCGGATTTATATAATCGGAAATTTCATGTCATCCAGCAGTGGTGGTCTGGGCGGAATAATGGCTGACGCGATCAAAAAAGGGGTCTCCAAAGCAGGCAAGTACGATAATATGTATGATGCTTGGTTCGATAGTATTGTTCAGAAGTTCAAGGAAAAGGAACCAGAAGCAAAAGTGGTTGAAATCGACATGCCTTAGATTGGGCTGACTAAAAAGGAACGGAGGAGAAAGCTTCCTTGATCTTCTCCGTTCGCCCAAGAATCTGTTAGTACTTGATCACATGAAAATATAAATCCTGAAAATATTCCATATATATATTTGGGCGATTTATAAAGGCAAAAAATACTTATAAATCAAATAGATTTTGGATTGGAAACAGATACCCATTTTGGATCCCATTTTGAAATAATCCACGCCTTTTTACTTTATCCGTCGAGCTTAAAAATAGATACTAAGATAATTGCGACACGGTGTCGCATCTTGGAATTCACTGAATGAACAGGCCCCCCACGAGTCATGCGGACTGGGACTCGCGAAAATATTGATGCCCCGCCTATTTAATAGGAAAAGGAATTACCCCGTATTGGCTCGGCAACCACTAAAAAAGGTAGTTGTGAGGACGGGGCAAAATCCCCAAACGGAACGCCAAGTTTATGGAATTTCCAGCACAATCTTCTTTGCCGCTCAGATAAATGCCCCCCCTATAACGACCCGCCCATGGCTGGTTTAGAGACCCAACCCGAATCCATTCTGTAGGCGTTCCCCGTACCTGTCTTTTTTCCTGCGCAAGTATCGTTCATGATTGCCTATCGAACTGATTACGGAGGCGTCATGGAAAGGATTTGCGCATCCTGCGGCAAGGCATTTTTGCCGCACCCGGCGGTAATCAATGTGCTCTATCAGCGGTATTGTTCGGATCCCGAATGCCAGAGGGCGCGAAAGAGAAAGTGGCAGAAAGCCAAACTGGCCAGTGACAGTGGTTACCGGGCGGCCCAGGCGGAGGCCCAGAGGAGGTGGTGCAACAAGAACCCGGATTATTGGAAGCAGTACCGGCAGAGGAACCTGGAATATGCGGAGCGGAACCGCCAGAAGCAGCGGGAGCGGAACCAGCGGAGGCGCATGATTGCAAAGATGGACGCGCTTAAGATGGAAAACGCCATAATTCCGGGGCGTTACAGGCTCGTCCCTGTTTGCAACGGGGTGATTGCAAAGATGGACGAGCTAATCGTGGAGATAGGCGTGATTTCAAAGGGGTTTTCCGCCGGGGCTCAAATCGGCCCGTGATTGCAAAGAGAGGACCATCTTTTTTTTCTCATTTCCGGGCTGTTATGCTGGCTGAAATGAACGGAATCCAAGGCATGGAAGAGATGGAGATGGCGAAAGTGGGGCTTGAGGCAGCATGCCGGAAATAGAAATACAAAGAATAGACCGGCGTTGGGAAAGCCTGCGGCTGGCCAATGAGCGTCAGGAACGTCAATTATTGGCCTCGATCAGCGAGGGCGGCATCCGGGAGCCACTGCAAGGGGTGATGTTGGGAGAGAACCTGCTGCTTTTGGACGGCTTCAAACGGCTGCGGTGCAGTCAGAAGCTTGGGATACAGCGGGCACCGATGGTATCGCTGGGGCCGGATGAGGCAGGGGGCATGCTGGCGCTACTGCGCCAAAGCAACGCGCATATGCTTAGCATTCTGGAGCAAGCGGCGCTGGTGGATGAACTCAAAGCCAGGTATCACCTGAGCGTGACGGAAATCGCACGCCGTTTAGAGCGCTCACACGCCTGGGTCAGTGTGCGTCTGGGAATCCTGTCCCAGATGAGCGAGAGCGTGCGTGAAGCCATTTTTTCGGGGAAATTTCCGGCGAGGTCGTACATGTATACCCTGCATTCCGTTACGCGCGTAAACAAAATCCCCCAAAGCGAAATCACGGAGTTTGTCCGGGCCGTATCGGGCAAGGACCTGAGTTTGCGCCAGATCGACCTGCTGGCGCATGGCTATTTTCGTGGCGGAGCTGCGATAAAAGCCCAGATCCGGCAAGGGCATACCAGCTGGACGCTGGAGCAATTGCAGAAGAGCCAGGTCCGTGAAAGTCCCCGTCTGGGACAGCGTGAAGCCCGCGTCCTGCAGGATATGGAGCTGGCGCAAAAATACCTGTACCGATTAATGGCGGGGTTGAAACAGCCCGGTCTGGCCGGCAATGAATTTTTCGCGCAGGCCGATTTGATCGTGGAGGGGATATTAAGCGTTCTGCCGGGCTTTCAAAAGATACTGGAGGTCTGGCGTGATAAACGCCGATAAACGGCAAGCCGTAAAAACCTTGTCCGCCGAAGGCCGCGGCAAAAAAGAGATTGCCAGGCTTTTGAACATATCACCTAAAAGTGTGCGACGGCTTTTGAAAGACAGCGGAGGCACACCGCCGCGCCAGGGCAAAATCACTGTAAGCGAAGAGCTCTTGCGCCGAGTCTATGCCCAGTGCAACGGTTTCAAGCAGAGAATCCATGAGGTGTTGAACGAAGAACACGGACTTGCAGTCGGGTATTCCACGCTCACGCGGCTCTTGCGCGACTTGGGGATAGGTCAAAAACACCAGCACCGCTACGCGCATGTGGAGGATGTGCCGGGCGCCGAAATGCAGCACGACACCTCGCCGCACCGCGTCAAACTGGGCAATGAAACCGTGTTGGTGCAATGCAGCAGCCTTTATCTGCGCTACAGCAAAGTGCGGTATATTCAATTCTACCGGAGCTTCAATAGGTGGCGAATGAAGTGTTTCTTCCATGAGGCCCTGATCCGGTGGGGGTATTCTGCCAAAAACTGCATAATCGACAACACCAACCTGGCGGTGCTGCACGGCACCGGCAAAGACGCGGTTTTTCATCCTGAAATGGTTTCCTTTGCCAAGCCCTACGGCTTTACTTGGGCGGCCCATGAAAAAGGGCATGCCAATCGCAAGGCCGGCTGCGAGCGAAGTTTCTGGACTGTGGAGACCAACTTCCTCCCCGGCCGCACGTTCAGCAGCCTCGAAGACATGAACCAGCAGGCGTTGGCATGGTCGGAGCGCTTTGCCCAAAGGCCTCAGGCCAAAACCCGGCTTATCCCCGGTGAGCTTTTTGAAAGCGAAAAGGCCGACCTTCTCAAACTGCCCGATTCTCTGCAGCCGCCGTATCAGCCACACCAGAGGGTTCTGGACGCCCATGGCTATGTCGCCTTTGACGGCAATTATTATTGGGTGCCGGATACGCCTGAGTTGCGCCCTGGCGGCAAAGTGGGTCTTTTACAATACCCGAAGGAGATAAAAATCTTTCCCAATGGGTTGTCATCTCTGTGCGGCGCGCTCTGCTACCCGTTGCCGGCCCATGGCATGAAGAACCAACGCTTCGCACCCCAGGGGGCCGTCCTGAATCCCTACGTGCCCCGGCAATTCAAACAAAACAGCCAGGAAGAAGAAAAACTACTGCGGGCCATTGATCCGCTTTGCTGCGAATATCTGGATTTCATTAAAACCTCCGGTGACATACACCAAAAAAACAGGTTCATTCGAGACCTCTATAACTTATCCCGGAAAATGTCGAAAGAGTTATTGCTCGCCACGCTTTCCCGGGCGCTGCGCTACAAGGTTTCCTCGTTGGAAGCGTTGCAGCGCATGTCCCGTCAACTGCTGCGAACCGGATATCCGGACCCGGGGGACACAACCGCTTTGACCCAGGATTATGAACAACGGGAAACGTTTCAGGCCGGCAGGTTTTCCCGGGAAAACGCTCTGCCCGATTGGCTTGACCAACCGGATACAGATCAGGAGGAGTCCAATGAATGAAGAGTTGAAAAAACAGGCACAGGCGCTGGGATTGAAACACCTGGCTCAAAACTGGGACCAGCTCTGCGCCTCGGCCCTGAAACAGAAACTATCCTATCACGGCTTTCTGGGCAGCATCCTGGCGCAGGAATATAACCTGCAACAGGAAACAGCCCGGCTGGCCCGCATCAGAAAGGCCGGCATCCCGGAACTCCTGGTCATGCAGACCTTTCCCTTTGAGAGGCAGCCCAAGCTCAAGAAGAAATTCGTGCTCGAACTCTATGACTCCTCGCGTTATCTCACCGAAAGGCAGGAACTGATCTTTATCGGCCCCACGGGCTGCGGTAAGACCGGCCTGGCCACGGCTTTTCTGATCCATGCCATAAATCAGGGCTATCGCGGCTATTTCATTGATTTCCGTAAACTCCTGGAATTGCTCCTGCGCTCCAAGGGTGATCATACCGAATCGAGAGTCATTAAACGCTTCCAAAACTACCCCATCCTGCTAATCGATGAGTGGGGGTATGACCCGGTCGATAAGGAAGTGGCCGGCCTACTGTTTGATGTCCTTAAAAAACGCCATCGCAAATGCACCACCCTGCTCACTACGCAAAT
>JAKAMR010000122.1 GCA_021812785.1 Nitrospirota bacterium
GATCTCATGCTTCCCGGAACTTTTGCCATTTTTTTCCCGCAGGACGCCCATCAGCCCGGGTGCATATACAGGCAGGTTGAGCCTGTCAGAAAAATCGTGGTAAAGGTGGCATACCATCTGGTAGAAAAGAACACTGGCGAAATAGGCCATATATTTTAATGAATTACAGAAATTCCACTGCCATATAAGCAAGCGATTTGGCGAAGATGAAATAGAGATACGGTTTGTACATTCAAGCGATTTTGAGATAGGTCCCAGTGAACGATTTAGCGTACCGGGAGTGAAGATGCTGAACAGGTGCAAAAACAGGGACGGCGGAATCTTTGAGCCGGGATGCGGCGACGGCAAGTGGGAGCGCACACTTATAATCCTTTATGGGAAACCGCTTGGCAGCGAGGGCAAAGATGTCTATCATTTGTGCATCGAATGCGCCCAAAAAATATCGGAGCGAGCGAAGGCCCAGGGACACTGGACAAATTTCTGCGGCTGAAAATTTCTTGCAAAAATCCGCCTGCAAAACCTGGCGCAGCTTTCCTCCGCACCTTTACTCGTCCAATTTAGCCTGAGATGGCCTCGTGAGGCTTACGGTTTTCTTTTGCAGTTTGAGGAAAGCAGCGGTTTGCACGTTAAAAAAACAATCGATCTTTCCATAAGAAAATTCAAGTGTGTCGTTGTGTTATGGTAAAGACATGCCCGGTTCAGACGCGCTAAAACTCTTTAGCTTGCCTTTTTATGCGATGGGGTCCGCTTGCATATTACACCTTTATGCCCGCCCTGAAGAAGGCAACAGGATCGCCAGAAACGCTGTTTCGGAGGTTCTGAGAATAGAGGCGCGATACTCTAGGTACCGCGCTGACAGTGTTTTGTCTGAAATCAACAGGGCAGCGGGAAATGGCGGCAGCATTGCTGTGGATGAAGAAACAGCCCGGCTGCTGGATTACGCGTACTCCTGTTATCAAAAAAGCGGCAAATTGTTCGACATCACTTCCGGGATTTTGCGGAAGGCCTGGGATTTTTCATCAGGGCGTCTGCCGGAACAACAGGCAATTGATGAGCTGTTGCGATTTGTAGGCATGGATAAGATTGTCTGGGAGCCTCCGCGGCTGACCTTTACGGCTCCGGGGCTGGAGCTGGATCTCGGCGGCATCGGCAAAGAGTATGCTGCCGACAGGGCGGCTGAAATCTGCAGGGGCCACGGCATAGAGCATGGGCTGGTAAACCTTGGAGGCGATATCCACGTAATTGGTCCCGGCCCTTCCGGCCAACCATGGCTTATTGATATAAACCACCCGAGAATGCCGGAGACATCAATTGCCTCAATTGCCATAGAACGGGGCTCCCTGGCAACCAGCGGCGATTATGAGAGATATATGGAAGTGAATGGAAAGCGCTATTGCCATATCTTAAGCCCTTTAACCGGATGGCCGGTTTCCGGACTGTCTTCAGTCAGCGTGGCAGCCGGTCAGTGCCTGGTGGCAGGCAGTATTTCCACCATGGCCATGCTTAAAGGGAAAGAGGGCATCCATTGGCTCACGAATATAAATGCGCCGCACATATGGATGGACGAAGATGGAAATAAAGGAGGCACGATGCCCTCCCCCATCTCATTTTGATCGTGCCTTTTTCGCCTTTCGCTTCCGCTAAAAAACAAAAAAATCAGACGTACTTGTTCACCAGCTGCCCTGTTTTTTCATCCGGCCCGGATTTGACCAGTGCATTCAGGGCATCAAGGCTGCTGCTGAGGGTCTGTGAAGGTGTGCTTCCCAGGGATCTCGTGTTTTGATGGTGCCTTTGATGGACATTCGATGTCCCTTGCATTTTCGCGCTGGCCCCTGACCGTACTTTGGGCATACCCGCACCGCCAACCGCCATACTCATGCCAAGCCTCCCTTTGAAACATACGGCATATGTTTATAAAAAGTTACGTCCATCAATCTTATGGCCTTTAAGCCTCTTATCGTATTTTTATGCTATAAACTTTAATTATGCTAAAAACATCGAAAAATCAGCAGTTTACCCCGCCACCGATGGTTTTTTGTTGGAGTGCTTCGCGTATTTGAAATTGTAAGGTGCGGAGTCCCGGAGAAAACCGATTCCCGCGCAGCAGTAAGGAAGGCGCATGCCCCCTTTTTTGTTTTACAATTTAAAATCGGGTGCGGAAACAAACAAAGTCCGATATTTTAAAATACGTTCATGAACCTTTGGAATAAAGCTTTCCTTTATACGCTGCCGGGCAACGTCATCAGATCTTTCCGGGGCCGTAAGCTGCTTTTGCACTTGCTAGCCATAGGCCTCACATATGTGATTGTCGCTTCAGGCTTTGACTGGAGATATTTTGAAATCGTAAGGCCGATTTCCAGGTATTTCTTCCCGGCGGTCATTTTAGGCTGGTATGTGCCCATGATATTTCCCATAGTCCTGTTCCTGGCCGGGCTTGTCTATAAAAATCAGAGGACTGTCTACACTGCCTATGCAACCGCGCAGGCAGCCATAATCGGTCTTTTCATTGCTTCATTTTACAAGGCTTTCACAGGAAGGCCCGGCCCCGGGCACCTTATGGGCCCGCTGGCCAATGCCAGCAGGGAGTTTCGTTTCGGTTTCCTGAGAGGAGGAGTTTTCTGGGGATGGCCGTCTTCACACACTACCGTTGCATTCGCCATGGCAATGTCTATTTGGATGCTGTATTCCGGTAACAGGAAAATTCGATGTGCCGCTTTACTATACGCCTTTTATATAGGCATAGGCGTTTCCATGACAATTCACTGGTTTTCGGATTTTATTGCGGGAATATTCATTGGATCGGCCATAGGGACCACAGTCGCCAGCACGTTCAAAAGGCTGGCCCGCTCAATTTCCCCTTAGCGCCGGGATTCTCTCTGGAAAGACCATTTATTCAGGTTGGCTTCAGCCCCGCCATATTTTCGCAGAGTCAATATCTTCAGAACAATCGGTTGAAGCGGACGGATACGTATACTACAATGTAACTGTTTATACGTCGCTATGGTGGGAGCTGCAATGACAGCATTCGATCCCGGGGGCGTCTGCAAAGGAACCAGAAAATCCCGCTATATATTTCTTGCCACGCTTATCTTTGTTGTTTTTTATTCAGTCAACGCCTCTTTCGCCGCCTGCGCTTCCAAGGCTTGTTATCGCCACCGGCCTAAAATCGGTCTTGTGCTGGGCGGCGGGGGAGCAAAGGGCGCAGCCGGTATCGGCGTGCTGAAGGTGCTTGAAAAACTGAAGGTCCCGGTAGACTACATTGTAGGCACCAGCATGGGAGCTATCGTGGGGGCGCTCTACGCCTCGGGCCTGTCTGCCGAAGAGATCGAAAAGGAAGTGAAATCGATAAACTGGAAAGACGTCTTTTCCGGGGAGCCCAAACGCGAGGATATCGACTACCGGAGGAAAAGAGAGGATTATGAGATCCTGTCCGGTCTGCAACTGGGCATCAAGAACGGCAAGATCGTAATGCCAAAGGGTCTCATCAAGGACCAGAATGTGAACGTGCTTTTCGAGACACTTATGCTTCATACGGCAGGCATATCTGATTTTGACAAGCTTCCGATCCCCTTCCGAGCGGTTGCCGCAGACGCGGTGACCGGCAAGATGATAGTGCTCAGGAGCGGGAATCTTGCGGAAGCGGCCAGGGCGAGCATGTCCGTGCCTGGCGCTTTTCCGCCGGTAGAACTGAACGGCAGGCTGCTTATGGACGGAGGCATTGTCCGGAATCTCCCGGTGGATATTGCCCGGAAGATGGGCGCAGACATAATCATCTGCGTCGACGTGGGAAAACCGCTGAAGACCGGAAAAGAGCTTATCAGCCCCATTTCGGTCATGAGCCAGATGATCGATATCATGATAAAAAAGAATGTTGATGCCCAGATCAAAACCCTTGGCCCAAACGATGTCTACATTCATCCGGACCTTGGGCAACTGGACTCCACGGATTTCGACAAGTCGGCCGAGATCATCCGTATCGGCGAGAAAGCCGCCATGGAAAAGATTGCGGAGCTTAAGAGATACTCCGTGTCCGATGCGGAATATGCCGCCTTTGTTGCACATCATCAGCGCAGCATGGTGAAAGAGGTGAAGATCGCCTCGGTGAAGGTCGAGGTGGTGGGCGAGACTAAAATCCCGCCGGAGGTCGTGGCAAGCAGGCTTTCCATTAAGCCCGGCGGCATCGTGGATACGGAGAAGCTTAAGAAAGAGGCGGGCATAGTGTACGGCACGGGCGATTTCGAACGCGTGGACCTGAATGTCAAGAAGCGGGAAGACGGCTACGAGCTCCTTGTGAGAGCGAAGGAGAAGTCCTGGGGGCCAAATTACCTCCGTTTCGGGGTTGCCCTCGAAAGCGATTTTGAAGGGGGCAGCAAATACAATATACTCCTTGATTATACCAGGCGCTGGGTCGACAGCCTTGGCGCGGAGTGGAAGACGCAGCTTAATCTGGGTTCGGTGACCGGCATCTACTCGGAGTTTTACCAGCCCCTTACCATATCACATCTTTTTTTCATATCCCCCAGCGCCCTTTGGAAACGTGAGCTGTACGATTTCTAT
>JAKAMR010000048.1 GCA_021812785.1 Nitrospirota bacterium
CGCCGTCAGGGTCGTCTTCCCGTGGTCAACATGCCCGATCGTCCCTATGTTCGCATGGGGCTTTACTCTCTCAAATTTAGCCTTCGCCATTTATCATGCCCTCCTATTTGCCTTTGACCTTTTCAATTATTGCCTCGGAGATCCCTTTCGGCACTTCCTCGTAATGCGAAAACTGCATCGTGTATGTGGCCCTGCCCTGGGTCATGGACCTCAGGTCCGTGGCGTATCCGAACATCTCACTCAAAGGCACCAGCGCCTTGATGACCTGGGCGTTGCCCCTTTTCTCCATCATCTGCACCTTGCCTCTCCTTGAGTTCAGGTTGCCGATGACGTCTCCCATGTAGGACTCCGGGGTAACGACCTCTATGTTCATTACCGGCTCCAGGAGCACCGTGCTTGCCTTCCTGCAGGCCTCCTTGAAGGCCATGGAGGCCGCGATCTTGAACGCCATCTCGGAGGAGTCCACCTCGTGGTAGGAGCCATCATACAGGGTGGCCTTCACGTTCATGAGCGGATAGCCGGCCAGAACGCCCGCGTCCATCGCCTCCTTGACGCCCTTTTCAACAGCGGACACATACTCCCTGGGAACCGCGCCGCCTATTACCTTGTTTTCAAACTCGAAGTTCTTCCCGTCCTTGAGAGGCTCTATCTGCAGATAGACATGGCCGTACTGGCCGCGGCCGCCCGTCTGCCGTATGAATTTGCCTTCGGCCTTGGCCTGGGCCTTTATCGTCTCCTTGTAGGCGACCTGCGGCTTGCCCACGTTGGCACCCACCTTGAACTCGCGGATAAGCCTGTCCACGATAATCTCCAGATGAAGCTCGCCCATTCCGGCGATGAGCGTCTGGCCGGTCTCCTCGTTCGTAAACACCCTGAAGGAGGGGTCTTCCTGCGCGAGCTTTACAAGCGACTGCGACAGCTTGTCCTGGTCCACCTTGCTCTTTGGCTCTATCGCAACCGATATGACCGGCTCCGGAAACTCCATGCTCTCAAGCACGACCGGGCTCTTCTCGTCACAGAGGGTGTCTCCGGTAAGTGTGTCCTTAAGGCCGACCGCGGCCACGATGTCCCCGGCCGTGGCCTCTTTCACGTCCTCGCGCTTGTTGGCATGCATCCTTAGCAGCCTGCCTATCCTCTCGCGCCTGTTCTTGACCGAGTTGTACACATAGGAGCCGGAGCTCAGGATGCCCGAGTATATCCTCAGGTACGTGAGCTGGCCCACGAACGGGTCGGTCATGACCTTGAAGGCAAGCGCCGCAAAAGGCTCCTCGGGGCTTGCGTGACGGGCTATCTCGTTTCCTTCCGTGTCCATGCCCATGACCGGCGGCACGTCCAGCGGCGAGGGCAGATAGTCCACTATCGCATCCAGGAGCTGCTGCACCCCTTTGTTTTTGAAGGCTGTGCCGCAGAGCACCGGGGTTATCTTCATTTCTATGGTGCCGCGCCTTATGGCGGCCTTTATCTCCTCGACGCTTATCTCTGCGCCGGAGAGGTACTTTTCCATTATATTCTCGTCGAAATCCGCCAGCGCTTCCAGCAACTTCTCCCTCTGTGCAGCAACCTGCGGCACAAGGGCATCCGGCACCGCCGTCTCCTGGTAGCCCTGTCCCATCGATTCCACGTCGAACTGGAAGGCCTTATTGGTAATGATGTCCACCGGGCCTATAAAAGCCTCTTCCGCGCCGTTTGGTATCTGAACACAGACCGGCTTGGCCCCAAGCCTCTCTACCATGCTCTCCACGCTCGTATAGAAATCGGCGCCGACCCTGTCCATCTTGTTCATGAAGGCAATCCTGGGCACCCTGTACTTGTCCGCCTGCCTCCAGACCGTCTCGGACTGGGGTTCAACGCCGGAGACGGCGTCGAACAACGCGACGGCGCCGTCAAGCACCCTCAAGGCCCTCTCCACTTCCACGGTGAAGTCCACGTGGCCCGGAGTGTCTATTATATTGATCTTGTAGTCTTTCCAATGGCAAGTGGTTGCGGCGGAGGTTATTGTGATCCCTCTTTCCTGTTCCTGGACCATCCAGTCCATGACGGCCGTGCCTTCATGGACCTCCCCTATCTTATAGGTAACGCCCGTATAAAACAGGATACGCTCGGTAGTGGTAGTCTTGCCGGCGTCTATGTGGGCCATTATCCCGATGTTGCGCGTTTTTCTCAGTGGATTGTTCAAGTCTAACCTCTTCTTCTCTTCTGCTTACCATCTAAAATGAGCGAAGGCGCGGTTGGCCTCAGCCATCTTATGAGTATCTTCCTTCTTCTTGAAGGAACTCCCCGTGTTGTTGAACGCATCAAGAAACTCCCCTGCCAGCTTCTCTCTCATCGTCCTTTCACTGCGCTTGCGGGAGAAGGTGATGAGCCACCTGAAAGCGAGGGCCATGCGCCTCTGCGGCCTTATCTCGACGGGCACCTGGTAGGTCGCGCCGCCAACCCTCCGGGGCTTTACCTCAAGCACGGGCTTTACGTTTTCGAGCGCCTGCTTGAAGACCTTCAGGGGGTCCTGCCCCGTCTTCTGCTTCATTATGTCGAAGGCGCCGTAGCAGGCCCTCTCCGCCGTGGCCTTCTTGCCGTCCTCCATAAGAGCGCTTACGAACTTGCTCACTATCTTGCTGCCGTACTTGGGGTCCGGCAGTATCTCTCTTTTTTCCGCTACTCTTCTTCTAGGCATTTTCTTTCCTTAGTTATTAAAAATCCTACTTGGGTTTTTTAGCGCCGTATTTGGAACGTCCCCTGCGCCTGTCGCCCACGCCGGAGGTGTCAAGCGCGCCCCTTATTATGTGATACCTGACGCCGGGAAGGTCCTTCACCCTGCCGCCCCTTATGAGGACTATCGAGTGCTCCTGGAGGTTATGACCGACGCCCGGTATGTAGGCGGTCACCTCCATGCCGTTTGTCAGCCTCACCCTGGCTACCTTCCTCAAAGCGGAGTTGGGCTTCTTAGGCGTCATGGTGGACACTCTGAGACATACGCCCCTTTTCTGCGGGCAGGCCTTGAGGGCCGGGCTTTTCGTCTTCCTCCCGAGC
Source organism: Nitrospirota bacterium (assembly GCA_021812785.1). The sequence goes on from JAKAMR010000048.1 coordinate 3,028, forward strand.
TCTTTCCTGCCTTTTCTTACGAGTTGCGCAATAGTCGGCACTTTTCCTCCAAAATAACGCTCTTTGTAAATTCCTTCTGAAAGCTGAAAAGAAAGATTAACAGAGTTCTTTTTTTTTGTCAACCTTTCTGTGTCCGAAGGACCGGGAAACGCGGGAGCAAAACCGCCTGATTCTGGTTGAACTGGAATGCCTGAAGTAGGGAATGCTCGCGATCCTACCGGATATTTTATTTGAAATTCCCCTGAATGTAAATGCCCCCGCCCGGCAGACCGATCAAGCTGTCCGGCGATAGCACAAGACTTTATATAAAGAAAATGCTAAAAAAACCATGGGTTCTTATGGATCAAAGTCCCAGGCAGGCCAGAAGGCGCAGGATTACCGTGTTCAGCACCGGGAAACCGGCGCGGGTTGCGTGGAGGCGCCCGTTTGATATGGTCAGAAGGCCCTCTTTGACAAGGGGGGCGGCAGCCTCAGCGATATCGGTCCCGAGAAGGTCCTTTCCGGCTGATACCGAAAGCCCCTCGAGCGTCCGCAGGCCGAGAAAGACGAACTCCCTTTTTTCCTCCTCAGGCGCAAGCTCCGCAACATCTTCCGCAGGCAAGGCGCCTGCCTCAAGGACCTCCATGTACCTCAGGATATCGTCCGTGTTCTTCCACCTCTTTCCATTCATGAACGAGTGCGCGGCCGCCCCAACCCCCAGGTATTCTCCCCTCCTCCAGTAGTTCATGTTGTGAAGGGACTCGCGGCCGGGAAGTGCGTAATTTGAGACTTCGTAATGGACATAGCCCGCGCCTTCAAGCGTCTCGCAGGCCAGAAAATAAAGCCCGAGTGTTTCGTCTTCTCCAGGCAAGGCGACGGCCCCATTCTTCACAAGCCCCGAAAGGGGCGTATCTTCTTCCAGGGTAAGCTCATAGGCCGAGATGTGCCCGGCCTCAAGCTCAAGGGCGGTCTCCAGGGTGCGCTTCCAGTCCTCTTCCGTCTGCCCGGGTATGCCGTATATGAGGTCGATCGATATCTCTTTGAACCCGGCCTCCCGCGCAGCTTTGACGGCATCGAGGGCATCCTTTGGGGAATGGAGCCTGCCAAGCACCATGAGCTCCCGGCCGCTGAAAGACTGGACGCCGATGCTTAGCCTGTTTATGCCGTTTTCCGCCAGCGCGCCCAGTTTCTCCGCATCGATTGTTGCCGGGTTTGCCTCCGCCGTGACCTCCGCCCCCTGCCTGAAACCGAACTTTTCCCGGATGGCGCCCATAAGCTTTGCAAGCTGCCCGGCCTCAAGCGCGGTGGGAGTGCCCCCGCCAATGAAAAGAGACCCCAGGGTCCTTTTATCTTCCGGGAAAGGCACTAGCGAGAGCTCTTTTGCGAGCGCAGCAAGATATCTTTCCGACGCCGTGCGGCTGTACGGCATGGAAACAAAATCGCAGTACAGGCATTTTCTGGCAAGACAAAAAGGGATGTGCACGTAAAGCGAGGCCATATCTTTATATTATGAGGAATTTTTTATAGAATATTTTCCATGTGCGGCATCCTCCGTCGGGCGGCGCCCTTTTCTTACATATTTTCTTCCATAAAGGCGGGTTTTTCCCATGAATGCAGGCCGTGAATTTGAAAAACTGATTGAGATAACAAAGGCGCTGCGCGAGCGTTGCCCCTGGGACAGGAAGCAGACGATGCAGTCGCTAAAGCCATACATCATCGAAGAGGCCTACGAGGCGCTTGAGGCCATAGACGAGGGCGACCCGGAAAAGATAAGAGAGGAGCTCGGGGACGTACTTTTCCAGGTAGTCCTCCAGGCCTGCATCGCCAGGGAGATGGGATTATTCGACATGGAGGACGTGATTAAGGCGATCTCCGGGAAGATGGTCTCAAGGCATCCCCATGTCTTTGAGGCGCGCACGGATGTAAAGACCGCGGAGGACGTGCTGGAAAAATGGCAGGAGCACAAAAAACGGGAAGGCAAGCTCAAGACCAGCATACTTGAGGGAATACCGGCCAGCCTGCCAGCCCTCTTCAGGGCGGAGAAGGTGCAAAAGAGAGCCGGCCGGGAGGGGTTTGACTGGCAGAAGGCCGAGGACGTGCTTGAAAAGCTGGACGAGGAAACAAGCGAGCTTAAAGAGGCGGTTAAAAAGGAAAACCTGGACGAAATGGAGGAGGAGATAGGGGATATCCTTTTTTCCATCGTGAACGTTGCCCGCTTTCTTGGGGTACGGCCCGAAGAGGCGCTCAGGAAAACGACCGCCAAATTCATAGACAGGTTCGGATACATCGAGAAAAAGGCGAAGGAACGGAAAGTCGAGCTCAGGCAGATGACCCTGGCAGAGATGGACGCGCTATGGGATGAGGCCAAGAAAAAGGGGAAAAAAAAAGAATAGAATCTAGCCCTTATTTACCGCCGCGGCAATGATCTTCAGCTCGGTGCCGGGTGGTGGGCAACGCGCTCAGACTTAGCCGGACCTGTCAGGAAGCGGGAGCTGTTTTCTCCAGGCGGCTTTGCACCTGGATGCCACCAGCCAGCAGCTTATGGACGGGGCACTGAAGGGAGATCTTGAAGAGCTTTTCCCGCTGGGCCTCATCCAGCTGTCCCTTGAACGTTACCCTCATCTTTATCTGTTCATCGAAGCTCTGGGTTTCTTCGCAGTGCTCGCAATCTTTTTTGAAAGACCTTTCATATTCAACCTGGAATTCCGCCTCCTCCAGGGGAATGCTGTGGTGCCGGGCATAGGTGTTCACCAGGACGGCGCTGCAGGAGCCAAGGCCCGCAAGGAGCATGCCGTAAGGGGTGATATCCCGCAAGTCCTCAACTGGGGTAAGCTCCGTCTCGCCCTCGAACCGGGCCAGGAATTCGGTCTCCAGGTCTATATTCTGCCTGACAACCACCATCTCGGCCATTTTTAATTTAAAGACCTCCTTTCAGAAAATTTTATCAAAAAATGGGTAGAGGGCGAACCCCGCATGTTCCTTGCATTCGATTCCCGCAGTGAATAAAATGCGGAAGGTTTGAAAAAAACCTGGCAGAGCAAATATAATAAGTACTCAAAAATGTTCAGATTTTACACGGCAGGGGAATCTCATGGGAAAGGCCTGGTAGGCATACTGGAGGGCATACCTTCGGGGCTTGCCCTTTCATCCTCCGAAGACATAGACCCGGAGCTTAAAAGAAGGCAAATAGGCCACGGCAGGGGCGGACGCATGAAGATAGAGTCCGACCGTGCGGAGATCATCTCCGGCGTCAGGTGGGGGCTCACGACAGGGGCGCCCATAAGCCTTTTCATAGAAAACAGGGACTGGGCCAACTGGAGTCAGGCGATGTCCGCGCAGAAGGAATTTGAGGGCTCATCCAATCCTGTTACGAGGCCCAGGCCCGGCCATGCGGACCTGGCCGGCGCGCTTAAATATGCCCAACGCGACATAAGGAACATCCTTGAGCGCTCAAGCGCGCGGGAGACGGCAATGAGGGTGGCCCTTGGCGCGGTCGCAAAGAAATTCCTGGCCGTCTTTGACATCCGGGCAGGAAGCTTTGTTTTCCAGATAGGTGGCCAGGCCATGCAGACCCCCTTAAACACGGCCTCAGGGGTTTCGCTTTTAAGGCTGTCAAAAAAAGCTGAGGCCTCGGATGTAAGGTGCCCGGAGGACAACGCCGCCTCCCGGATGAAGGCCGCCATAGATGAGGCCGCGAGGGCCGGAGATACCCTTGGCGGAAAGTTTACGGTGTTTGTAACCGGAGCGCCGGCGGGGCTTGGAAGCCATACCCAGTGGGACAGGCGGCTGGATGGCCTTTTGGCACAGGCGATGATGTCCGTACAGGCCATAAAGGCCGTGGAGATAGGCGCAGGGGCCAGGCTGGCGGAAACCCCCGGCTCGGACATAATGGACGAGATATTCTACAGAAGCGGCAAGGGCTTTTTCAGGAAAAGCAACAACATGGGCGGCATAGAGGGAGGCATGACAAACGGGATGCCCATTGTGGCGCATGCCTCCATGAAGCCGATCCCGACTCTCAAAAAACCGTTGCGCTCCGTGGACATAGGGACCAAAAAACCGTTCAAGGCCGCCTACGAGCGCTCGGATGTATGTGCAGTGCCCGCCGCGTCAGTCGTTGCGGAGGCCATGGCGGCGCTTGTTGTCTCGGGGGCGTTTCTTGAAAAGATGGGCGGAGACAGCCTGGATGAGACCCGCAGAAATTACGAATCCTATGTCCGGCAAATTGCGCAGTTCTGACTCCAATATAGTCCTGACCGGCTTCATGGGAACGGGCAAAAGCTCCGTCGCCCGCGAGCTTTCCCATCTGCTTGGCCGCACCGTGGTGGACATTGACGCGGAGATCGAAAAGAAGACCGGAAAGTCCATATCCGCGATATTCGCGGAATCGGGCGAACCCCGTTTCCGCGAGATCGAGACTGAAACCACCCGGGAGGTGGCCCGGGGGAAAAACAGGATAATCTCCACCGGGGGAGGCGTGGTGCTTAGGGCAGAGAACATGGAGTCGCTCAGGAGCTCAGGTGTGGTCTTCTGCCTCTATGCGACCCCGGAGGCTATCCTGGAGCGGACGATCGCCAACCGGGACAGGCCGCTTCTGCAGACGTCCGACCCACTGGGCAGGATCAGGGAGCTTCTTACCGCCCGGGACCCCTATTACAAAAACAGTTGCGACCACATGATAAACACCTTGGGGAAGACGCCCAAAGAGGTGGCCATGGAGATATCGGAGATATTTTGCAAAACAGCGGAAAAACAGAGATAACCGTTTCACTTGGCGAGCGGAGCTATCCCATACGCATGGGAGACGGGACTCTTGCGGGGCTTGGGGGCTCCATGCTGCCCCTGGGGTTCGAAAAAAAGATCGCCCTCGTGACAAACCCCACCGTCTACGCCCTCTACGGCCAGACCGTCACAGGCTCGCTTTTGCGTGCAGGTTTCGATGTGACTGTCGTGAAGGTCCCTGACGGTGAGGAATACAAAAACCTGCTATGGGCGGAGTTCATATACGGAGAGCTCCTCAGGGCCAGACTGGAGAGGGGCTCGTGCCTTGTGGCCCTGGGCGGCGGCGTCATAGGGGACATCACGGGTTTTTGCGCTGCCACCTACATGCGCGGCATACGTTTTGTGCAGGTGCCCACCACGCTTCTGGCCCAGGTGGACAGCTCGGTTGGCGGCAAGACGGGGGTGAACCATGCCCTCGGGAAAAACATGATAGGCGCCTTCTGGCAGCCTTCCCTTGTATGGATAGATACGGCCGCCTTGAAATCCCTTCCGGCCAGGGAGTTTGCGGCGGGAATGGCCGAAGTCATCAAATATGGCGTCATAAGGGACCGGGCATTTTTTGAGTACCTGGAAAGGGAAAGTGCGCCTGTAAAAGACCTGTCCCCGGAGCACCTCATGCATATCGTAAAAAGGAGCTGTGAGATAAAAGCGGAGGTTGTGAGCACGGACGAGCGGGAGTCCGGCCTGCGGGCGATACTCAATTACGGCCACACCATTGGCCATGCCATAGAGACGCTTACCGGGTACAAAAAATACCTGCATGGAGAGGCGGTGGCCATAGGCATGTGCGTGGAGGCCCTTATCGCCTGCAGAAGGGGACTTTTGAAGGAGGCGGAGCTCGAAAGGATAAGAAGGCTCCTGGCTTCCTATGACCTGCCTACCGAACTGCCTCCGGGCCTTGCAGGCAAACAGGACCTGATGGATGCGATGCTTCTGGACAAGAAGGTCAAAGGGGCGGAGGTCCGTGCGGTGCTTCCCGTTGGCATCGGGGACGTAAGGATGGAGACCATCTCCGGCTCCGGTTTTTAGAGCCTGCCTTCAAAAAAATGGGCTTTTTGCCGCTTGAGCCGGAGGCCTTTTCTTCAGCCCTTCTCGACCCTGATGATGAACTCCGTCCCGCCTGTCTCCCTCCCGTGCGCCTCGACAGCGCCCATAAGCTGGCGGGCCAGGTTATAGACGATCTTCAGGCCCATGGTGCCCGCCTTTTTGATGTCCAGGCCCTCGGGCAGGCCTTTCCCATTGTCCGACACCCGCATCTCCATCCGCTTTTCATCCAGGTCCTTCAGGCAAATACTGATGACGCCGGCCTTCCCGGCGGGGAAAGCGTATTTCAGGCAGTTTGAGACAAGCTCGTTCATTATGAGCCCGCAGGGTATCGCCGTGTCTATGGACACAATGACGGAGTCCAGGGAAAGCTCCATCGAAATGTCCCGTCCTCCCTTGAGGTAACTTGAAACAAGGGCATTGGCAAGGTCCGTGATGTAGTCCCTGAGGTCCAGTTTTGAAAGGTCCCGCTTATACAGTTTTTCGTGCACCATGGCCATTGCCTGTATCCTGCCCTGAAGGTCCTTCATGCTCTCGCGGGTGCCTGTGTCCATGGAGGCCATCTGGAGGCTTATAAGGTTCGTGATCAGATGCATGTTGTTCTTTGTCCGGTGGTAGAGCTCCCTTAAGAGGGTCTCTTTTTCCTGGAGGGAGTTCCGGAGCGCCTTTTCGCTTTCCTTTAGCGCCTCTTCCACGCGCTTCCCCTCTTTGATCTTGTTCTCAAGCTGCTCGTTAACGGCCTTGAGCTCCTGCTGGGCATACTTTAGCTCACGGTTCTTTATTACCGCCGTTTCGTACGTGGAAAGCAGGAGCTCCAGAATGCGGTCCTGCCCGGAGGTGATAACATACCGCCTTTCTCCAAAAACTATCTCAGCCCTGGTCTTTTCCGTTTCCTTTTCCAAATCCCCCGCGTTTTTGACGGCGGACAGGGCGTTTGCGACATGCGGGATAAGATAGCCGGGGTCGTAGGGTTTCGTGATGAAATCATCCGCCCCGCATTCAAGCCCCTTCAGTATGTCCTCTGCATCGGAGAGGGCCGTCAGGAGCATGACCGGCAGGTCCTTCAGATCTTTTTCCGATTTTATCTTCCTGCAGAGTGTAAAGCCGTCCATCTCCGGCATGACCACATCGGTGATCACCAGGTTTGGCTTGCGCGCCCTGATGCGCTCATAAGCCTCCCGTCCGTTGCGCGCCACCCAGGTGGCATAACCCTGCCTGTCAAGCACATACCTGAGGTCTTCGGCCTGGGTCAGGCTGTCTTCCACGATGAGTACTTCCGGGGCGCCCGAGCTATTCATTGGCATATCCTATTTTCCTCAGGAAATCGTTCTTTTTGCAAGCCTGTTCAGTGTGTCCGTGATCTGCCCGGGAGAAAGCACCAGGCTGGCCGCGCCCAGTTGGACCGCGGCCTCGGGCATCCCGTAAACGGCGGAGCTTTCCCTGTCCTGGGCGATAGTTAAAGCTCCTTTTTCCCTTAGCTGCCGCATTTCCGCAGCACCGTCCCTGCCCATTCCGGTCAGAAGCACGGCCGCAGCCGCTCCTCCGTATGCCTTGCCCACCGAGCGGAACAGGTAGGATATGGAAGGGCGAGCCCCGTGCTCAGGCCCGGCGCTTGAAAGAAAAACGGTTTTGTCACCGCTCACCCCCATATGGAACCCATCCGGCGCAAAATACGCGTTGCCCGGCAGCACCGTCTCCCCGTCACAGGCTATCCGAAGGCGCATGGCGCTTGACTCGCCAAGCCAGTTCAACATGCCAGGCAGGAAGCCCGCCGCCATATGCTGAACAACCAGCACAGGGACAGGGAAATCTACTGAAAGCCCGCCAAATATCCTCTGAAGCACCGGAGGGCCGCCGGCCGATGCGCCTACGGCAACTAGTTTCACGTTACCTTGCACTTTCGACCCCGCCTCAGGGGACACTGAAGACTCCGCCGGTTTGTCCGGGCCGGTGCGGGACCACCGGCGCACCACCCGGACCTCGGACATAAGCCGCACCGTCCTTACCAGCTCCTGCACAGAACCTTCGTGCCCCGGGTGCCCTGCGCCATATGGCCTTTGCACCACCGCAAGGGCCCCGGCCTCCATCGCCCGGAATGTCGTGTCCACCTCCGCTGGCTCCCAGTTGCCGCTTACTATGACTATCGGGACAGGGATTGTCTCCATTATCCGCCTTGTGGCCTCAAGGCCGTTCATCCCCGCCATGTATATGTCCATTGTTATGACGTCAGGACGCCTCTGCTGGACGAACCTGATGGCCTCCCTTCCGTCCGGGACAGCGCCTATGACCCTGATGCCCGCCTCCGAAAAGATATGGGTCAGGAACTCACGGGCGACCTGGGAGTCGTCCACGATAAGAACATTTACGGCGTTCTCATGTCTTTTTTCCACCGTCATATCAGCCTTTTTATCACCTCAAGGAGGTTGCTCTGGTCAAAACTGCTCTTTACAATATAGGCGCTGGCCCCCACCTCTATCCCCCTCTCACGGTCCTCGCGGGATTCAAGCGCGGTGACAAGCACCACGGGCAACCCTGAAAGATGCTTGTCCTGCCGTATCCTGGCGGTAAGCTCCAGCCCGTTCATCCTGGGCATATCCACATCGGAGGCAACCAGATCGAACCGCTCCGTCTTCAGCATCGTAAACGCGTCCACACCGTCCACGGCAGCCTTTACAGCGTATCCGGCAGCTTCAAGGATGTTTTTAAGCAGCGTCCTTGCGGTGATCGAATCCTCAACTACCAGAACGGCTTTTTTCTTTTTCTCTTTTTCCTTCTCCGTGCGGGCTTCCCCGCGCTCCATGGCCATTTTTTCCGGTGGAGTCTTGAGAGCGGATTTCAGCAGGTCGGAGACATTGAGGACCGTGACCACCTGGCCCGTGCCAAGGACGGCTGCCCCGAGCACGTTTCGCACCCTCGCAAGCTGCCTCCCCAGGTCTTTTACCAGTATCTCCTGCTCATGAAGGACCTCATCCACGGCAAAGGCCACCCTGTGCCCGGCTGTGCCCAGCACAGCTGCCTGCAAAAAGGCGGACGCAGGCATATTCCCTTCCGGCCCTCTCATCTCGAGCACCTTCCACAGGGGAACAAGCGGGACGGACTGGCCGTCTATCGGCACGGTTTCCCTGTTTTCCACCGTCCTTATGTCATCCCGCCTTATCCTCACCGCGCGGTCAAAGCCGGTAAGTGGAAGCATGAAAGGCTTGCCGGAGACCTTTATCAGCACACCCCGGAATGTGGCAAGCGTAAGTGGCAGAAGAAGCCTGAAAGCAGTCCTGCCCTCAGACTGTTCGCAAAAAACGGCCCCTCCCAGTTTTTCCACCTTCTCCTGCACGATGGCAAGCCCCAGTCCCCTTCCCGAGATATCGGTTATGATGGGGCTTGTGGTCACGCCGGAGCGGAAGATAAGCGGAAGCAGCTTTTGCCCTCCGGAGCTCCCCGCCTCGCCGTCGGCAATGACCCCAAGCTTGATTGCGGAGTCACGGACCTTTTCGATGTCTATGCCTGCCCCGTCATCAGATATGACCACCTCCACTGCTTTGCCTTCCTTTTGGGCTATGTCTATCCTCACGGAGCCCATCGGGTTCTTGTTCCTGGCCGCCCTGGCCTCCGGCTTCTCTATGCCGTGGTCTACCGCATTTCTGAGCAGGTGTATTATGGGTTCCCTGATCTCGTCAAGTACCCTCCGGTCTATCTCTATCCGGGCCCCGCTTACCGTGAGCGAGGCTTCCTTGCCCTGACCGCGGGCCAGGTCGCGCACAACCATTGGCATAAGATCAAGGACCGATGAGAAAGGGAGCATGGATATCTGCTTGACGTCATCCATTAGTCCGTCCACCATGCCTGCAAGCAACCGGCGGTCGTGCTCCATGGCCCTTCCCAGCTCCGCCAGGGAGGTTTGCATCTGCTGCCAGGCCCCGGCCAGCTCCGGAGGCATAGACCCTTTTACCGCCAACGCTTTTTGCATTACCGCCTGAAGCTCCTCCGCTCTATGGCCTGCCGCCTGCTTTGCAGTGAGGAGCCCCTCGGCCTGAAGCAGAACCGAATCCAGTTTCTGCTTGGACACCCGGACCGTGCCTGCGGCAGGCGGATGAGCGCCGGCGGAAATCTCATGCCCCTGCCCTGAGGCGGCAGAAGAAAAACCAGGTGGCTCGACGGGAGACATGCCATAGGGGGCGGAAGACGGGACAACACCCTTCATGATCCGTTCGAAATCCCTGATCAGGTCCCTGATCCTGGACCTCTCAGGGGCCGCAAATGCCCCTTTTTCTCCAATGTGCGCTATCAGTTCTCCAAGGAGGCCGGTTGACCGGTGGAGGGTGTCTATGAGCCCGGTGGAGACGGATACCTGTTTCCGTTTCAATGCTGAAAGAACGTCCTCAAAGGATTGGCAGAGCGTCTCCACGGTAGAGAGGTTCACCGCCCTGGCCGCGCCTTTCATGCTGTGGGATTCCCGGAAGACCCTCTCCACGATTTCCGCCTGCGCCTCCGGCCCGGCCTTTTCGAGCTCTATAAGGCCTTGGGAGATGGCGGAGATGTGCTCCGAGGCCTCGGCCTTGAAGGTTGCAAGAAGTTTTTTCAGGAAACCGGCGTCTCTTTCGTCCACGCGGAACTCTGTCTCCTATATCTTGTATTGGGCCATAAGGAGGTTCAGCTTCTGTCCCAGATCATTGAGGGCCTGCGCCGCTGCCTCCGTCTGCTTTGTGCCTGTTACGTTCTGCTCGCTTGCCAGCTTTATGCTGTTCATAGCAGAGATGACCTGCTCCATGCCAACCAGCTGCTGCTGGCTTGAGGCCGCGATCTGGGTTGCCGCCTGGGCCGCCTCCGCGATGCTTGCGGCAAGCGCCTTTATCGCCTCCCCGGACTGGCTGGACTGCTTCACACCCTCCTCAACCGTCTTTGCGCCCTGTTCAGTGGCAAGCACCGCGGCGCTGGTTGCCTTCTGTATGTCGTTAAGTATGGAGCGCACCTGGGCGGTTGCCTGCTTGGACTGAGCTGCCAGGCTCTTCACCTCCTGCGCAACAACTGTAAAACCTTTGCCGTGCTCCCCCGCCTTGGCCGCCTCTATCGAGGCATTCACCGCAAGAAGGTTGGACTGTTCCGCAAGGTCGTTCACCGCCCCTATTATCTCCCCTATCGCCTGGCTCTGTTCGCTGAGCTTCACGATGCTTTGCGCTATGGATTCCATCTGAAGACGGATGCGGGCCATTTTTTCTATCGTCTCGTCCACCGCCTTTTCGCCCATCCTGGATACCTGAAGCGCCTTCTGCGCGGCCTCGGATACCTGCCTGGCCTTCTGAGTGGATACCTGGGCCGTCTGCTTTACCTCCTCGACTGTAGTAGTAGTCTCGTTCACCGATGTGGCAGTCTCCGTGACGCTTGAGGCGACCTCGGTGGTGGAGGAGAGTATATCGCCTGCCGAAGAGGCCAGGACGGCCACCGAGTCCATGATCTCGCGGTTCATCTTTCTCAGGTTGCTGACCATGTCGGAAAACGAGTTGCCAAGCGTGTCTTTGGGTGAGATCGGGCGGGCTGAGAGGGTGAGGTCGTTGCCCGCGATCCGCTTTGCCACCCCGGCCATGTCCTGCAGATAGGATATCATCCTTCCAAACGCCTTGGTAAGCGCCCCCACTTCGTCCTTCCGGTCCTCAAGGGACAGGTTTTTTACATCCAGGTCCCCCTCGCTCATCCTTTCCGCCGCTCCGGCGATCTCCTTGAGCGGATTTGAGATCATCCTGTTTAGCACAAAGACCGCAAGGAGGCTTAGAACAAAGGCCGCAACCCCCGCCACTATGAAGACGATGGAGACTTTTTGCGCCATCTCTCTTGAGGCCGCCATGCGGCCCTGGGCGCTTTTTTGATCGCTGTTTCTTATCTGGGCGGCCAGCTGCCTGATCTTAAAATATCTCTGCTCCTGTATGCCCACGCTCAGTTTCCTGGCCTCATCCACCTTGCCAGCGTGGATGAGCGCGAACTGCTGGTCCCTGGTCGCCCTGTATGCGTCCCGGACGGACTTAAGCTCAGACAGCTTTTTTACTGTCTCAGGGTCAGTTGCCGGATAGGTTCTTATCAGCTCAGTTATCCTGCCCGCCCTCTGATCTATGTCTTCCTCTATCGCCCTCTGCTTTGGCTTGTCCTTTGTGAGCATCATTTCTTCTATGTCCGCGCGGTCCCGGTTCTGGTCCGCAAGGAGGTCACTCATTTCCATCGCCGGAATGAAATCCATCAGGTAAAGGTTGCTTTGAGAATCCTTGACGCTTGTGAGACTCGCATAGGCGGTAATGATCACCGCCGCCAGGATGACAAAAACCAGCCCGAACCCCAAAAACAGCTTGGTTCGTGTTGCCATGTTGGAAAACCATTTCATATGCCGTCCCTCCGCGTGCTCATGCCACGTTCCTCCTGATTTTTATGATTTTTTAAAATTTGCTCATTTATTTAAGATCAAAAAGTGACCTCTTCGCTGATCACTACCCCTCTGTCCTCAAGCAGGCGTCCGGCATCAAGCAGGATGAGGCCATCCCTGGTTATCCCTTTGAAAAAAAACTCCCCTCTGCTGCCAGACAGCGTCGGGATGCTGCGCTGAAGGCCCTCCAGGGAGACGCTCCGGATGCCCATGAGAGAATCGGCAAGGACGCCGAATTCCATATCGTCAGATTCAAGGATGATGACCTTGTTGAGGTCTCCAAGCCCTCTCTGCGGCAGGTCCAGAAACACCTTCAGGTCCAGCACGGATATTATCTGCCCGCGCACATTTATCACCCCAAGGACAAAAGACGGAGTGCAGGGGACTTCCGCCAGTTCCTTAAGCGGCCATACCTCCCGCACATATGAGGACTCTATGCCATAACGTTCGTGGGCCAGGAAGAACTCAAGCACATCCTTGCGTTCTCCGGGCTCCGGGAACTCCTCTTTTGCCAGGGCCCGGGCGCGCCTCCTTAAAATGTCCTTCTTTTCCACTTCATCCGGCCGTCTGCCCAACTTCAACCGGGTTTCCTCAAGCCGTCTGTGGACCTCCTCCCAGTCGATGCCGGCGGGCAGGCGGTCCTTTTTTTCTCCCGTATGGCCCGCGCCCGTTTCCTGTATGTCTCCGCTCATGCCTCAGCCATCTCCCTTATGTTATTACTGATTATCTCGATGAGTCTGCCAGCAGTAAGGCCATCGGACTCAGGCACAAGGTCGTCACGTCCGTACCGGCCCATGGCAGAAAGCGCGTTATCGAAATATTTCTTGGACTCGGCAAAATACCCCTGTCTGCGCGCAATGTCCCCCAGAACGAAGTAGGCAAGCACGAACCCGGGGTCAAGGTAAACCGCCTTTTTAAGAGCGGCGGATGCTTCCGCAAGCTCCCCCATCTCCTGCCGTATGACCGCTAGCAGATAATACGGGGCCGGGTCCAGCTTGTCTAAAGAGATGGTCTCCTCGCACATCCGGAGCGCGTCCTCCAGTCTGCCCTGGTTGGCGTAAATACGGGAAAGGAGAGCAAGGGCCTTTTTTTTGCCTACTTTGTTTTCTTCGCCCTCTCCGCCGGCTCTTAAAAGGCGGACCGCCATACCGGCGGCTTCCTCATACCTGTCCTCCCGGTACATATCCAGTGCGTCCCGATAAGAAAGAGACGGCCCCCTTTGTGCCCCGGTCCCCTTTTTCTGCCCCTCCGCGGGAAAAACAGTAGCGCCCTCGTGCTGCGGCGCTGCGCCCGCCTGGCCCGGCCCGAAGGTGTGTTTAAGGTCTTCTTCCGGGGGCTGGTCCGCTGGAAGCGCCGAGGCCGGATCGAATGCGGACAGACCGCCGTTTTCCTCTTTTTTATCCGGAAAGTTTTTTCCTTTTTCTTTTTTGTACATGGACGCGCCAGGAAAGTCGACCCGTGTGAAGGGCGAAAAGAGCCTGGAGGACATCTCAACGGGGCTTACCGCCAGCCATCCGTTTTCAGCAAGGCTGCTGTACAGTTTCCGCACCACTTCTTTCTGCACCTTCCGGGAGAAGTACATGAGCACGTTCCTGCAGAAGATGACGTCCATGGCGTTCGTGCCGTTTGAAAGGGAAGGGAAGGCGTCGCCGGCCAGGTTATGATACCGGAATGTCACCTGCTTTTTTATGGCCGGCAGCAGCCCGTACCTGTCCTTTTCCACTTTGCGGAAATAGCGGTCCCTGAATGAGGAGGCGTTCCTGAAAGACCATTCCCCATATATGCCACCGGCCGCTTTTTTAAGAAAATGCGGGTTTATGTCCGTTGCCAGTATGTTTATGTTCCACTCTTTGAAATCGGGAAGAAGGCTGTGCAGCAAAATGGCGATCGAATACGGCTCTTCTCCGGTGGCGCAGCCCGCGGACCATATCCTCAGATGCCGTCCCGTCTTCCGCCGCAGGCGTATCAGCCCGGGCAGTATCAGCTCTCTCAGGGCGTCAAACGTCTTTTCCTCCCGGAAAAAATAGGTCTCGCCAACGGTAAGATAGCCGGCAAGCGCCTCGACCTGCTCCCTGGAGGCCGGAGCAAGCAGAAAGGAGCGCATGCATGATTCCGCGTCTTTGAAGCCCAGGCCTGCCGCAGCCCCTCGCACCGCGCGTTCGAGGTCTTCCGCCCGCTCCTTTGGGAAATGAAGACCAAGACAGTCTTCTATGTACTTGCTGAAAAGCGTTATCAGCTCCCCGGAGGCCGCCATGATCATTTCCTTCGCGCGTCCCTGAGCGCAGTGTCGAGCTCCGTTTTCTCCTCCAGGGATAGAAAGCGGTCTAGGTTGTGGATGAAGACGATCCCGTTTTCAAGCTTGATCACGCCTTCCACGTATCCTACCTCCGGATGGATGCCGCCCGGCGGCACTATCCTTCCAGCCGGCCATTCAATGACGCCTTCCACCTGGTCGGCCCAGAATGAGACCGTCCGGCTGGAGGCCCTGGCCACTATCATGTGGTCCTCCGGGCCGATCTCTTTTTCAGGCAGCCGGAACCTCTTGCGCAGGTTGAAGACAGGCAGCAGCCTGCCCTCCGCGTTGATCATGCCAGAGACTATGTCGGGGGCCTTTGGCAGGGGGATAATCTCGACAGAACGGATCACCTTCTCCACACTTGTGAGCGGGAGAGCATATCTCTGGTCTTCAAGGACAAATACGACGAATTCAAGAAATGTGTCCATGGCTGTCATCCCGCGGTATTAAGTTATTATATATTTTTTGAAAACCGGATTTCCAAGATTTGCAGGCCGCCCAGGGGGAGGCTGCCGCAGGTTTCGTTTTGCTCTGCTGAACTCAGGAGCCTTTGGCCAGTTTTTCCAGCTTCTTCAGGTTCGAGGCCTCGCCAAGCGCAATAAGCACATTGCCCGCCTTGAGGACCGAGCGGGACGTGGGGTTGAATTTCATCTCCTCCTGGGCTTCCTTCATGCCCACCACGATTATCCCAAGGTCACGGCCGAGCCCGCACTGGTCCAGGCTCTGCCCGGCAAGCGGCGAGCCCTCGCTGATATATATCTCCTCCATCTGCAGCTCCAGGTTCCCGGACTTTGTCGCAAACTCGATAAAGTCCATGACAGCCGGTTTCAGTATGGTATGGGCGATCCTCAGGCCCCCTATGAAATAGGGCGAGACCACCCTGTCGGCTCCGGCCCGAAGCAGCTTCTGCTCGGAGCCCTCGTCCCCGGCCCTCGCCACCACGTTGAGCGTGGGGTTGAGCCCCTTTGCCGTCAGGACCACGTAAAGGTTCTCCGCATCGGTGGGCAGAACGCTCACCAGGCCCGCGGCGGTCTCTATGCCGGCCTCCTTCAGCACCTCGTCCCTGGTGGCGTCCCCCTGCACTATCAGCAGGCCTGCCTCCTCCGCGCCGGGCGGCAGCGGCTCTTTTTCTATGACTACGAACTCGGAGCCGTTTGCCTGAAATTCCCTGGATATTATCTTACCCATCCGGCCGTAGCCGCAGATGATGTAATGGTCTTTCAGTTTTTTTATCCTCTTCTCCAACTTTCTCCTCCCAAGGAGCTGGGCAAACTCCCCTTCTATGATCGCCCTGGCCCCGGTGTTTAGTATATAGAAAACTATCCCCAGGCTGAACAATATGAGGAATATCGTAAACACCATGCCGTAGCGGCTAAGCGGATGCACCTCCCTGTAGCCTACCGTGGTTATCGTGATAACGGTCATGTAGAGCGCGTCCAGAAGGCCCCATCTCTCTATCAGCATGTAGCCGGCCGTGCCTGTGGCTATGACCAGAAGGACGAGGACGAGGCTATAGAATATCTGCCGCCTGTAAGGCATCTCTAGCTTTCTCCGCATCCTTCTTCCGCTGCATCCGGCTTTTTTTTGCTGTCTTTTGTTTCCATCGCCGCCTTTTTTGTCCTGGACCTGATCCCTCCGGCGTGCGAGCCTTCCCAGTAGAGGTGGCCGCATCCGGAGCACCTGAAAAACCCCTTCCTGCCCTGGTGCAGAAACACGTACTCGGGCACAAGGTCCTTAAGCAGCCGCTTGTCCGGCATGCGGAGGAGAGGGCCGTTACAGAGGGAGCATCTGGGGGTGTCCAGCGCGGCCAGAGAAAAATGGTCCGCCACCTGTTTCAACTGCTCAGATGGGTCGTTGGAAGTAATAAGGAGGGCCTGCCCGCGGGCGGCCCTCCTTCCGGTCAGTCTTGTGTCCCGGGTCAGGATCGTGCGCCCTTCCCTTCTTGCCACCAGCAGAAGGGCGTCGTCCGTGATGTCCCGTTCGTAATAGGTGTCATACCCCATGAGCCTGAGCCACTTTGCAAGCCGCCCAAGCATCGCATCGGCTATGAACCGGATCAAGCCTCTGTAGAGAGCTCCTCGTTTTCAGCCGCAGGGGCCTCCTCCATCAGGGCTGGCGGCAGCTCCCGCTTCACAAAGGTGTTCCTGTAGCGGAGCATGCCTGTTCCGGCGGGTATCATCCTGCCCATTATGACATTCTCCTTGAGGCCCCTCAGCTCGTCCACCTGCCCCCTGATGGCGGCTTCCGTCAGGATCCTCGTGGTCTCCTGGAACGAGGCAGCCGACACAAAGCTCTCGGTCGTCAGGGACGCCTTCGTTATGCCAAGGAGCATGGGCCTGCCCTGGGCCGGCCTGCCTCCCTTGGCCTTCGCCTGCTCGTTGGCCTCTATGAAGGGTATCCTGTCGACCTGGTCGCCCGTAAGGAACTCGGTGTCGCCCGGGTCTTCCACCTTTATCTTGCGCATCATCTGCCGGACGATGACCTCGATGTGCTTGTCGTTTATCGAGACGCCCTGCAGCCTGTAGACCTTCTGAACCTCGTCCACCAGGTAGCGCTGCAGCTCCTTGGGGCCAAGGATGTCCAGGATGTTGTGCGGGTTGACGGAGCCGTCCATAAGTGCCTCGCCGGCGCGCACCCAGTCCCCTTCGTGCACGCTTACGTGCTTGCCCCTGGGGATCAGATACTCCCTGGATTCCGTTCCGCCCCTCACGACGACCTGGCGCATGCCCTTGTGCGCCCCCCTGAACTCCACTATTCCGTCTATCTCGCTCACGATGGCCTGCTCCTTGGGTTTCCTCGCCTCGAAGAGCTCAGCCACCCTGGGCAGACCGCCCGTTATGTCCTTGGTCTTCATGGTCTCCCTGGGTATCTTGGCCAGGATGTCGCCGGGGAAGACGATGTCGGTCTTGTCCACCAGGATGTGGGCGCCCGCGGGAAGGATGTACCTGGCCAGCGCGCTTGTGTCCTTGACCTTGAGCGTCTTTCCGTGCTCGTCCTTTATGGATATCCTGGGCCTCAGATTGCCCGGGTACTCGATGATGACCTTCCTTGAAAGTCCCGTCACTTCGTCCAGCTCCTCCTTGACGGTCACGCCCTCAAGGATGTCGCCGAAGGCCGCCTTGCCGCC
>JAKAMR010000049.1 GCA_021812785.1 Nitrospirota bacterium
GAAAAGATATACCAGGGCGAGCTTGAAGCGGACGACATGATGGACCTGGCGGAAAAAAAGGTCTTCGAGGTCTCCGACAAGCGGATACGCACGAATTTCGCCCCCCTGAAAGACGCCATAAAGGACGCCTTCAAGATGATAGAGGGGCTTTACGAGAGAAAAGAGGCGGTCACAGGGATGCCCTCCGGCTTCAAGGACCTGGACGAGTACACCGCCGGTTTCCATCCGGGAGACCTTGTGATAGTGGGCGGGCGCCCGTCGGCCGGAAAGACGGCCTTTGGCCTGAACATTGCCCAGCATGTGGGGGTGCAGCAGAAGGAGCCGGTCGCCATATTCAGCCTGGAAATGTCCCTGAACCAGATAACTATGAGGATGCTTTGCGCCGAGGCCATGGTGGATGCCGGCTCCGTGCGCAGGGGATACGTGAAGAACAATTTCCCGAAGCTGGCAGCCGCGGCCGGTAAGCTCCTTGATGCCCCGATATATATAGACGAGACCTCCGGCATGTCCGCCCTGGAGATGAGGGCGAAGGCAAGGAGGCTTAAAAGAGAGCGGGGCCTGAGCCTTATTCTGGTTGATTACCTTCAGCTCATGCGGGGAAACGGCAGGTACGAGCAGCGCGTCCAGGAGATATCGGAGATCTCGCGCTCCCTGAAGGCCCTCGCAAAGGAGATAGGCGTGCCGGTGATCGCCTTAAGCCAGCTCAACCGTGCGGTGGAGAGGGAGCGGAGAAAACCCAACATGGCGGACCTCAGGGAGTCCGGCGCCATCGAGCAGGATGCGGACGTGATCCTGTTTCTTTACAGGGACGACAAGGACAAAAAGGGCCAGGGCGAGGAGAGGCCCGAAACCGAGGTCGTGAACGTGGACATCGCCAAGCAGAGGAACGGCCCCACCGGCGGGGTCAAGCTGGCCTTCCTTTCAAAATATACAAGGTTCATGGACTTCAGCCCTGATGACTATGCGTATCAGTCGGAGGGGGATTTTTAATTTGGAATTTTGTGTGGGGGGGACCCGACCCCCGCACATCATAGAGGGCCACGCGGGTCCTGGCCCTCGCGTGAAAACAGGGTGGGTAAAATATAATGGAATAGCGGGTGCGCCCGAAGGGCAAACGAGCGAATATGATAAAAAAATTCCCTGCACGCCTGCAGGATTCCCGGAAGAACCTTAATTTTAATTTGATTAATTTATCAGGCATGAAAAATGGAATAATAAGGCAGGAAATTTATTTTATTTGGTTTCATTTAATCTGATGGCCTGAAGGGGGGCTTTCAAATGAAAACAAGAGCAGCCGCCGTTGCCGGCCAGTTTTATCCCTCCACGCCTGGCGCGCTTTCCGCCCAGCTTGATTCCTTCCTACCCTCCCAAAAAAAAGAGAAGGCCATAGCGGCCCTGTGCCCTCACGCTGGCTATATATATTCGGGAGGCGTGGCGGGCTCCGTGTATTCCAGGCTGGAGATGCCCCGGAAGATAGTCCTGCTTGGCCCAAACCACACGGGCATCGGTCCGCAGTTCTCCTTGATGGCGGAGGGCGCCTGGAGAGTGCCTAACGGGCTTCTTCCCGTGGACGCGGAGCTGGCAGGGAGGATACTTGAAGAGGTGCCCTTTTTCACCGTGGACGAGACCGCCCATGAGTATGAGCATTCCCTGGAGGTGCAGCTGCCCTTCATCGCTCACCTGAGGCCGGATGCCTCCATAGTGCCGGTGACGATGATGCCCGGCCTCATCGAATATCTGGAAAAAGCGGGCCATGGGCTTGCAAGGGCCATAAGCTCCCAGAAAGAAGACGTCCTGATGGTCGTAAGCTCGGACATGAGCCATTATGTGCCTGATTCCACCGCGAGGGAAAAAGACAGGCTTGCCATAGACAGGGTCCTGGGGCTTGACCCCGAGGGGCTCTTTGAGACCATAAACGAAAACAGGATATCCATGTGCGGGTACATCCCGGCCATCTTGATGCTGTACGCGGCAAAGATGCTGGGGGCAGAAGGAGGACGGCTTGTCAGTTACGACACCAGCGCCTCGGCCTCGGGCGATAAAGACCAGGTGGTCGGATACGCGGGGATAATAATAAAATAAAAATATATGCTTATCCGGTTTACGCACGTCATTCCCGCAAGCGAAGCGCGCCGGGAATCATTACCATGCAAAAGCACGATTCCGCCCGTTTTTATTCGCACCCGGAATAAATCCGGCCGGAATGACAAATTGCACAAGAATGGCAATTAACCGGATAAGCGCATAAAGACAAGGAGGGAGAAAAATTTTTCTCCCTCCTTGTCTTTGGACCTCACTCCTTTACGTTTTCGATGTCTTTCTTTATGTCCTGCTCCGACATGTCCATGCCATGGAACTGCTTCACGTGCTTCCTTGCCACGTCCACTATCTCTTTTTCGTCATGGCTTCTGATCAGGAACCCGCATTCGGGTCCGCAGTCCAGCTGCTTGAGCTGATGCTTCTTTTCCCTTGTGTGCGTCGCCGCATGATGTGGCATATCTTATCACCTCCTGATTCCAACTTATCACACAGGCCCCACAAGTCAAATGCGCATCGTGCCCGCCGTACCTGCCGGGGCACATTGGTCAGGCTAAAGACCCGGGTAAAAAATGGTATCCTAAGTTGATGGCGTTAAAGGATGTCATAGGGCAGGAAAGCGCGATAAAGATACTGAAAAGCGCCGTTTTGAAGCGGAAAGCGGCCTCCGCTTATCTCTTTCATGGCCCTTCGGGCATAGGCAAACGCCTTGCCGCGCTGAACTTTGCCAAGGCCCTGAATTGCACGGCAGCGGAAGGGGACGGGGACGCCTGCGGAAGCTGCACTCCATGCAGGCGCATTGAAGGCGGCATGCATCCTGATGTTCTGGAGGTCAGGCCGGAAAAAGGCGTCATCAGGATAGACGAAATAAGAAGCCTCGAAGAGGCGCTCTCCCTTTCCGCATATGAAGGGAGCTTCAAAGTGGCCATAGTGGATGAAGCCCATCTCATGAAAATAGAGGCGGCAAACGCGTTCCTGAAGTGCCTTGAAGAGCCGCCGGCAGGAAGCGTCATAATACTTGTAAGCTCCGCCCCGGAGCGGCTTCCCGACACAATAAGGTCCCGGTGCCAGGCGATCGGCTTCAAACCCCTCTGCGGCAGGGACATGGCCTTATTGCTTGAAGACAGGATAAAGGAGCCGGACAAAAAGGGGAAAACGCTCCAGTCCCTGATCGGCCTTTCCATGGGCAGGCCGGGGCTGGTCATTGGCAATGGCAAGGGTGCGGACATCCTGAAAAAAAGACAGGATTTCCTGAAAGCCCTGCACGAGATGCTTTTTTCGAAGCCGGGCGGCAGCAAAAATCCCGTCTGGGCGGACAAGGAGGAGATAGAGGATTTCATGGACGGGCTCGAGCTTTTTCTAAGGGACCTGCTGGTGCTCAGGACTACGGGGCGGGAAGACCTGCTGATGCTTGGCCCGGAAGTCCCCGGAGAGCTGAAAACCATTTTCAAAACTGCGGAAGAAGAAGTTATAATAGATTGTTATCGAGGGGTTACGGAGATCAGGGAAGGTCTGGTGTATAACCCCAAC
Source organism: Nitrospirota bacterium (assembly GCA_021812785.1). The sequence goes on from JAKAMR010000049.1 coordinate 3,568, forward strand.
AAATCCATTTTATGGAACTATACGGCAGGAATGCTTAAAAGGCTGCTGCCGCACCCGGAGAAAAGGCCTGGATAAAACAGAGATGTCCGAGATCGTCTGCATAAGGTTCAAACAGTGCGGCAAACTGTATGATTTCGATACCGGGGAGATGACGCTCAAGCCGGGGGACATGGTTGTCGTGGAGTCGGAGCTCGGGCTTTCCATCGGCAAGGTTGTGCGCAAGTCCCAGGCTCCCGAAACAGGGGAGCAAAAGGAAGCCAAGGAATATAAGAAGGTGCTCAGGATGGCCTCGGAGGAGGACATCCGGGAAAGCCGGGCAAACGCCGGGATAGAAAAAGAGGCCTTTGATTTCTGCCGCGAAAGGGTGATGGCCCGCGGCCTGCAGATGAAGCTCATACGCACCGAGGCCACGCTGGACAGAAAAAGGATAATCTTTTACTTCATCTCCGAAAAGAGGATAGATTTCCGCGAACTGGTAAAAGACCTTGCGCAGAAATTCCGCACGCGCATAGAGATGAGGCAGGTGGGCGTGAGGGATGAGGCCAAGATGACAGGCGGGCTTGGCCTGTGCGGCAGACAGCTCTGCTGCGCCTCTTTTCTTTCGAATTTCGCCCCGATATCCATAAAGATGGCAAAAAAACAGGAGCTTGTCCTTAACACCGGCAAGCTCTCCGGCGTATGCGGAAGGCTCATGTGCTGCCTGAGCTACGAATATGGCAGCAACATGAGCTCAAAGGAAGAAAGGGAAGAGGAAACAGCGGACGACAAAGAGGTCATGGAGGAGGCCGCCCTGGGTGAGATGACGGCGCCTGAAAAAAACAAAAGCTCTTTCATGGCCCATGCGCCGGGCGAGGCCCATTCCGGCGAAAGAAGAGACAGGGAAGCATCCCGCGGGGGAAAAAACAAAAACAGGCATTTCGAGCGCAGGGAAAGGCGAGGCCAGCCCCAGGAAAGTGTGCCGGGCCAGGCCAAAACTTCAAACCTGGAGTCAAAAGACCGGGAGAAGCAAGAAAGACAGGGCCGGCCTGCACGTCCTCAACCGCATGGCAGGCCGCACCAGAGGCCAAAACAAGAGGAACCCGGGCCTCAGGGCGCGGCTCCAGCCGCCAACGTTATGAATGCGCCTGCTGCCGACAGCCAGGGCCAGGCCCAGAAAAAGAAAAAGAAAAAAAGGTGGAGGAGGCGCGGCCATAAGGGCGGCTTCCCCGGCAGCCCGGATGCCCCGCAGAACCCCGGACCCTCAGGAAGCCCGGAAGCCTGATGCGGACCATGAAAATTTTCCCGGGCCAAAAACAGAAAAAGTCCCGATGAGCTCCGAGAGATCACGTTTCTACGTGACCACACCCATATATTACGTAAACGATATCCCGCACATAGGCCATGCGTATACGACCGTTGCCGCCGACATCCTGGCCCGTTACCACCGGGGGCGCGGCAGGGAAGTCTTTTTCCTGACCGGCACGGACGAGCACGGGCAGAAGGTCCAGAAGGCGGCCGAGACCAAAGGGCTTTCCCCCAAGGAGCATGCAGACCTGATGGTGGAAAATTTCAAAACGCTGTGGAAGGCCCTTGACATCTCAAACGACGCCTTCATCCGCACCACCGACTCCGGGCATAAAGAAGTTGTCAGGGAGCTTCTGCAGAGGCTATGGGAAGCAAGGCTCATCGAGAAACGCTCCTACGAGGGCTGGTACTGCACCCCGGATGAAAGGTTCTGGACCGAAAAGGACCTTGTAGAGGGCAAGTGCCCGGACTGCGGCAGGGACGTGGAGAAAATAGAGGAACAGAATTTTTTCTTTCTTATGTCCCGCTACCAGGAGCGGCTTATTGAATACATAGAAAAAACTCCCTCATATATACAGCCTGAAACAAGGAAGAACGAGGTCCTGGGCTTCCTCAGGAGCCAGCCCCTTCAAGACCTCTGCATTTCGAGGCCTAAAAAGAGGCTCGCCTGGGGCATACCGCTTCCTTTTGACGAGGAGTTCGTGACCTATGTATGGTTCGATGCCCTGGTCAATTATTATTCGGCCCCCCAATATCTGGCCCCATCAGGTGAAAAAAACTGGTGGCCCGCGGACGCGCACCTTATCGGCAAGGACATCCTTACAACCCACGCCGTCTACTGGTCCACGATGCTCATGGCACTGGGGCTGCCTCTGCCCCGCACGATATTCGCCCATGGATGGTGGACGATCGAGGGAAAGAAGATGTCAAAATCCGTGGGAAACGTGGTGGACCCCGCGGAGGTCTGCCGGAAGCTGGAAACGGAATATGGAATAAAACGCGGGCATGCCGTGGACGCTTTCAGATATTTCCTTATGAGGGAGATACCTTTTGGCCATGACGGGGATTATTCGGAACATGCGCTCTTCCACAGGATAAACACGGACCTTGCGAACGACCTTGGAAACCTTTTAAGCAGAACGCTTACGATGATCGAAAAATACAGGGATGGCCTCATACCCGGGCCGCTTGCGGAAAAATTCAGGCGCGGCGTGTCCAAGGACGCTCACGGGACATCCCATCAGAAGGTCCTTGAGGGGGATGTGCGGGACAGCTTCCTGGCCCTGGAAAAGGACCGGGTATTTGAAAAGCTCCTGGGTGAGATGAATTTTTATGCGGCGCTTAACCATTTCTGGGAAATGGCAGTCAGGCTTGCAAATAAACTCGTGGAGGACTCTGCCCCATGGAAGGAAACGGACCAGGACGCGCTTTCGGACGTCCTTTACAGCCTGGCCGAGTCGCTAAGGCTGATAGCCATCCACATTTATCCGGTAATGCCCTCCTCCGCCCAGGAGATATGGAACCAGCTTGGAATTGACGGGGAAATCGAAACGGAACTCCGGAGCAAGCCTAAATTGATCGAATGGGGGGAGTATCCTCTCTCCGGCACAAAAGTGAAAAAAGGCCCCGCCCTTTTTCCCAGGATCATTATGAAAGCTGAACCTCTTTTATCGAAAACGAAAGTTAGCGGAAACCCCGAAATAAATCAGAAGGAGACCCCTAAAATGCAGGAAGAAAAAGTTCAAACCGCCGCCCAGACCGAAGCTCAAGCAGGGCAAAAAGGGGAACAAGACCTTATAAGCATAGAAGAGTTCGCAAAGGTGGAGCTCAAAGCCGGCAGGGTTCTTAAGGCCGAGGCCGTGAAGGGGTCCAACAAGCTGCTCCGGCTGGAGGTGGACCTGGCGGAAGGGGCCCCAAGGCAGGTAATAGCGGGCATCGGGAAGCAGTACAAGCCGGAGGAGCTTGAAGGCAAAACGGTCGTAATAGTGGCCAACCTTAAGCCTGCAAAGCTCATGGGGCTTGAATCAAGGGGTATGGTCCTTGCCGCAACGGACTCCGAGGGCGTCCTGTCCGTCCTTACCACGGAAAAAGTGGTGCTGCCCGGCGCAAAGATAAAATAGCTTAGAAAATAAAATGCCGTCCAATCTTTGTTAGCTCCGGGCGATACGATTTCCGCTGTTTTCCGCCCGGTCCGGCGCCGCTGACGCTAAAATCTCCGGGCAGCCAAAGCGCGTCTGCCTGGCTGGAGAAAGCGCATTGGCTGCCGGCAGGCCCATAAAAATCCTTCATCTAGCTATAATCCTATTGAAATCCAAGGCCTTATACGGTAGACTTAGAAGTCCTGCGGCAAAAAAACAAATTAATTTAGCTCTGGAGGGAGTCTAGATGGCAATAGCTGCTAAAACTAAACAGGTCTCAAAAGCAAAAACATCTAAGAAGGCTGCCGGAGGGGTTGCCGGAGGCAGGCAGAGGGGGCAAAAGTGGGTCTACTTCTTCGGCATGGGCAAGGCCGACGGCAAGGGCGGCATGAAAGACCTGCTGGGCGGCAAAGGCGCCGGGCTTGCCGAGATGAGCAGGCTTGGGCTGCCGGTGCCGGCGGGTTTTTCGATCACGACCGAGGCATGCAACGCCTATTTCAATAACGGAAAGCGCTATCCCGCGGGGATGTGGGAGCAGGTGCTTGAGAACATGAAGAAAGTGGAGAAGGCGATGGGGATGAAGTTCGGGGACGCCTCCAATCCCCTTCTTGTCTCAGTCCGCTCCGGCGCGAAATTCTCAATGCCTGGCATGATGGACACCGTCCTTAACCTGGGCCTCAACCAGCAGACGCTCCAGGGCATGATAAGGAAGACCGGCAACGAGCGCTTCGCTTATGACGCATACAGGCGGTTCATAGGCATGTTCGGCTCAATCGTCATGGGCATAAGCAAAAAGAAGTTCGAGGACGCCCTTGATGCCATGAAAAAGGCAAGGGGCCATAAGGAAGACACCGGGCTTACCGCGGAGGACCTGAAAGAGCTGGTCGGGACCTTCAAATCCATTTACCGGAAAGAGACCGGTTCGGACTTTCCGGAAGACCCTAACAAGCAGCTTGAAATGGCCATCAACGCCGTCTTTGGCTCCTGGTTCGGAGACAGGGCGGTCAAATACAGGAAGCTCAATGACATACCGGACAACCTCGGGACGGCCTGCAACGTGCAGACCATGGTCTTTGGGAACATGGGAGACAACTCCGGCACGGGCGTGGGCTTCACCCGCGACCCATCCACCGGAGAGAAGCGCTTCTTTGCCGAGTGCCTGATAAACGCCCAGGGTGAGGACGTGGTTGCTGGCATTCGCACGCCGATGCACATAGACGAGCTTAAGAGAAGGCTGCCAAAGGCCTACAAGACACTGGACACCATTTACAAGAAGCTGGAGAAGCACTACAGGGACATGCTGGACCTGGAGTTCACTGTTCAGGAAGGCCAGCTTTACATGCTCCAGACCAGGGTAGGCAAGAGGACCGCGAAGGCTGCGCTGAAAATAGCCATTGACCTGGTGAAGGAGAAGCAGATAGACAGGAAGACCGCCCTCTTGAGGCTGGACCCGCAGCAGCTCGATCAGCTCCTGCACCCGATGATAGACCCTAAGGCAAAGATAAACAGCCTTACGAAAGGGCTTCCCGCATCGCCGGGGGCGGCCGTTGGCAAGGTGGTATTCACCGCGGAGGACGCCGAGAGCTGGGCTGAGAACGGGGAAAAGGTCATACTCGTGAGGCCCGAGACCTCTCCCGAGGACATTGGGGGCATGCATGCCGCGCAGGGGATACTTACCGCCAGGGGCGGAATGACCTCCCACGCCGCCGTTGTGGCAAGAGGCATGGGGAAGTGCTGCGTTGCCGGAGCGGGCTCCGTCTATATAGACGAGGAGAAAAAGATATTCACCGTAAACAACACGACGGTAAAGGAAGGGGATTTCATCACGCTTAACGGCTCCACCGGCGAGGTAATGCTTGGAGAGGCCCCGCTCGTTCAGCCTGAGCTCACCAAGGACTTTGCCACCATAATGAAGTGGGCGGACGAGACCAGGAAGATAGGCGTATGGGCAAATGCGGACACTCCGAAGGATGCCGCCACGGCCATGGGTTTTGGCGCGGAGGGCATTGGCCTTTGCAGAACGGAGCATATGTTCTTCGAGCCTGAAAGGATAAAGGCTGTCAGGGAAATGATCCTGGCGGACGACAAGGAAGGCAGGCAGAAGGCGCTGGCCAAGCTCCTGCCCATGCAGAAAGGCGATTTCACCGGCATATTCAAGGAGATGAAGGGCCTGCCGGTGACGGTGAGGCTTCTTGACCCCCCGCTGCACGAGTTCCTTCCGCACACGGATGACGAGCTTCGGGAGCTCTCGTCCGAGATGGGCGTTCCGTTTGAAAAGCTCAAGGCCAGGAACAAGGCGCTTCACGAGTTCAACCCGATGCTTGGGCACCGCGGGTGCCGCCTTGGCATTACCTACCCGGAGATATACGAGATGCAGGTGAGGGCCATCATGGAGGCCGCCTGTGAGCTGAAGAAAAACAAGGTGAAGGTATCGCCGGAGATCATGATCCCGCTTGTGGGGCACGTGAACGAGCTCAAGAACATGCGGGAAATGGCCGTCCGTGTGGCAGATGAGGTGCAGAAAGAGCGCAAGGTAAAGGTGGAATATTCGGTAGGCACGATGATAGAGGTCGCAAGGGCCGCCATCACCGCCGACGAAATAGCCACCCAGGCGGACTTCTTCTCTTTCGGCACCAACGACCTCACACAGACCACTTTCGGCCTCTCCAGGGACGATGCCGGCAGGTTCCTGCCAGTCTATGTTGAAAAAGGCATACTTGAGGACGACCCTTTCATAACCCTGGACCAGGGGGGCGTGGGCAAGCTCATGCAGCTTGCGGTCGAAAAGGGAAGAAAGACGAAAAAGGGCATGAAGATGGGCATCTGCGGAGAGCACGGCGGCGAGCCCAAGTCCGTTGAGTTTTGCCACAGGATCGGGCTCAATTACGTGAGCTGTTCGCCCTACAGGGTGCCGATAGCCAAACTCGCCGCTGCGCAGGCCGCGGCAAAGGGCAAGACAGGATCGGACCTCTCAAAATCCACGGTTTAAGATAATTTTTAAAATGCGATAGAGAGGGCGGTTTTATCAAAACCGCCCTCTTTGTTTTGGCCACCTGAAACAAAAAAATAGTATATTCAGATCGTGTGTGGGCGGACGGCTTCGCTCAGCTGGGGCCCGTCTCACCTTATATCGATGCAAAAATGCATGCCAGGCAAACTGCCGTACATGGCCTGCCGCTTGCACGCCCACAAGATTCCCGGAAGAACCAAAAAGCAAAACAAAAACTTCAAATTATAACTTCAAGTTGACACTTCGGGACGGATTTTGTTTTCCTAAGAGGGATGGGGCTGCCCGAAGTAAATAAATACATCAGGGAACTGCACAGGAAACAGAGCGATCCTGTAAACTGGCCGGACTACCTTACCGGGTTGCCCGGCAAGAGCGCGATACTGCACGAGCTGGACAGGACGTATCCAAGGCTTGGCCGGTATGCTATCGCTTACGTCAGGATCACCAACATTTATCCTTATCTCATCAAATATGGCTACTCGCATCACGCGGACCTCATTGAATGGTCTGCGGCCATCCTCAAGACCACCGCTCAGGGGCTGGATGAAGGGTCCTTCGTGGGCACCATAGGCACGCATGATTACATAGTCATCTCAAAACAGCCGGTCATGGATGAGATACTCAAAAGCTCACAGGAACTGTTTGCCAAAAAGGCCCGGGCGTGCTACAGCGCGGAGGACCGCAAAAAAGGCGTCATCCTTTCGTTTGAGACCGGCGGCAAGACCGTGCGCGTTGGCCTGATGAAGCTCATATACGCGACCACAGGCGGAAAGCCCAGCCTGCCCAAGATCGACATCCTGCCTTATCTGTCCGGCCTCTGCTCCAAGCTGGAAAATCAGTCCCAGGCATAACAAAGGCCATGCCCGCCTGCATTGGGTGCGTTCTCTGTTAAAATAAAACATGGATTTTTTTGTGCCCCAGGCAACACCCGAAGAGATAAAGAGAGAAAGACAGAAGGCGCGCGAGCTCAGGCAGTCCGGATGGTGGAAGAGGAAAAGGGGCGAAGGCCTGTGCCATTTCTGCGGAAAGAAGTTCCCGCCCTCCGAGCTCACCATGGAGCATGTCGTGCCGCTGGTGCGGGGGGGCAAGTCGGTCAAAGGGAACATAGTTGCCGCCTGCAAGGAGTGCAACTCCGCCAAGAAAGCGCTCGTTCCGGTGGAGTGGGAGGAATATCTGAAAAGACTGTCGGACGGCCTTGACTGAAAAGGCCAATGCTTCGAGTAGCCCCCCAGAAAAATCGCAATGCTGCATTCATTTGAGTCGTCATTCCGGCTTGACTTATTCTGTTTGCAAATTAAAACGGGCGGAATCTTTCCTGCCGTAAAAGGCGAGGAAGGATTCCCGTCGCTGCGGGAATGAAGGCAAAAAATTCCTGAACCAAATGTAAAGAAGCGTTAGACGTACTGCACTAGTTAGTGTGGTGTTTCAAAAGTTTTTAGCATTGATTTGTTGTCATCCCCGCAAGCGGAGCGCGCCGGCAATCAATCTTTTAAGGAAGATTCCGCCCGTTTTTATCCGCAATCATAATTTTTATCCGCAATCATAATAAATCTGGCCGGAAATGACAGACTTATGACGTTATTTCTGAAACGCCATCCTAGAGGGTCCTGAGGACGATCTCCCTGGGCAGCATCTTTAAAAGCTCATCCACCGCCTGTTTCACGGCCTCTTCCTCCATGCTCTCAAACGTGACCAGAACCTTGTAATCCCTCTCGCCGATCTTCGGGTACGAGCCTATCTCAACCGCCGGGAACCTCTTTGCAACGGCATCGAGCGTGTCGGCTATCAGACATTCCTCGCCGTTAATGTAAACGCGGCTGGTAAAATAGGGCTTGTCCCTGAAGCGCTCCTTGAGCGCGGCGAACTTTTTTCTCAGGAACTCCGGGATACCCGGAAATACGTACACGTTCTCCAGCCGCATGGGCGGAAAATTTATGCCGTTCAGCTCTATGAGCTCGCCGCCTTCGGGCAGCTCCGCCATCCTCATGACCACGGATGAGGGCACCCCGCAGCGCTTTTCGATCATATCCTTGAGCTTTTCATCCACGACAAGCTTCCGTCCGAAGGCCCTGGCTATGCCCTGCATTGTGACGTCGTCATGCGTGGGGCCGATGCCCCCGGAGGTGAAGACGTAATCGTACCGTTTTGCGCAGGAAGCAACCGTGCTGGCTATCTCATCCACATCGTCCTGTATCACCATGACGAGCGAGAGCTTCACCCCAAGCTGCCTGAGCTCGGAGGCCAGGAAATGGGAGTTTTCGTCTCTGACCTTCCCGGAAAGTATCTCGTTTCCGATTATAATGACCGCCGCAGTCCTTGGCAAAATAAGATCTCCCCCCGCTCTTTCGACTATGTGTTCGTAACATTTTATACGGTTTTACCGGCATCCCGCAAGCGCGCTTTTTAACGGCATTCGGACGCGGGGCCCGGTCAGCCGGTGCACGGCAGCCAAAGACAGTGATATAATCAACAACTGTCTTGAATTTCAAAAAAACAAAAAAATAATTTGAAGGAGCGCACAATTTTGGAGATCGGGTCGGTTCTGGTTACGGGAGCATGCGGGTTCATAGGCTGGAGGACCGCCGTGGAGCTTTCCGCCAGGGGCTACCAGGTGACAGGCGTTGACAACATGAATGACTACTATGACGTGAGGCTCAAGGAATACAGGCTCCGCGATCTGGAGGGCCTGCCTGGTTTCACGTTCCATCGCCTGGACATAGAGGAAAGGGAGGCGCTCGGGCGCCTCTTTGAAAAAGGGCGTTTCGATGCTGTCATAAACCTTGCCGCCCGCGCAGGCGTAAGGTACAGCCTGGAAGACCCTTACGTCTACATGAGCACCAACGCCATGGGCACCCTGAACCTGCTTGAGGCTGGCAGGAAAAACGGCCTGAAGAAATTCGTCCTTGCCTCCACTTCTTCTCTTTATGCGGGCCAGAAGATGCCTTTTGTGGAAGACCTCCCCGTAAACACGCCAATCTCTCCATATGCCGCCACAAAAAAGGCAGCTGAGGCGATGTCATACACTTACCACTACCTGTATTCGCTGGACGTCACCGTTTTGAGGTATTTCACCGTTTACGGCCCCGCCGGAAGGCCGGACATGAGCCCCTTCCGTTTCATAAAATGGACTGACGAAGAAAAGCCTCTCCGGATATTCGGGGACGGCTCGCAAAGCAGGGATTTTACCTACGTGGACGACATTGCGCGGGGCACCGTGGCGGCCATGGAGGCCGGAACCGGCTACGAGATAATAAACCTTGGCAACAACACGCCCATGAAGCTTAGCTACATGATCGAGCTTATCGAAAAATACCTGGGTAAAAAAAGCACAAGGGAGTTCAGCCCTTTCCACAAGGCGGACATGCAGGCCACCTGGGCCGGCATAGAGAAGGCAGAAAAGCTCCTGGGCTGGAAACCCGTGACCTCCCTGGAAGATGGGATGGAAAAAACTGTCCGCTGGCACATGGAAAACAGGTCCTGGCTGAGCTCCATCAAAGTTTAAAAAAGAAAAAAGCCAAAATTCAAATCCGCCAACAGCCTCTCAAAGCTCCCTTTATCAAATCCGGGCTTGCCCATTCTTTGGCCGCTCAGGAAAAAAGAAAAGTGATACACTTCTTATAAGAAGAGTGCCGTCAATCCAAGAAACAAGAAGCGGAAAAACCCAAAAAAACCTCTTTTTTCGAACCTCAAAAAAACGGAAGATGGCCAGCATAACCGAAAGATATCTCACCGCATGCAAGAACATCTTGGCCAAAGACACAAAAAACATGCCATGGCCCAAGGCCTTTGCATATCGCATACTGAAGGTGACCGTCCTTGTGCTTATGGGGTTTCAGAACAACGAGATATCTATCCGGGCCGCGAGCCTTTCCTATACGACCCTGATGAGCCTTGTCCCTCTGCTTGCCATAAGCTTCTCCGTGCTTAAGGCGCTGGGCGCCCCCAACAAGATCAGGCCCTTCCTGCTTGGTTTTCTTGCGCCCTTCGGAGCCGCGGGAGAGCTCATCACGGACAGGATAATCACCTACATCAGCCATTTGAACACAGGCGTTTTAAGCTCTCTTGGCATCATCCTGCTCATATATTCGGTCATCTCCACGGTGCAGAAGGTTGAAAACGCGCTCAACTATATCTGGAAAACCACGAGCTCCAGGGGGTTTTCCAGGATGTTCAGCGATTACCTGAGCGTGCTGCTTGTGGGCCCGGTGCTGGTCTTTGCCGCCACAGGTTTAACATCCTCGCTCATGGCCAGTTCGGTTGCCCACAAAGTGCTTTCCCTGAAGATATTCGGATGGCCCCTGTACGTGGCAGGAAAGCTTCTGCCTTATTTCTTCGCATCCGCCGCTTTCATATTCATCTACACATTCCTGCCTGCGGTCAACGTGAAGTTCAGCGCAGGACTGGCTGGAGGCATCATCGCCGGCATACTCTGGCAGACGCTGGAATGGACCTTCGCCCATTTCACGGTTGCCTCAACAAGCTATCCCGCAATATACTCCAGCTTCGCAATAGCGATCCTCTTTGTGGCCTGGATAGACCTGAACTGGGAGATATTCCTTATAGGGGCCGCCGGTTCATTCTATTTTCAAAACCCCAACTATCCCATCTGGGAAGACCACCTGCAGTTAAGCGGGCGCCTCAAGGAAAGGCTTGCGCTGACGATAATGTTCCTTATCGGAGAAAGCCACCTGTTTAAAAGGCCCCACTGGACGGAAAGCGGGCTGGCTGGGCGCCTGAACCTGCCGGAGACCGCTATCAGGGAGATCCTCCTCACGCTTGAAAAAAAGGGGCTGGTGGAAATGTCTGTGAGCGGAGGATATCTGCCCTCGCGCGCCGTCGAGACCATTAAACTGGGTGAGGTCATAGAAACGGCAAGGTCCGATTCAGCTCAGCCCATGCCCGATTTTCTCCGGCTCCTGTCGCAGGTCCCGTTCAGCGCCGTGGAAGAGATCGTGGGCAGGGCGGAAAGATCGGTTTCCCAAAACCTCGCAGGCACGACGGTAAAAGACCTCGTGCTGGCCGGCGGATCCGGGCCGGACCAGACTTCCTTGCCCATCACTTGAAAAGTCTCTGCAGCCCTTTCCGGATCTCCTCGCCCAGGCCCTTCTCTATCGCCTTTCTGGCTGCGACCCTGCTTATGCTGACATGCGGTTTTTGCGTGGTGCCGGTTATCCTGAGCGGCACAACGGTCCATCCCATTTTGTTCTTTAAAAAACGCAGGTTCCTTATTCCGACCCTCGGTGAGACGGCCGGGGACAGGTCAAGGTCAACCGATATGTCGAGCGCCTTGTTCAGGCCTATGGTCCCCTTTACCGGGTTGAACTGAACATCGGCTGAATTGAAATAGCCGTCTATGGACGTGTTGCCATCTTTTATTCCGTAATCCATGAGGGAGTCGGTGAACGGAGGGTTGCTCAGCTCCGGCATGCCAAGCAGGATGGCTATTTGCCCTGCTATCGGGGACTCCTTCACCATTATTTTTGAAAACCGGGCCCGGCCCTTTCCGGAAAGCGTGTTTTTCTGTCCCAGTTTTCCAAACCGCGCGCTTCCTTGCAGGTTCCCCTGGACAATGATCTTATCTCCTCCGCTGATGGAGGTCTTAAACGGGTTTACTGAAAAAGCGCCCCTGGAGTATCCCCAGTCCGCATTCAGGTCCCTGAGTGTGTAGCTTTTATAAAAGGCCTCCGCAATGCTGATGCTGCCTTTGGCGTTCAGGTTCGAAGCGGCACCTTTTGCCGGCGGCCGCGCACCGGCTTTTGGCGGTCTTCCCGCCGTTTTTTTCCTTTTCCCGCCTGGCGGCATCAGCGCAATGAGCCTGCCAAGGTCAAGCCTTTGGGAGGAGATATCAAGGTTGATGGCGGGCGCCGTCTGGTAATTGACGGCGGTGCCTTTGATATTTATCCTGTCTTTTCCTATGACGGCCAGAAGCGCCAGGCTTATCTGCCTGGCTATCTTTATCCTGCCTGAAATTTCTGAATGTATGTTCTTAAGCGCCATCCTCAGGCTCTTCAAGTCTATGTCTCCGGAAATAACCGGCATGGCGGTCTGTGTCTTGCCCGGAGGCGGAGGGGGTGGCGTCCTCAGCCTGAAGTCCATATCGGCGTCCGCCTGCGCCCGGGGAAGCTTACCCATATCATCTATGAACAAGGCCTTCGCGTTTTTTATGCTTACCTCCTGTATGGCCACATTAAAGGCTTTCTTTTGGGGGCCGCTCTTTTTACCCCTGCCCGCTTCGAACCTCTTTTTGAGGTCGCTGAAATTGAAAGTCCCGTCTTTTGCCCGCTCGATGAGTATGTAAGGAGAATTTATGGAAAGGCTGTTGATGACGAGCTGCTTTTTCAGCAGTGGCAGCAACCTGAACTTGAGCACAAGCTCTTTTGCGCTCAGGAAGTCGCCCTTCCCTGAACGCCTGGCCAGGGCCATATCGGATAGGACAACGCCTCCCTTGAAAAGGGACACGCTTATGCTCCCAATGGCCGCCTTTCTGCCTGTCGTCTGCTCTATTTTAGGCACTATAAGCGCCTTCAGCCGCCCGCTTGTGAAATAAGTGTTTATGAAAAAGGAAAATCCAGCGATCAGGACAACCAGGACCGCAAGGACCAGACCGGTTATTTTAAGGAGCCTTTTCAATGGATGCACCTCCTGAGGCGCACACTCTGGAGATTTTTTGCGCTCTTGCAGACCGATTTATACAGGATTTCATCTTGCTTAGAATTTATTCCGGCGGGCAGCGTGTGTCAATACAAAGAAAAAGGCCGGCTTAAGCCGGCCTTTTTCGATAAATTGCGGTCTATTTGCGCCTGGTTACGGCCTTTTTTCTCATTGGCCTTGCCCTGCGGGCAGTCCGCACGACGGTTATTATTGTCTTTGCCTTGCCTCCGTAGACGTTGGGCCCGACACTTACATACTCGTTGATGACCGGGGGCTTGCCGGAAAGGGGGAATATCAGCGCGTTCTGCCCCCTGAACATGCCCGGCCTTTTATGCAGCCTTTTAATATAGAAGTTCGCCACCATGCGAGGGTCCGCGCTGGACTCAAAATAATAGGTCCTTTTCCCCGGCGTCTGCATACCCGCAAGGTGCTTGAGGTAAACGGCCCCTGGATAGACCGGCACCCCCATCTGCCTTTCAAGCGATAGAGTCTTTGACTTTGGAGCGGCCAGCGCACCCTGCGCAAAAAGCGCAAGGGCCGCCAGGACCAGAACATACCTTGTTGCTGCTTTCATTTGATACCCCCTCCTGTTGATTAAAAACCGGAACGGTTTTTTAAAAAAATTCCATGTCCGCCCGAACCCGGAACCGGACTCTCTGCCCGGCAATTAATGATATATGATTCGGCTTTTTTTAACAATGCTATTAAAAAATGGGCAGCAAGACTTGACAATCTTCCCCCGATGCCTGAAACTCAAAAGCTGGAATGGCTCATACAGAAGACAGGAAACACCGCCTTAATTTTCGTCTGACCGGTCTTCCGGCCCTGGCGATCGTTTTTTTTGTTTTTGCCCTCCTTGCCATATGGGCCGGCAGCGCCAGGGCGCAGGAAAAAAACGTCCTTAAGGCCACCCTGAAAAACGGACTGCGCGTGGTGATAGTGCGTGACACTCTTGCACCGGTCGTGACCACTGAAATAAATTACCTTGTCGGGGCGGACGAGGACCTGCCAGGCTTCCGGGGAATGGCGCATGCCCATGAGCATATGATGTTCCGCGGCAGCCCCGGCCTTTCCGAAAACCAGCTTTCCACACTGATAAGCGCCATGGGCGGCTATTTCAATGCGGACACCGGGCAGACGGTGACCCAGTATTTTTTCACCCTGCCCGCCTCGGACATCGAGATACCGCTTCGGATAGAGGCCCTCCGCATGCAGGGGATAACGGCCACTTCCGCTCTCTGGGCAAAAGAGCGGGGCGCGATAGAGCAGGAGGTGGCCAGGGATTTTTCAGACCCCGGGTATGTCTTCTACACAAGAATGCTTTCAAAGATGTTTCGTGGCACGCCATACCGTCATGACGCGCTCGGCTCGTTCAAATCGTTCAACCGGCTTACAGCCTCGATGATAAGAAGATTCCATGAAAGATGGTACGCGCCTAACAACGCCATACTCGTGATCGTGGGGGACGTGGACCCGGCAAAGACCCTGAGGATGGTCAAAACCATATTCGGGCACATTGCCAGGCGCACGGTGCCAAAAAGGCCTGAGGTGCGGCTGCGGCCTCTCAAGCCGGAAAAAACGATGCTCATCGCCTCCGACCATCCCAATGGCACAGTATATGCCTCCTTCCGCCTCCCTGGCTCGGACAGCCGGGACTTTGCCGCCGGGGTTATACTGTCCGACGTACTGGACAGCAAAAGGGCAGACCTCTACGCCCTGGTCCCGCAAGGCAAGGCGCTCTCCGCTGACTTTGAGATGGAAATGCTGCCCAGGGCATCCATCGGGATCGCCGCCGCCTCGTTCCCCAGAGGCGCAAACGGTGAGGCGCTGCTTGCGCAGATGAAGGCGGTCATAGCCGGTTATCTGAAAAAAGGCTTCCCTGAGGACCTCGTAGAGGCGTCCAAAAGACGGGAGATCGCGGAGGCCCAGTTCGGGAAAAATTCCATAAGCGGGCTTGCCTCCATCTGGTCCCAGGCGCTTGCCTGGGAAGGCAGGAAAAGCCCGGATGACGACATAGAAGCCATTAAAAAGGTCACTGCGCAGGACGTTGACCGGGTCGCAAGAAAATATCTTGTAAACAGTACCGCGATCACCGCCATATTGACCCCTTCCCGGTCAGGAAAAGTGACACCGGGTCCGGGCGCTCCAAGCGGCGGGGAGTCTTTCATTTCAAAGCAGACAAAGCCGGTGCCCCTGCCCTACTGGGCAAAAAAAATATTTGACCTCCCAAAGCTCCCGGTCTCCACCGTTCACCCGGTCGTGACCACCTTCCCTAACGGGCTGCGCCTCATTGTGCAGCCGGAACCGGTAAGCAATACTGTAAGCGTCTACGGCCGGATAAAGAACAGTCCGGGGTTGAGCGTACCCAAAGGCCAGGAAGGCGTGGACAGGATACTTGAGGGCATGTTCCCGTACGGGGCTGGCAGGCTTGACCGGCTGGGGCTCCAGAGGGCTCTGGACAAAATAGCCGCCGGCGAATCGGCGGGCACCAATTTCTCGCTAAGCGTCCTGGACGGATATTTCTCCCAGGGCGTAAAGCTGCTCGCCGAGAACCTGCTTGAGCCATCGCTCACCGAAGGCCCTTTCAGGACGGTGAAAAAACAGGCGGTGGCAAACATCTCAGGCCTGCTTAAAAACCCTTCCTATCTTTCAAGCCGGGCCCTTTACACCAGGCTCTACCCCAGGGGAGACCCGGGCTTAAGGCAGGCCACGGCGGCAACGGCGGCCTCCGTCAGCCTCTCTGACGTCAAAACGTATTATAAAAATACCTTCCGCCCGGACATGACCACTATCGTCGTCATCGGCGGCATCTCCCCCGGAAAGGCAAAGTCCGTTATTGCAAAATACTTTGGAGGGTGGAAAGCGCGGGGCCCAAAGCCCGCGACGGACCTGCCCCCTGTCCCCCTGAACAAGGCTTCCCTGGCGGTCGTTCCAGACGGCAGCCGCTTGCAGGACCATGTGACGATGGCGGAGACCATGGGCATCAACCGGAAGGACCCGGACTTCTATGCCCTCTACCTGGGCAGCCAGCTCCTGGCCGGAGGGTTTTATGCCAGCCCTCTGTACAGGGACCTGAGGGAGGAGACCGGGCTCGTTTACGCGGTGCAAACGGCAATCGATGCGGACAACACGCGCTCGGCCTTCCGGGTGGTATACGGATGCGACCCTAAAAATGTTTACAGGGCCAGCGCGATAATAAAACGGGACCTCCAAAGGATGCGCGAGGCTCCGGTAAGCGCCGTGGAGCTGCGTCAGGCAAAGGCCCTCACCTTGCGCAGACAACAGATAGAGGAGTCAAACATGGCCAGCATCGGCAGAAACCTCCTTGACCTCGCGGTCCTCGGGCTGCCCCTGGACGAGCCTCAGCGCGCGGCGGGGCTCTTTATGCTTATGACCGGGAAACAGATACAATCAGCCTTTATGAAATGGGTGCGGCCGCAGGATTTCGTGCAGGTGATATTGGGACCCGATCCAAAATAGGGCCGGCCGCCCGTAACTGACAGAAGCCGGATTTGTTAACTCTCTATGGCGGGCTTTTCCTCGGGTTTTTCCTGCTCTTTTTCTTCTGCTTTTGCCGGTTTTTCGGCCTCCGGCGCCTTGGCCTTCGCGGCAGAAATCTCATACTGGCCAGGCAGGATCGAGGGCTCTCCGGTTATGCTTATCTTAACCTTAAAATCCTTCTCCATCTTTACGATGCCGTCCCTCTTCACGTTCAAAAGGTAGTTGGCGCAGTTCACGGGAAGACGGCAATCGATGGACTGAAGCCCGCCCCTTGAGGCCTGCATATGGATGTCCCTGTACGCGGTAAGCGCCAGCACCTCATCGGTCTTCAGGACGCCCTCCCCGTCGCACGTCGGGCATTTTTTGTATGTGGACTCGAAGTAGGCCGTCCGCATCCTCTCCCTTGTCATCTCCACGATGCCAAACCTGGATATGCCGGTTATATCGGTATGGGCCTTGTC
>JAKAMR010000050.1 GCA_021812785.1 Nitrospirota bacterium
CCATGGACGCGACCCGGCCGGCACCCTCTTCGGGTTCACCGGCGTAAGTGCTCCGCCCGCCCCTATACTGTACTGCGATACGGTTTTATCTCCCTCGTTCGTCACATAAACGAACCTGTCCGAAGGGTCCACCGTGATAGACATGGGCCCCAATCCGGCGGGCACAGAGTCCGGGCTAATCGGGGTGAGCGCTCCGCCAGAGCCTATCGTATACTGCGACACGGTATTATCTCCCTTGTTTACCACATAGACATATTTGCCCGATGGATCGACGACAATGGACCATGGCTCCAGCCCTGCCGCGACCGTTACGGGGGACATGGCCGCGAGCGTCCCGCCGGAGCTTATCACAAACTGCGATACAGTGTTATTGCCCATATTGGCGGCGTAGACATACCTGTCCGACGGGTCAACCGCAACGGACTGGGTCCCGTCCACCAGGATCGTACCATTTTGCGTTGGACGGACCCACCACGGCGACATGGCCGTTAGCGACCCGTCCGGACCTATCGTGTATTGCGCTATGGTGCTGTCCCCTTCGTTAGCGACATAGCAGTATTTTCCCGAAGGGTCGATCGCAATGCCCGTAGGCTCATTCACAGAATGGACTGTTGCCTGGGACATCGGTGTAAGCGCCCCGCCAGGCCCGATGGTGTACTGCGATAAGGTGGTATCGCCCGTGTTCGCCACATAGACGTACCTGCCAGATGGATCAACTGTTACATATTCAGGCCCATTTCCGGCGGCAACCGACGCCGGGGACATCGGCGTGAGCGTCCCGTCTGCGCCTATCGTGTACTGCGACACCGTGCCGTAGCTCTCGTTTGCCACGTACACAAATCTGCCTGAGGGATCAACCGCAACAGACCACGGCTGAGACGCGGCCGAATACCCGGTATTGATTGTTGCAGGAGTCATCGGCGCCAGCGCACCACCTGTAATTATCGTGTACTGAGATACGGTGCCGTCGCCAAGGTTCGCCACGTAAGCGTATTCAGATAAGGAGGTTGCCCACTTGGCATAGAGGGTGACGTTTCCCAGGCCCATAGTGAAGGTCTGTCCCTGCGTATAGGTGGCCCCGCTGCCGTCAGCCTGGGTGTTCCAACCCGCAAATATGTAGCCGCTATTTACCAGGTTGCCAGTATTGCCCTGTACGGTAACAGTCTGACCTTGCTGGTACGCGGTCGGGTCGGATGGCACTCTGCCGCCAGTGTTGCCGTTGCCGTTGTATGTAACAGTGTAAGTCGGGTTCAGGGTCCACATCGCATACAGGGTGACATCTTGGGCGCCTATAGTGAAGGTCTGTCCCTGCGTATAGGTGGCCCCGCCGCCGTCAGCCTGGGTGTTCCAGCCCGTAAAGGAATACCCGTCTTTTACGATGCGGCCCGTATTGCCGGCAACCGTAACGGTCTGCCCCTGCTGGTACGCGGTTGGATCGTAAGGGACATCGCCGCCGGTATTGCCGTTTCCGCTGTAAGTGACGCTGTAAACAGGGGTCACCCACATGGCATACAGGATGAGGTTCGCGGTGCCCATCGTAAAGGCCTGCCCCGGCCCATAGGTGTCTCCGCTACCGTCAGCCTTAGTGTTCCAGCCTTCAAACGTATATCCTGCCTTTACAAGATTGCCGGTATTACCAGCCACCTTTACGGTTTGCCCCTGCTCGTAGTTGGTCGTGTCGGACGGGACACTGCCGCCGGTATTGCCGTTTCCGCTGTACGTGACGGTGCAGGTCGGGTTAAGGGTCCACATCGCATATAGTGTGACATTCTGCGCGTCCATCGAAAAGGTCTGGGCTTGAGCATAGGTGGTCCCGCTGCCGTCGGCCTTGGTGTTCCAGCCCGTGAAGGAATATCCGTATTTTACGAGTCCGCCTGTATTTCCAGGCACTGTTACGGTCTGTCCCTGCCGGTAATTGGTTGTGTCCGAAGGGACGCTGCCTCCGGTGTTGCCGTTGCCGTTGTACGTAACGGTATATGTGGGGTCCTGCGTCCAAATGGCGTACAGGGCAATATTTGACGGGACCATCATAAATGTCTGGCCTTGCGTATATGTCGTCCCGCTGCCGTCCTCCTTGGTGTTCCAGCCCGCAAAAATATAACCTGTTTTTACGAGACCGCCTGTATTGCCAGGCACTGTCTCTGTCTGTCCCGGACTGCAACCGGCCTGACCGGCAGGCACGCTGCCGCCCGTGTTGCCGTTCCCGTCATATGTTACCGTATAGGTTTTAGAGCCGCTTTCTGCTGTCTGACTGTTTCCGGTGCTGCCTTCCGCCGAGCTGTTTGCGCCCGCGCCTTCGTTCCCACAACCCTCCAGGACCAAAGCGGCAGCCATGATCATAATAAGGGCGAAAAAGAAAAACCTGCTCTGTTTTTTCAATGTCTTCATGGGCTCCCTCCAGTCCTGCTGGCAATGCGGTCAGACAGTCATACGCAATGCCGGTCTTTTGGCGGTAAAAACCGGGCGTTGCAATGAGAGGATTTCAGAGCTTTGAACTAAGACGTTGCGAGAATGGAATTAACAACTAAACTGTCAGTCTTCAGTTTATTTTAAATTTTATCAAAAAACAAAGGAGCATCAAAAAAATTTTTATCCGTATTCTGCGGAAGCGGGAAAAGGCTCATGCCGCCAATTACGAGGGAAAGGAAAAGATCCGTGGTTCAGGCAAGGACCATGCGGTCCCTTCCCTGGTTTTTCGCCTTGAAAAGCGCGTCGTCGGCAAGGGTGATAAGGTCGTCGGACAGGCTTATCCTTTGATCGGGATAAACGGAGATGCCCATGCTCACCGTGATCCCGGCCCTGTCGCCGAGCGCCTTGAACCGATGGCTCTTTATCGTCTCCCGTAATCTCCGCCCCTCAACCATTGCCCCTTCGGCCCCGGTCTGGATGAGCAGCATTACGAACTCCTCGCCGCCGTAACGGGCGAACACATCCGTCTTCCTGATCTGTTTTTTGACTATCTGGCAGAATTCCCTCAGGACCATGTCACCGGCCTTATGACCGTAAGTGTCGTTTATCTTCTTGAAGTAATCGAGGTCGAACATTATGCAGCCAAGGGGGCTGCCGTACCGCTTGGCCCTCTGGAACTCATCCTCCAGGCGGTGATAAAGATAACGTATGTTGTAAGCGCCCGTAAGGTAGTCCGTTATGGAGAGCCTCTCCAGCCTGGTCTTCTCTTTTATCAGCCTTTCAAAAAGGAAGGCGTTATAGAGCGGGTTTACGGCAGCCCTTGCTATTTCCTGGCAGAAGTTTATCTCTCTTTCGGTGAAATGGCGCGAGGACCGTGAGGTCCGCAGGAAAAGGCTCCCTATTACCTCGTCCCTGTACAAAATGGGGATCACCATTATCGCCTTTATGTCCATGCTTTTCACAATGGCGGAGACCGGCTTCATAAGAGGGTCCCTGAGCGCGTCCCTGATGATGACGGTCTTTCCCAGCCTGTGGGCCTTGCGTATCTCGGGATATTTCTTAAGGTCTATTTTCAGCTCCTTGAATTCAGCGGGCTCACAGCTTGAAACCACCTCCGCGAACCGCTTTTCCCCCTGCTCCAGCCCTATGATGGAGCACCGGCTTACATCTATGGTCTCGCCTATTTTTTTGACCATGAAGTTAAGGACCTCTTTGGGGTCCAGGGTCGAGGACATGAGATAAGAGAGTTCCACTATGGCCTCAAGGTCCTTGACCTTTCCAAAGAGCCCCTTGGCAATCCTCTGCCTGTTTCGCACCAGCCTCAGCTTGTACTCCAGGTCTTCCTTGTTGAAGGGGGCCAGCAGGTAAGATTCAATATTGTGCTTCATCACCTGGGCCAGCCCGCCGGTCAGGTCGTCCTCGACCATGGCTATAACGGAGGAGCGCTTGACCACCGGGACGGCCTCTTCAAGACAGCCGCGGGTGCCAAGGATAACCGAACAATGCGCCCCGGCCTTCAGGCTTTTCTCAAATTGCGCCGCGTCGTTAAAGATCGTAGGCAAATACTCTTTTCTTCCCCTGAAAAAAGAATCCAGGAATTTAAGAGTCTCAGGCTTCCTGTCATAGATAGCTATACGGCATTTTTCCATCACTACACAATATAATTTAAAAAAAATAAATTAATCAAGCCCTTTCATCATTTTAAAAATTCCTGAAAAACCCAGGTAGAGAGGTATCTCTCGCCCGTGTCGGGCAGGATGACTATTATCATCTTCCCCGTGTTTTCAGGCCGTTTGGCTACTTCCACCGCCGCCCGGACGGCCGCCCCGGAGGAAATGCCCGCCAGTATGCCTTCCTCCCTGGCAAGCCTCCTGGTCATTTCGCCGGCCTCTTCATTCGAGACCTTTATTATTTCATCTATGAGGTCAACCGCCAGCACCTGCGGGACGAACCCCGCGCCAATTCCCTGTATCCTGTGAGGCCCGGGTTTACCTCCGGAAAGGACAGGCGAATCGCTGGGTTCCACGGCCACCGCCCTGAAAGACGGTTTTAACTTCTTGATGGCGCCGGCCACTCCTGTAAGGGTGCCGCCGGTGCCAACTCCCGCAACCAGTATGTCCGCCTGCCCCTCCGTGTCCCTCCAGATCTCCTGAGCGGTCGTGTTCCTGTGGACCTCGGGGTTCGCGGGGTTTTTAAATTGGAGGGGGATGAAGCTTTTGGGAAGGGAGGCCGCGATCTCCTCCGCTTTTTCGATAGCACCTTTCATGCCTTTTTCGGCGGGGGTGAGCACCACCTGCGCGCCGAATATCTTTAGCAGGGCGCGCCTCTCCACGCTCATGGATTCGGGCATCGTGAGAATAAGCCTGTATCCCCCGGCCGCGCAGGCAAAGGCAAGAGCGATGCCGGTGTTCCCGCTTGTGGGCTCCACTATTACGGTGTCCGGGCCTATCAGCCCCGCGCTCCGGGCCGCCTCTATCATGGCCACGCCTATCCTGTCCTTTACGCTCGAAAGGGGGTTGAAGCTTTCAAGCTTCGCAATGACCTGCGCCCCCGCTCCAGCGGTCACCCTGCGCAGCCTTACCAAAGGCGTGCCGCCCGTCGTACCCGTTATGTCGTCAAAAATCCTCATGCGGAAAAACCTCCATTGGTCCCTGATGCGATTTTCCCAAGATACTTCGACCCTTTTGAAGTATGATAATACATGATTTCCGGTCATTTGAGAATTCGTGAGAAACCCGCTGCTTGCTGCACGTGGCAGATGGGTCTAAAATTTAGACGTGGGATAAATCCAGAGAATTCATGAATTTTATTTTCCCGCCGGCCTTAAGAAAATAAAATCCCGGGAGGTATTTTGGCGCAAAAATGAAGATCGCGGTACGGGACGCAAAAGACGCAGATTTTTCCTGTGACGCACTGGTCCTGCCTGTATTTGAAGATGAAGGGCTGGCCCCTTACGGAGAAATAGACCGGAGGCTGGACAACCTCCCATCGAAAATGATGGCGGATGGAGAGTTCCGGGGCCGTCCGGCGGAGGTCTTTCTGCTGCACACTTATGGGAAGGTAAAACCCTCCAGGGTCCTTTTCGCCGGACTTGGGAAAAAAGGCGAAGCCTCCGGGGAAAAGGCCAGGCGGGCCGGGGGCAAGGCAGCGTCTTATTTGAGGGACCTGCGTGGTACTAACGACATAGCCCTTTCCACCTCCAATTTTTCCCGTACGCTCCCCCAGGAGGATTTTGTGGAAGGCATGCTGCTTTCCCTGTACCGCTTCGGGGCATACAAAAAGGAAGAAAATGAAAAAGGCCTGAGAAGCCTGACGGTGCTTTCGGCCCAGGACTGGAAGGAGCGCATAAGGTGGCTTGAGGAGGTTGAGGCCGGGACACGTCTGGCAAGGGACCTCGTGAACACACCTGCAAATGACCTGACCCCTTCCGCCCTGGCAGAAGCGGCGCTTTCCCTTAAAAAGGTGAAGGTGAAGGTCATTGAAAAAAAGGAGGCTGAAAAACTGGGGATGGGGGCCTACCTTTCGGTGGCCCGCGGCTCCCATGAGCCTCCAAAATTCATTGTCCTTACCTATGAGGGCCAGGGTGAAAAGGCAAAAAATCAAAAAGCTCCGGTTGTCCTGATAGGGAAATCCATCACATTTGACAGCGGCGGGATATCCATCAAGCCAGGCGAAGGCATGGAAAAAATGAAATACGACATGGCCGGCGGAGCGGCCGTGCTTGGAGCGATGAAAGCTGCCTCCGGACTGGACATGCCTGTAGACGTTACCGGCATCCTGCCTGCGGCCGAGAACCTGCCTGGCGGTTCGGCCTCCAGGCCGGGTGACATAGTAAAGACGATAACCGGCAAAACGGTGGAGATAATAAATACGGATGCCGAGGGCAGGCTTGCGCTTGCGGACGCCATAGGCTACGCGGCCCGTTCCAACCCCAAGGCCATAATAGATGTTGCCACGCTCACCGGGGCCTGCTCCATCGCCCTGGGTAATGAGGCCATGGCCATGATGGGAAACGATGAGGAGCTGATAGGCGCGATAACGGCCGCCTCCGAGGAAACGAACGAGAGGGTCTGGCGGATGCCCCTCTATGATGAATACAAGGAATACATAGAGAGCGACGCGGCAGACCTTAAAAATACGGGCGGCAGGTCTGGCTCGCTCGTGACCGCCGGATATTTCCTCAAGGAATTCGCCGGAAACACGCCATGGGTCCACCTGGACATAGCAAGCACCGCATGGACGGACAAGGACAAGGCATATCTGCCCAAAGGCGCCACGGGTATAGGGGTGAGGCTTCTTTTGAGCTTTCTTAAAAACCTGAGGGCGTAGGGAAAAAAGCAACAAAAAGAAAAAGGGAGAGATGAGCTCTTTTAAAGGCAAGGTCCCTGCCCTTGTTTTTATCCTGCTTCTTGCCAGCGAGGCTCCGGCCCCGGCGGCCGGGGCCCGCGCCATCCTTGGCGTCTGGCTCACTGGAGACCGCGACGCAAAAATAAAGATCTATGAATGCGGCGCAGAAAAATTCTGCGGCAGGATAGTCTGGGTAAAGAAGGGGCCGCCAACCGACATTAAAAATCCAAACCCCGCCTTAAGGGGCCGCCCCATCATGGGTCTGGCGATAATGAAGGGTTTTTCGTATTCCGGGAAAAATAAATGGACCGGCGGCAGGCTGTACGACCCGAAGAGCGGAAACACGTACAGGGGCAGCATGCGGCTTGCCTCGCCAAACCGGCTGAAGCTGAGGGGCTATGTCCTTCTGCCTGTCTTTGGAAGGAGCGAAACATGGACAAGGGTAAGGGGAACGGCCCCGGAATAATTTCCTGTCCGGCGCGTTTTTCTCTTTCCCTTTTCTTTTGCCGCCAGGTGCGCGTGGACCGCGGCTGGGCCCATGGCCTCTATGCCTGCCCTGTCGATAAGGCTGGGCCATATTTCCTGGGCTGGCATGTCAAATATGGTCTTTTCATCGGCGGCCAGTATATACCAGTCTCCCCGGCTTATCTCCGTTTCAAGCTGGCCGGAGGCCCAGCCTGAATACCCTGCGTAAATGCGGAATTTTGATTTACTCTCCAATGCCATTTTCCTGAGCGTCCGCATGTCCGGGCTGATATAGACGCCATCGAAAATACGAAGCGACCTGCCTGGCGGATTTTCAGATGAGTCCAGCAGCAGAAAGACCTTGTACATCTCCACCGGCCCCCCGATATAAGCCCGGTCGCTTCTTTTCTTCAGCTCTTTGACCTCGGGGAATAGTTTTGAGATGGGCACCTTCGTTGGCCTGTTTATTATCAACCCTATCGCGCCGTCCTTGCCATACTCTATCAGCAGTATGACGGTCTCCGAGAAAACAGAGTCCGTAAGCTGCCTGGTGGCAACCAGAAACTCCCCGGCTGCAGGGCCGGCCCGGTGCAGTTGCGGGGCCGCAGGCCCGGTGAAACCAAGGCTGCACAGTAAAAACGGCTTCCGGCTTAAGGCAAGACCTGAATTAATGCCTTGGTCCTGGCCCGCCAGGCAGGCCACAGGGCCAAGAAAATCAAGAAAAACAAAAAAAACAACGGACAGGAAAATGGGTAACACGGGGAAGGCCATGGGAAAAGATAAAGATATCTTCGGTTTCGTCCCCATGGCTATATTAAAGCACACTTTTCCAGTTTGCCCTAGACCTTGATCCTCAAAACTGGCATTCCCAGGCGCTGCCTGCCGTTTTCGCCCTTGAAGAGATTTTTCCCCTGTCTTCTTTCCGGGATGTCACCTCTCTCCCCTTCATGCTGCGCCTGCGCTCTGACTGGCAGGGAGGACGCCTGCATGACAGTGTACTTGCCGAATCTTTGGGACAGCCTGTCAACCGCCTCATAGACGCGCGTCATCTTCTCGATCCTGCGGGTATCGTCAAACAGGGTGAATTGCAGGCTGCCCTCCGGCACCAGGCCACCAAGGACCACACCCGTTTGCCTGTAAGGCACCCCGCGGCGGAAAACATACCTGAACCCCTCCCTAAGGGGGCCGGACAGGTCCGCGGGAAAGGCGGTAGGCAGGTTCAGCTTCAGCTCCACCCCCTCGCTCCTGAAATCCTGCCTTCGGATAAAGACGGCAAGCCTTGAGGCAAGCAGGTTATAGCGCCTTGCCTTCATGCAGGCGTTCTCCAGGTTCCTTGAAAGCTGCGCATACACGAAGGCCTCGTCCCTGGACGGAGGGGTGAAGGTCCTGGCCTTGCTGATGGACTGATAGGCGCTTTTTGACTCGCGAGTGACGGGGTAAACGCTCCTGCCGTTGAGCTCATGCCATATTTCCAGATAAGGCTTTGAGAGATGCCCGCGGACGAACTTTTCGTCCTTCCTGGCAAACTCAAGCGCAGTACGGATGCCAAATTTATTAAGATAGGCCGCGGTATTTGGCCCTATGCCCCAAAGCTTGCCGACTGGCATGTTTTGAAGATACAGGTGGATGTCCCTTCCGGGTATGACCGTAAGAACTCTTGGCTTTCCATGTTTGGAGCCCACCTTCGCAAGCACCTTGGAGAGGCTTACGCCGATCGAGACCGTTATTCCAAGCTCGGCCTCGATGGCGGCCTGCATCTTCCCGGCTATCAGCTCATAGGGTCCGTGGAAGCTCCGCCTGAGCCCTGTCAGGTCCATGAAGGCCTCATCTATGGAATACTCCTCCACATCCGGAGAAAAACGCCTCATTATCTCAAACATCCTCAGCGAAAAAAGGCTGTACGTCTCGTAATCGGATGGGACTATGACAGCATCCGGACAGACCCCCCTGACCTCCGAAAGCCTCATCCCGCGGCCCACCCCCCTGGCCTTGGCCTCATAGCTTGCTGCGGCCACGATGCCGCGCTCCTTGCCGGTTATGACAGGCCTGCCCCTCAGCTCCGGGTGTATGGCCTGTTCGCAGGAGGCAAAAAAGGCGTCAGCATCCAGATGGAGTATGGCCTGCGGCCACGAATGGACAATAAGAGGTTTTTGATTTTTTTGATTTTCAATCATGACCCGATGCCTTGATCAGCTTGTTGAGGCCGCCAGAAAAAACAAAAAATTTACCTGTATTTCCTTACCACTGCGGTCACGACCCCGGCTATCTTGAGCTCGTTTTTGGGTCTTATGGGTTTATAGGCCGGGTTTGCGGCAATGAGCTGGACATCCCCTCCCCTTTTCCTCAGGTACTTCATTGTCCAGTCCCCGTCTACCTGGGCGATGACTATGTCTCCGCTTTTGGGCGCAAGCCCCTTATCCACTATAACCATGTCGCCTGGCAGTATCCCCGCCCCGGTCATGGAATCCCCGGAGACATTGAGGAGGAAAGTGGCCTCCCGGTTCTGTATCAAAAGCTCATCCAGCGACAGGTTGTCCGAAAGCTCTTCTTCCGCGGGGCTGGGGAAGCCCGCCTCCACTGTGCCAAGCACCTTCAGGTCTTTTGTTTTTGCCTGCTGCCTTTCAAGCATCGGCCCAAGCGGTATGAGCCGTCCTTTTTCATCCCGCATGAGGACGCCCAGCCTTTCAAGCCTTCCCACCAGCTTGGAAACCGCGTTTTTGGAGGCCAGGCCTGCAAGCTGCCCGATCTCAGAGAAGCTTGGCATCCTGCCTTTTTGCCTGTAAAACATGGCTATGCCATCCGCGCGTAACCCAAGCAGCCTTTCACTATCACTCTTCATGCCCATATTCTATGGTGAACGATAGTTCACTGTCAAGGCTGAAGGGGGGAAGGAACTCAAAAAGCGAAAATCGGTATTGCCGCGTTATCAAAAAGGGACATTACCCGGAAAGCAGGGAACACGTCGTTGCGGCAAGGCCTCAAGCGTTTTTCTGCAAGGGGGGCAATGCGGGCAGCCATCCATACCTCAAGAGCGGCTTGGATCATAAATATATTTGCATTATAATTGAAATTTTAGGTAACATCAAACAGAGAGTTTAGAAGCTATTTAGGAGTTTCGATATTCATTGACAAATATATTCCTTCTTGGTAATATGAATCAAAATTCATTCCCGAGAAGGAGGATTTGACAGATGGCAGGAAACGGAGACTCAAAGAAAATGGCCATAATCGCCAGCAAGGGCACGCTGGACATGGCATATGCCCCTCTGGTGATCGGTTCCACGGCAGCTGCCCTGGATACGGATGTGCGGATATTCTTCGCGTTTGGCGGCATCAATATCCTGCACAAAGAGAAGAACAGGCAGATCCCTCCGCCTGCGGGAATGGAGATGCTGCCTCAACTGGCAAAGAATATAAACTGGGCCGGCATACCGGAGATGCTTCAGATGTGCCGGGACGCCGGGGTCAAGTTCGTGGCCTGCTCAGCGACCATGCAGATGATGGGATACAAGAAGGAAGACCTGGTGGAAGGCGTGGAAGTGGCCGACGCGGACAGGTTCATAGAGTTCGCCCAGGAGTCCCAGAGCAGTCTGTTTATATAGGTATTATCCTCTTCCCACTTGTCCGGGGCCCCTTCAGATGAAGTGGGCCCCTTTTTTTTCAGCCCGAAATCGAAGATCCGGCCACATTAAGGTGTCCTAAGGGCGAAGAGAACAGCGATGGTCTCAGAATGCGGCAATTTGACATCCGTCCGCCTACTCCCTCTCAAGGACCTGAAAGATATAACCCTAAACTGAAAAAATCCCGTGATCTAGCCGCCGGGACCTGAATATCCTAAAACGAAAGGTTTTGCCTTTCCAGGAGCATTTCCGCCAGGAAAGAGCCGGGCTTTATCTCCGAATTTTCAATGCGCTCCACCTTGTCCAGCTCATAGTGCTTTACGCAGGAAGCACAGATGTAGAACCGGACGCCAAAATCGGTGAGGGTCTTGATGAGCTCCGCTACAGGTGAAAATTCGTCCTTTTTCTGCCACGAGAGCGTTTCGGCAAACCCCTTTTTTGCAAGCAGCACCCCCTTGTCCATAAGGAAGAAATCAAGCTCCATGTCAAAGGCCTTCATGTTAGTGGCAAGCTGCATGGCCCCGGCCACTACGTCCGGATTGTCGTAGGAATGCGTGATGATGAAAACGAATTTTTTATTTTTGTTATTGTTTTCTTCCTTGTTTTCCACTTTTTCTTTCTCTCTCCATATCGTTTTTATTTGACGGCTTTGCCAGGCGTTATTTTCTTAGTGCGCGCACCCTTCACGGCCGGAGCAGACCATTCCGGGGCTGAAAAGAGGCAGCCGCCCCTCTTCAAAAAGCTTTATGTTCTGGGCTACCGTGCCATCGGACGCCTTGTAAACCTTTATACCCGCCCCGTTAAGCCTCATCAGGGCGCCCCTGCCGATGCCCCCTACTATGATGACGTCCACATTCTCACCGGAGAGCGCCTTGAGGGGACTGCACATACCGTGGGCATGATGCGCGTCGCCATTCAAGACGGCTTTTTCTTCTTTCGTCGCAGTGTCAAATACAATAAAGGCGGCAGCAGAGCCGAAATGCCCGTAAACCTCGCTGTCAAGCGACCGGGTCTCCATGACCGGGAAACAAAGTTTCATTTTTTTATTCCTCCTCTTTGCAAATAGAGTTTTCAAGCACGATGGCCTTACACCCGGACAGGGCCTCAGCCACTTTCCTCCTTTCGCTTGCAAGTATCCGCTGGACAGTCCCCCTGGATATGCCCATCCTCTGCCCGGCCTGTTCCTGGGTCAGGCCGTCCAGGTCGCAAAGCTTGAGGGCCTCCAGTTCGTCCCTCAATAGAGCTATCTTCTCTATCTTTGTCATAGGTATGCCGGTGGGCTTGAACGCCCTGCCCATATAGCTGCACCCGCAAACCCTCTCTTTCTTAGGCCTGGGAGACATGTTTTTTGTCCGTCGTTTCCGCCCCTGATATTTCGTGCATATGCACATTATAAAGGCCAAAAAAAAAATAGTCAACCTTTTCCCCGTTTTACCGGTTCGGGCCTTCTGACCGTATCCTGGCCACATCGCCCGGCGCGGCCCATGGAGCATGGTTCCCCCAGCTTGAGCGCTCATAGTTTATGATCGAGGCTATCTGTTTATCCGAAAGCTCGCCCGCCCAGGAAGGCATGTAGATCACATACTTTATGCCATTTATGGTCGTCCCCTGCTTGCCAAACAGCACCGTGCGGATGTGCTGTGCGGGGTCCCTGTCTGTTACCACGGGGTCTGCCGCCAGGGGCGGCACCAGGCCGGGCATGCCCATGCCGTTTTCCCCGTGGCAGCCGGCGCAGTTGGTCTTGTATAGCTTCGCCCCTTTGTTCTGCGACCCGTATGCAAGGGAAAAGGCAAGAATAAAAAAAGCAAGGGCACTTAAAAAGAGTTTTCGGACAAAACTTTCTGTCTTATTCATATTTTTTGCGTTAACAGCCTTTATTGTCAGCGAATGCCGCAGGATTTCAATTTGCAATATGGTAAAAAAACGGTCGGCGATTTATTCATTTCTACCACAGCCCGCCCGGCTGTCAACCCTTTTACGGGTAAAAAATGATAATCCCGGTGATAGCCGCATTATTATTTTTTATAGATAAAAGTTTGAGAAATTTACCCTAGTCAGGGTAAAATAAAATCCTGAATGCCTTTTACAGGAAAGTTCTTGCGGGCGAAAGGAGAGGCGGAAAATTGGCTACTAAACAGGCTGGAAAGTTGATCAAGGTAGTTATAAACCAAAAACCTGTCGATTGCGAAGAAGGCAAGACGATCCTGGAAGTATGCAGGGAGGCAGGCATATTCATCCCCACCCTCTGCTATGACCCCCGCCTGGAAGCCTATGGCGGCTGCAGGCTTTGTCTGGTCGAGGTGAAAGGCGTAAACAGGCCGCTTTCTTCCTGCACAACGCCCATACAAGATGGTATGGAGATCACGACGGAAAGCGAAAACCTCACGGGGCTGAGAAAGACGATGCTTTCCCTCATACTTTCCAATCACCCGAATGACTGTCTCCGCTGCGAAAAGACCGGGGACTGCTCCTTGCAGGAGCTGGCCTTCATGTATGACGTTGCCCCGGATGGGTACAAAGGCGAGCGGTGGAACCTTCCGGTAAAGGACAACAACCCGTTCATATCCTTCGACCCCAACAAATGCATCCTTTGCGGCAGGTGCGTAAACATCTGCAAAAACCTGATGCTCAAAGGGGCAATAGACATGACCGGAAGAGGTTTTAACGCAAGGCCGGACACCGCTTTCGGCAAGCCCCTTTCACCGGAGAACTGCCTTTTCTGCGGCCAGTGTGTCTCCACTTGCCCAACGGGGGCCCTTATGGAAAAACCATCCGCCAGGACAGGCAGGAACCTTTCGGTAAAAAAGGTCAAGACCACCTGCTCCTACTGCGGAACCGGTTGCTCCTTCTTCCTGAACGTAAAGCAGGGCAAGGTAACGAAGGTCACCTCCGATTACGATTCTCCGGTCAACAGGGGCAACCTTTGCATAAAGGGGCGCTTCGGCTACGAGTTCATACATCACCCGGACAGGATAAAAACACCCCTTATAAAAGAAGCAAACGGGGAATTCCGCGAGGCCTCATGGGATGAGGCCCTTGACCTGATAGCAAAACGCTTTGGCGAGCTGAAAGAAAAATACGGCCCTGGCGCCGTTGGCGCCTTCTCCTCCTCGCGCTGCACAAACGAGGAGAATTTCCTTGTCTCCAAATGGGTACGCGCGGTTTTAGGCAGCAACAATGTCGACAACTGCGCACGTGTCTGACACGCTCCAACTGTGGCCGGTCTGGCCACATCTTTAGGGGCAGGGGCCGCAAGCAATTCCTTCGACCAGATATCGGAGGCGGACACCCTCTTGATCTTCGGCTCGAACACCACCGAAGGCCATCCGGTGATCTCCATCCACGTGAACAAGGCGATAAGGAACGGGGCCCGCATAATAGTCGGAGACCCCCGGAAGATAGAGCTTGTCAAGTGGGCCGACGTATGGCTCAATCTGAAGCCCGGCTCGAACATAGCTCTTCTGAACGGGCTCGTGCACGTGATCCTCAAAGAGGGCCTCTATAACAAGGAGTTCATTGAAAAAAGGACCGAAGGGTTCGAGGAGCTGAAGGCGGCTGTTGAGGAATACACGCCCGCTCATGTCCAGAAGCTTACCGGGGTAACGCCGGACAAGCTGTTAAAGGCCGCAAAGATATACGCAGAGGCCAAAAACGCGATGATCCTCTACGGCCTTGGGGTAACGGAGCACCAGAGCGGCACGGAAACCGCGATGGCGGTGGCCAACCTGGCCCTTGTCTGCGGGCACATAGGCAGGCGCGCCACGGGCATCATGGCCCTCAGGGGTCAGAACAACGTGCAGGGCGCCTCCGATATGGGGCCCGCACCTGCGGCATTCACGGGATACCAGCCGGTGACCGATCCCGTGGTCCGGGAAAAATTCGAAAAGGCCTGGGGTGTGGAGCTGCCCTCAAAACCGGGGCTGAAATCGGTGGAGATGCTCGATGAGGCACAAAAGGGCAATTTCAAGGGGCTTTTCATCCTTGGCGAGGACCCGGCCCACACGGACCCGGACATCTCCCATATACGAAAGGCCCTGTCCTCGATAGAGTTTCTTGTAGTGCAGGACATCTTCCACACCGAGACCACGCGTTTCGCCCATGTGGTGCTGCCTGGCGCAAGCTTCGCGGAAAAAGACGGCACGTTCACAAACGGGGAGCGCAGAGTGCAAAGGATAAGGAAAGCGGTTGAGCCGGTCTCCGGCAAGGCCGAATGGGAGGTCATCTGCGAGATAGCCTCCAGGATGGGGTACAAAATGAAGTACAACCACCCATCCGAGGTCATGGATGAAATAGCCTCCCTTGCCCCCATTTATGGAGGCATCAACTATGTGCGGCTTGAAAACGGGAGCCTGCAATGGCCCTGCCCCACCAAAGACCATCCCGGGACGGCCACGCTCTACAAGGACATGTTTTCAAGGCCGGGCGGGCGCGCCAGGTTCATGGCGCTTGAGCAAAAGGGCTCCGCGGAAGTCCCGGATGCGGAATACCCGTTCGTGCTCATCACCGGCCGCAGGCGCGAACATTACAACAACGGCTCGATGACCAGGCGCTCAAGGGGCATCATGGAGATGTTCCCCGAAGAGCTGCTGGAACTGAGCCCGGCCGATGCATTGAAGCTTGGCATCAAAAACGGCGAGATGGTGAAAGTCGCCTCCAGGCGGGGGGAGATAAAAGTGAAGGTGCGGGTGTTGGACCGCTCACAGGAAGGAAACGTGTTCCTGGCATTCCATCACCAGGACGTGCTCACAAACATCCTCACATCTCCGCACAGGGATCCCATAACGGGCACCCCTGAATACAAGTCCTGCGCCGTGAAAATAGAGAAACTCTAAAGGACGCCGGACAAAAAGATCAAGAAAATGAAAAAGGCGCTTAAAAAGCGCCTTTTTCATTTTCTTTTTCCGCCGTGAGTGTCAGTAAGAGGCGGCCTTACCTGCCTTGGCATCAGGAGTGAGGCCACGTCCTGGCTTGCCGGCCTTGAGACGACCTCTTCAGGCGGCCCGGACTGGACGGCCTTTCCGCCTTGATAGACAATGAGCCTTCCGGCCAGTTCGCAGGCCTCTTGCAGGTCATGCGTTACCAGCACCACGGGGATGTCGAACTCGCGCCTTATCTCCACCAGAAGCCTTCCCATCTCGGCCCGCAAAGGGGCGTCCAGGGCGGAAAAAGGCTCGTCCAGCAGGAGGGCCTGCGGCCTGCCAACAAGCGCCCTGGCCAGGGCAACGCGCTGCCTCTGCCCCCCGGATATCTCGTCAGGATTTTTGTCTCCAAGTTTGCCAAGACCAAAGGCATCCAGCATGCCTTTCACTTTTTCGGCTGCCCGGTCTTTTCCAGGGCCACCGCCGGCTTTTCCATTCAGTCCGTATTCAATGTTCCCGCGCACGGTCATGTGTGGGAAAAGCGCCAGGTCCTGAAAGACATAGCCAAAGCGCCTCTTTTGGGGAGGAAGGTCCACGCCAGATGGGATGTCCAGGAGCACCCTGCCCCCTGATACGATGCTTCCCTCATCCGGCCTCATGAGCCCGGCCATCGATTTTAGTGTCAGGGACTTCCCTGCGCCAGAGCGCCCGAACAATACCGCAAGCTCGTTTCCCATGCTCCAGCTTACATCAAGGGAAAACCCCTTCAACCTCTTTTTTATGTTGACCGACAAGCTCATTTGTCAGAATTTTTTGCTCAGCCTGTTGGCCATGTATATGACCGAAACCGACAAAACGGTAAGTATAATGACCATAGTCCAGGCCCTTGCCCACTCGCCGTTTTCCAGATAGTTGTAGATGGCAAGCGGCATTGTTTCGGTCCTGCCGGGGATGTCCCCGGCGAACATCAGCGTTGCCCCGAACTCCCCAATAGCCCTCGCAAAGGATAGAACGGCCCCTGCAATTATCCCCCTTTTTGCAAGCGGAAGCACCACGCTAAGCGCCGTCCTCAACTCCCCGTGTCCCAGAGTGTAAGAGGCGTCAATGAGCTTTTGGTCCACGGACTCTATCGCCGCGCGGGAGGTCCTTATCATAAGCGGTATGGAAACTATGAACGAGGCCGCCGCCGCAGCCCACCATGTAAACATTGCGGTCCATCCGGTAAGCTCATAGAGGGGCCTTCCCAAAAAACCGTTTCGCCCCAGAATGACAATAAGATAATATCCGGTGACCGTCGGCGGCAGCACCAGCGGAAGAGTAAAAAGGGCATCCAGGAGTTCCTTGCCCCGGAAACTTTTCCTGGCCAGCACGTAGGCAACGGGCACACCGGCAAGCAGCGCGAAGAACGTCACCACCAGCGCCACCTGAAAGGACAGCCTGAGCGAAAACATCCCATGGGCGCTCATGGTCAGCATGCCCCTTTTGCGGCCGATTCAGACGAAAAAGACCTCAAAAACAGAAAGGTCATTTTGTTCCGAATCCGTATTTCCGAAGGATGCTTTTGCCCTCCGGCGAGGTAACCAGGGCCACGAAGGCCCTGGCCTGCTTTTCGTTTGCCGAGCCCTTGACCACCGCTATGGGATACACGACAGGCCTGTGGCTTGCCTGAGGCGCTACGGCGGCCACCCTGACCTGTCCCGCCTGCGAGATGGCGTCCGTAGAGTAGACGAGGCCTGCGTCCACCTCCTCCCTGGCCACGTATTCGAGGACCTGCCTTACGTGCTCTCCGTAGATGAGTTTTTTGCTGACCGCCCCCGTGAGCTTAAAATACCTGAGCGCCTCTTCAGAGTACATGCCCGCAGGCACGGACCTGGGATTACCTATGGCTATCCTTTTTATTCCCGGGTCCGCCAAGTCCCTGAAGCTTCTGACAAATGCGTATTTTTGTCCATCCGGAACGATCAGGACGACGGAATTTACGGCAAAGTCCGCCCTGGTGCCAGCCTCTATCATGCCCTTTTTCGAAAGCATATCCATCTGTTTTTCGGCGGCGGAGGCAAAGACGTCCACCGGCGCGCCCTCCTCTATCTGCATCATAAGGTTGCCGGAGGCCCCGAAGTTGAAATAGATTTTTACTCCCGGGTTCCTGGCCTCGTAAACCTTTGCCATATCTTCAAAGGCGTCCTTAAGGCTTATCGCCGCTGAGACTGTTATCTTTTTGCCGGTTGCGGCGAGCCCCTCCGCCGGACAGGAAATTACAAAAAAGGCGGCGATGAACAAAAAAATCAACGAAACGGCAAAGACCTTTTTAACAAAAAACTTGGGAAAAAAAAGACAAAGAACCCTCCTTAACACCTCCACCCTCCTGTTTGCTGTCATTTTCATGCGTTCGCTGCTTTCAGCCTCTGATCTGCCCTTATCCACCAGCCAGCTGCCCCTCAGCCACCAACTTGTTGCATGCTATCGAACCGCACTTTCTTTTCAAGAAGGCTCCCCTTCTCCTTGCTCAATACAGAGGACAGCAATAACTGCTCCATCTCCTCTTCGGTGGAAGCCTTGCTAAGGTCCTCCTCGCGGGAGGAAAAAAGGCAGGGTCTGATCTTGCCTGCCGCTGTTATGCGCAGCCTGTTGCAGGAGTCGCAGAAATGGCCGCTTATCGGGCTTATGAAACCGACCACACCCTTTGCGCCGGGGAACATGTAATTATCCGAAGAGCCGGAGCGGCCAAGCGGCAGGAGTTTTTGTCCACCTCCCATGGAGGCTTTTATCGCTTCCTTTGCCTCCTGGGCGGTGAGCCTCAGACCTTCAAAAAAAAAGCTGCTGCCGCCCACCGGCATGAGCTCTATGAACCTGACGTGGAATGAATTTTCGAGCGTCAACCGGGCGAAACCGGGTATCTCGCTTCCGTTTATACCCTTTATCGGAACCATGTTTATCTTGACCGGGGCCGGCCAAAAGACCTCTTTGGCCACCCTTACGGCGCGCAGGGCGCGCGGAAGGCTTCCGCCTCGGGTTATTTCCATGTAGCGCCTGGCGTCAAGAGAATCGAGGCTTATATTTACCCTGTCCAGCCCCGCCTTTTTAAGCCCTGCCGCAAAAAAAGGCAGCAGTTGGCCGTTAGTGGTGAGGCTCAGGTCCTCAATGCCGATGGCCTTTATCTCGCGGACAAGGTGCACTATGTCTTTTCTTAAGAGTGGCTCGCCACCGGTAATCCTCACTTTTTTCAAACCGTATTTCCTTGCCACATGCAAAAAAGAGAGCATCTTGCCGAATTCCGGCATCTTTTCCGGGAGGGAACACCTGGATGTTTTTTCCCGGCCCCCCGGAACGCAGTATATGCACCGGAGGTTGCACATTTCGGTCACGGAGAGCCTTATATAATCTATCTTTCTGTCAAAAGAGTCTCTAAGCTCCATGGCAATGCGCTCCCCTGAAATAAAAAAATCCGTCTGCAAACACACCCCTGCGGCCGGAACCGTGGGAAGATGGTTTTACCTTTTTACTTTTAAAAAATCAAATTTTTCCAAAAGGGCATACGGGCCAGCGGCACACCTTGCATTGAAGGCACAGCCCGCCGTGCCCCAGTTCGGCGAGCTCCCTTCTGCCAATATGCTCTCCGGCCAGGATCCTTGGCAGAACCAGGTCCAATATGGTCGTCTTTCCGTACATGGCGCATGTTGGGACCCCTATTACGGGGATGGAAGCGCCTTTCCCGTTCAAAACGGAGGCGGAAAGGAACATCGATCCGGGCAGCACCGCCGCGCCGTATGCGATGTCCCGCGCACCCAGGCCCCTTATCGCAAACCGGGTAACGTCATCGGGGTCCACGGACATGCCCCCCGTGGCGACAAGCAGGTCCGCCCCCATGTCCATGAACTCCCTCAACCTTGCCGCAATGTAATTTTCGTCATCGGGCGCATAGGCAACGCCGATGATCTCGCCGCCAAAAGCCTCTATCTTTCCCCTTATTACCGGAGCAAAGGCGTCCTTTATCCTTCCCGAAAACACCTCGCCGCCCGTAATCACGACACCGGCTTTAGGCTTTCTGACGGGTATGACCTTAACGATGCCCCCTTTTGCCCTGGCAATGCCTGCAGCCTTCTCTACCGC
>JAKAMR010000051.1 GCA_021812785.1 Nitrospirota bacterium
TTCCATGTGCCATCCGGTGGAGTGAAATCCTTGAAACTACCCAAAAACAGCCTTAAGGGCCGTTTTTGCTCCCTGCAAGCCATCGGTGCTAATTTTCCCAATAGGCCGAAGGCGCTCCTCCGCCACGGAGCAGATGTAGGTTGTTTGAGCTGCCGGGCGAAACCCAACAATTCCATAAATTATGGTTACGCGAGAAGAAAGGAATAACACAAGGGGCATGTTGCGCTCCTCTGTATTCAGCCAACCCAGACGAACTTAGTCAAACGAAAGGATAGATAAGACAGAGTGGGATTTAAATAAAGGATGTTGTTAAGATTATATTGTTGAATAACAAGGCGATCATACTATTTGGCCCCACGTCTTCCGGAAAGACGGAGGCCTCCATCCTCCTTGCCATGGAGCTTGGGACGGAGATCATAAGCGCCGATTCCATGCAGCTCTACAGGCTCATGGACATAGGCACCGGAAAGCCAACGCCTTCGCAGCTAAAGGAAGTCCCCCACCACCTTATAGACGCCATCTGGCCGCATGAGCAGTGGAGCGCGGGCCAGTTCATGGAGGCGGCCTCCGGGACCATGGAAAGGCTTAGCGCCGCAGGCAAAATACCTCTTATCGTGGGGGGAACGGGGCTTTACATGAAGGCGCTCACGCGCGGCCTTATGGCAGCCCCTCAGGCGGATGCATCTCTTAGAGTGGAGCTTTTGAGCAGGAAGGAGGACCTCTACGGGCTTCTTAAAGACATGGACCCAGAAACCGCCCGCCTCCTGGCCCCAGCGGACACCCGGCGGATACTGAGGGCACTGGAGGTACAGATAAAGACAAAACGGGCAATGTCGGAGCTCAAAAGAGAACTGACCGCCCCTCTGCCTTACGATTTCATAAAAGTGGGGCTTACCAGGGACAGGGCGGAGCTCTATGCCCTCATAGAAGAAAGGGTGGACCGTATGCTCTCCGGGGGGCTCGTAGAAGAGGTCAGGAAGGTGCTTGGCCAACATCTGCCGCCATCGAAAACGGCCATGCAGGCCATAGGATACAAGGAAGTAGAGGGCTGGATCACCGGGCAATATCCCTACGAGGAGGCCGTGCGGCTTATAAAGAGAAATACCAGGCGGTATGCCAAACGGCAGTTTACCTGGTTTAAAAAGGAGGAGGCAACGCTCTGGGTGGACGTTACCGGCCTAAGGGGGGCGGATGCTATATACGGCAGGCTTAAAAAGGCGCTGATGGCGGCCCGGCCGGACCTCTACCGCTCCTGATCCTTCAGGCTTCGGGCCTTGAAAGGGCAGTTTTTTTCTTTCCGTTTCCTGTTTTTAAGGCACGTTTTGGGATATACTTATTTAACCGGGTTTTTCTTTTTCTTTTTGTTTTTGTTTTAGCCGGTTGGCGTCTTGATCTTATTTTATTTTTTCTGGCTTGGTTTTTTTAGCATGGCAATGACCGGTTTTTTTATCGAGTTTTTATCGAACGGGGAAAGAGAAAGAGGTCTTTATTTGTCATGATCGAAAAGCTCAGAGAGAATTTCAATAAAGGCGTCGAAAAACTCAAATGGTTTGCCCAGCTGCTGGACGAGCGCCTGAAAGTCGAGATCACCTTTTTCAAATTCGCAAGCAAGGTCGAAAAACTCCGGAAGGAGAAAGAGGAACTTGCCAGGGCGGTGGGCGAAAGGGTTTTTGAGGAAAGGCAGCAACTTCTGATCATAGCGAGGGACGAGAACCTTAAGGGCATGCTTAAAGAGATGGAACTGGTGGATGAAGAATTGAGCGCCCTGGTTGAACAGACCTCCAAGATCGGCAAAGAATAAAAATAAAAAAACCATAATAATAACAGGGTAAAACGAGCAAAGGGGAAGATAAACAGGGGGAAATGACAATTTTACTAAGAAACAGTTGTTATTCAGGGGGGCCTTTTTGTTTTTGTCCTTGAAGCCCTTGCTTGAAGGGCCTCCTTTTTACGTGCTTTCCGCCTTATTTGGCCTCATAGTGGGCTCTTTCGCAAATGTCTGCATCTACAGGCTCCCAAAAAGAGAATCTGTTGTAACGCCGGCTTCGCATTGCCCTTCCTGTGGCACGCCCATCAGGTTTGTGGACAACGTCCCGGTCATAAGTTATCTCATCCTTCGGGGAAGGTGCAGGGCATGCGGCATGTCTATCTCACCCAGATACCCTGCCGTTGAAGGGCTGAACGCTCTACTGTATCTGGCCGCGGCCCTCAGGTTCGGAGGCACGCCTGCTACGCTTTTTTATTTCATCTTCATAACCGCGATGGTAGTTATAACCTTCATAGATTATGACCATCAGATCATCCCGGACGAGATCACCCTGCCAGGCATTCCCATAGGGCTTCTGGCTGCGTGGCTTATCCTGCCGGACCCGTTTTACAGGGTGGCCGGCATGGGCCTGTCCGCCTCACTGATAGGAGCGGCGACCGGTTTTTTCCTCTATTACTCAATAGCTTTTTTAAGCCGGGGGGGGATGGGCGGCGGGGACGTAAAGATGATGGCGATGGTAGGGGCGGTGCTGGGCTGGAAAGGCGTTGTCCTTACCACTTTCCTTGCGAGCTGTGCAGGTTCCATTGTGGGACTTTATCTTATGGTCTTCAAGGGCAGGGGCAGGAAAACCAAGGTCCCGTTCGGCCCGTTTCTTGCCGCGGGCGCTCTTTTAAGCCTGTTTGTGGGGCAGGAGATAGTTTACTGGTACATCCGGCATGGGCAGCGCTGAGCCGGATTTTTTCAAAAAATGAGCGCGAGTGTGCACCGAAGGTCAGCGGGCGTATGTGATAAATGCGCATATTCCCTGCATTCGAGATCACAAAGAGATTTAAAATGAGATGTTATAAATGAAAGGTCCTTTTTTGTCCCTGGTATCATTCCCCGTTTTTCTTCTCCCCGCGGTCCTTGCGGTTGCCGTTTTCCTGACCTATGTCCTGTCCAGGAAAATTTTCTTCGACCGGTACAAAAAAAGGCAGCAGGGCGGGGAGGAAAAATCGGAAGTCGGTTTCGTGGTGGACACCTTCCAGGACCTTGTCTCAAAACTCAAGGAAAATGAACGGGAGCTTAAGGAACTGCGCGCGAAGGCGGAAAAAAGGGCGGACCTGATCGAGAACCTCAGTAAGAACATCCTTGAAAGCGTGCCAAGCGGGGTCATAAGTTTTAACGAGGCGCTGGAGATAACGATGGTGAATTCCGCCGCGGAGAGGATAATGGGCTTTAAAAGGGAAGAGACCATCGGCAGGAAGCACAATGAGGTGCTTAAAGGGGATATAGCCAGGCTCATAGAGAAAAATGAGACGGTCAGCAGACAGGAGCTTGCTTTTTATCCGGGGATACAAAAAGGGGCCGGGATGGCGGAGGGAACTCAATCGCGGGAGAACATGGGGGGGGGCCGCAGGTTATGGGTCGGTTTTTCCGTGACCCCCTTGCGGGATGCCGCAGGCGCCAGGATAGGGCTGATACTGGTATTTACGGACCTTACGCAATTGAAAGCCCTGGAGCGGCAGGCCGAACTCAGGCGCAGGCTTTCAAGCCTGGGGGAGATGTCGGCGGGCCTTGCCCACGAGCTCAGAAATCCCATGGCGGTGATATCCGGTTACTCGAAAATGCTTTCAAAGATCCCCGCGGGACAGGCTTCTGAAGGTCAGACGCCGGCGGGTCAGGTGGCGGTAAGGGGGCACAGCGATGTGCAGCCCGCCGGCCAGGTTGTTCCTGCTCCCGATGGAGCGGGAAAAGAAAAAATTTCGGAAATGCAGCGCCAGGCCGCCTTGGCAATCGAAAAGGAAGTGGCGGCGATGAACTCAATAATCAACGGGTTCCTTTCCTTTGCGAACCCCGGTACGCCCGCTTTCGAGACCCTGGACAGGCAGCGGTTAGCTGGGATCTTGAAGACATGCCTTGACGCCGCGCTGGCCGGAGTTGCCGCCGTAAGGGCCTCTCTTTCGGTATGCGAGGAAGGGTTTTTCACCATAAAAGCCGATGAGATACTGCTTAAACAGACGTTCATGAACCTAATACAAAACGCGGTCCAGGCCATGGCGCCCGAAGGGGGCAGGCTGGATATTGACGTCTGTAGAAAAGAAAACGAGGTCCTCATTTCGGTGGCCGATACGGGCCCCGGCATCCCGGAGCAGATGAGGCAGAAGGTGTTTTTACCTTTCTATACGAGCAAGGAGGGTGGAATGGGCCTTGGCCTTGCCATAGTGCACAGTATCATACAAAGCCATTTTGGAAGCATCGAGGTTGAAAGCTCCGGAGAGGGCGCCACTTTTCTTATAAAGCTGCCGGTAAGCGAATAGACAAAACCGGATTTTGCTATCTTAAGCCATAAGCAGGGAAACCGCCCATATGGCCGCTAAAACAATAAAGCATGCCGCTCCGTAAAGGGCGGGCTTTCCCTTTGGCCTGCCTGTCCTGCCAAATCCAAGGAAAATGGTGGCGATGGCCGCCCCGATCCACCCAAGGAAGCCGAGTTCGGCCAATATGGACCAGAAAACGGAAGGCGCCCTGTTATCCCTGAATATGGCCAGGTATTTTTCCCTCTGAAGAGCGGCCTGCTCCGGTTTTATGCCCCCTTCTTTTATGAGCATCATGGTGTCCAGGGCCGCGATCTTGTTGTCGCACTTTTTTATCCAGTCGGTTCCCGGCCAGTCCGTTCCGGGCGTATAAAAGCTCCTTGTTCCGTAAAAACCGCTCCTGATGCTGGAGTAAGCGATAAGAGCCCAATCCGGCTTTCCTCGCGCCTCGAACATCTGGCCTATCTGCCAGAGTTTTTGGGCCGCTCTGCCTGCGATAGGCGAAAAAGGGACATGGAAATGGAGGGCTGTATCGTATTCCCTGATGGCCAGCTTCCAGTTTTTGGCGGCGGCGAATGCTTCCGCCTGCCGGAAGTGGCTTGCCTGGCGGTAGGCGGTCAGCGCCGCGGTAAGCGCAAACGCCGCCAGGACCAATGCAAGTATTTTTGTCTTTTTCATTTTAAACATGCGTCCCCTTATCTTAACAAAACAGGGCCCCCGATAGCTCCATTCCGGACACATCAGGCCGCCCTGTCATGTATAATATACATTCGCGTTTGAGCGGCAAAGCGGTTTTTTTTTGATTTTTGAAGCGCAACTATCTGTTTTTACAATAAAAATTGACAAGTGTCCCTGTTCTGGTTTAATCTTATAAAGGAGGCTCATAAGAAAAAATGCTCAAGACGATAGAGGAAGTAAGCTCCACAAAGAAAAGGCTGAAGATCGAGATCCCTTCTCAGACCATCGAGAAGGAGATAAGCCTTTCTTTAGAGAAGCTCAGGCAAAGGACGAGGATAGCGGGGTTCAGGGTTGGCAAGGCGCCCCTGAATCTTATCGAAAAGAAGTACGGCAAGGAAGTGGAGGGAGAGGTCCTTCAAAAACTGATCCCCAAAGTATACTCGGAGACGATCAGGGAGGCGCATTTAAAGCCTGTCGATAACCCGGTTTTTGAAGAGATGGGGGATTTCAAGAGGCAGGAGCCTTTCAATATGACGCTGCTGGTGGAGGTGATGCCCGGGATCGAGGAACTCAACTATACCGGCGTGAAAGTGAATGATGTGGAAACGGAAGTGAGCGAGCCCGATGTTGAGGACGTCCTCGGGCGGGTGCGCGAGGAAAAGGCTGTTTTTGAGCCTTCGGAAGAGCCTCTTGCGGAGGGAGATATAGCCATACTTGATTATACGGTCGAAGGTGAGGAGAAGAAATTCGAGGCCCATGTCTTCAAGGTCGGCGGTCCCACGATGCCGGCCGATTTTTCCCGCGGGCTGACCGGCAGAAAAAAAGGCGAAACCTTCGATATTACCGTGAACTTTCCTGAAGATTATCCGGTCAAGGAAACGGCTGGCAGAGAAGTTCTTTTCCATATAACGCTAAAGGACACAAAGAAGGTCAAGTTGCCGGAACTCGATGATGAACTGGCCAAGGACCTGGGGCATACAAACTTTGAGGAATTGAAGACGCACATAAAAGCCGAGGTCCAAAAGTCCAAGAAGCTGGCCGCAAGGAAAATGCAAAAGGCCGAAATAATGAAGAAACTCATCGAGTCCCACCCCTTTGATGCCCCCGAGGGCCTTGTGGAAAAAGAGCTCACGGGCATGGTGGAGGAGGCAGCCGCACAAAAAGGAGCGGGTACCGCGGAGGCTGGAGCGTCGGACGAGGCAGTGTTGCAGGCCTTGAGGAGCAGCCTCAGGGAAAACGCGGTCAGGAACGTAAAGGCAAGCCTTCTTCTGGAGATGATAGGAGAGCGGGAGAAGGTGGAAGTTTCCGAGGATGATATGAAGCAGAGGATAACCCAGATAGCGCAGAGGCTTTCCATTGCCCCTGAAAACGTAATCAAGTATTATGTTTCCAGGCACGGTTCCCTGGACAGTCTGAGGCATGCCGTGTTCGAGGAAAAGGTCCTGGACCTCCTTTTGGAAAAAGCGAAGTTCGAGAAGCTGGAAAAATAAAAAGGGCAGCGGGCGCAAAGTGAGCGAATCATGTTAAATAAAGAAATCCTTACTTTCGATTCCCGGAGGGAATAAAAATGAGCGTGATCCCTATAGTAATAGAACAGACAGGAAGGACCGAGAGGGCGTATGACATCTACTCCAGGCTCCTCAAGGACAGGATCATATTTCTTGGGACTCCGGTGGATGACTATGTAGCCAACATCATTATAGCGGAATTGCTGTTCCTCCAGAGCGAGGACTCTGAAAAAGACATACATCTTTATGTAAACTCTCCTGGCGGGGTTGTGACCGCAGGCCTTGCCATTTATGACACCATGCAGTTCGTGAAGCCCGATGTGGCCACCTACTGCATAGGTCAGGCGGCAAGCATGGGAGCGCTTCTTCTGTGCGCGGGCGCCAAAGGCAAGAGGTTTTCCCTGCCCAATTCCAGGGTGATGATCCATCAACCAACGGCGGGTTTTACCGGGCAGGCATCCGATGTGGAGATACACGCCAAAGAGGTCCTCAAGATGAAGGACCAGCTTAACCGTATAATGGCGCATCATACGGGGCAGCCTTTAGATAAGATACATACGGATACGGACAGGGACTTTTTCATGTCCGGTGACGAAGCCAAGGCCTACGGCCTTGTTGACGAGGTCCTTAAGACCGTAAAGACCAAGCCCTCGGAGTAAACGGAGGTACCAAAGTGGCCAAAAAAGACAATCCGGAATATAAATGTTCCTTCTGCGGGAGGGGGCAGGACGAGGTGCGCAAGCTTATAGCGGGCCCGACCGTCTTTATATGCGACGAGTGTGTCGGACTATGCAACGAGATCATCGCGGATGAGCTCTTCATCGAGGAAAAAGGCCAGGCGGGCCTTCCCAAGCTCCCTACGCCAAGAGAGATAAGCCGGTTCCTGGATGATTATGTGATCGGGCAGGAAAGGGCAAAAAAGACCCTTGCCGTGGCCGTTTATAATCATTACAAGAGAATATACAGCCCGATGGAAGGGGATATCGAGCTCCAAAAAAGCAATATCCTTATCGTAGGCCCGACGGGCACAGGCAAGACCCTCCTGGCCCAGACCCTTGCCAGGATGCTGGATGTGCCGTTCACCATAACGGACGCAACAACCCTGACAGAAGCGGGTTACGTTGGCGAGGACGTGGAAAACGTGATATTAAAACTCCTCCAGGCCGCCGACTACGATGTGGAGAAGGCGCAGAGAGGAATCGTATACATAGACGAGATAGACAAGATAAGCCGCAAGTCCGACAGCCCCTCCATTACGAG
Source organism: Nitrospirota bacterium (assembly GCA_021812785.1). The sequence goes on from JAKAMR010000051.1 coordinate 7,731, forward strand.
GGACGTTTCCGGCGAGGGCGTGCAACAGGCTCTTCTGAAGATAATTGAGGGGACCACTGCCAATATACCCCCGCACGGCGGGCGGAAGCACCCGCAGCAGGAATACATACAGGTGGACACAACCAACATCCTCTTCATATGCGGCGGGGCGTTCGTGGGGCTGGATGGCATCATAAAGCAAAGGACGGGGAAGCAGACCATGGGGTTTGATTTCAAGGCGTCCAAGGCTGCCTCGGACCACCAGAAGCTGGGCGATGTACTGTCCCTTGCGGAGCCGGAAGACCTGATAAAATACGGCATGATACCGGAATTCGTGGGCAGGATCCCGGTGGTGGCCACTCTTGACGAACTGGATGAGACCTCGCTGGTGAGAATACTCACCGAACCCAAGAACTCCCTGATAAGGCAGTACCAGAAACTGCTCTCCCTCGACAACGTGAGGCTGCGCTTTACGGAACCCGCCTTGAGGCAGGTGGCAAAAAAGGCCATCAAGAAAAAGACAGGCGCGAGGGGCTTAAGGAGCATACTTGAAGGCGTGATGCTCGACGTCATGTTCGAGGTGCCCTCCGAAAAGACTATAAAGGAGTGTCTGATAAACGAGGACGTCATCGAGAAAAAGGAAAAACCAGTCCTGATATACGAGAGGCAGTCGGCGTAACAGGCAGCAGGATACAGGCAGCAAGGGGCAAGTGAACGGATCGCAAAAAATCTTTCATTTGCCCCTTGAACTTTTTTTAGGCAGGCGTTAACCTGTAACCTGTCCCTTGAATGGAGGGGTGGCCGAGCGGTTTAAGGCGACGGTCTTGAAAATCGTTGTAGGGTAACTCCCTACCGTGAGTTCGAATCTCACCCCCTCCGTTTTCATTTTCCCCTTTCAGCCCTGACTAGACTCTGCTTAAAAGATCGTCCTCCCGTTTTCCCCTTGGCAAAAAAACCTCCGGAATGTTAATTTAAAGAAAATCGATATCTGGCTTTGCTTCTGGATTTTTGGCGTCCTCCTTGACAGGCAAGGACTGTGCATGTTAAAAAATAAGGGTTTTTTTGGAAAACAATAAAAAGAAAAACTCTTCTGCCAGGGGCAAAAAGTCAAAAAGAACAAAAAGGAGGTAGTGGATTGCCTATGTTCGCTGGCGGGGTACACCCGCCGGATAAGAAAGAGCTTTCCAGCTCAAAGCCGATAACACCCCTGAAGCCTCCGGCCAGGGCGGTGGTGCTCTTGAGACAACACATCGGGGCCCCCGCGAAAGCGGCGGTTTCCATTGGGGACGAGGTAAAGATAGGCACGGTGGTGGGACGCCCCGAGGGGTTTGTTTCCGCCCCCGTTCACGCGCCCGTATCGGGAAAGGTCATAGCCATCGGGGAATTTGACACGGCGATGGGACGCCCGGGTGAGGCTGTGGTAATAGAGAACGACGGGAAAGAAGATTGGGTGGAGCTCAAGGAAGCCCCCTCGTTCCTGGAGCTTTCCCCGGAGGAGATAAAGGAAAGGATAAAGGCCGCCGGCATAGTCGGGATGGGCGGCGCCACTTTCCCGACGGCGGTAAAGCTGTCCCCGCCGAAGGAGAAAACAGTGGATGTCGTCATAGTGAACGGCGCCGAATGCGAGCCTTATCTTACGGCGGACCACAGGCTCATGATCGAAAAGCCAGAAGAGGTCGTGGCCGGCCTCAGGCTCATCATGCGTTCGCTTGGCGTCAAGAAGGGTTTTATCGGCATAGAGGACAATAAACCCGACGCCATTGAGAAGATGGGAGCGGCTGCGCGCCCTTACCCGGAAGTGGAAGTCATCTCCATGGAGGTGAAATATCCGCAGGGAGCTGAAAAGATGCTCATAAAGGCGGTCACCGGAAGGGAAGTGCCGCCCAGAGCGCTCCCGATGGACGTTGGCGTCGTGGTGCAGAACGTAGGCACGACCTTTGCCGTTTATGAGGCGGTCCGCTATGGCAAGCCTCTAGTGGAGAGGGTTGTCACATTGACGGGCGAAGGCATACGGGAGCCAAAGAACCTGATGGTCAGGGTAGGGACCCTCGTCACGGACCTCGTGAACGCGGGCGGCGGTTTTTCCGCCGAGGCCGCAAAGGTCATATCCGGCGGGCCGATGATGGGTTTTGCCCTTGGCAGCCTGAATGTGCCTGTCACCAAAGGGACCTCCGGGATACTCGTACTGCCTGAGGAAGGGCTTTTCCATGCCAGTGAATTCAAGCCATGCATAAGGTGCAGCCGGTGTGTCGATGTCTGTCCTATGGGGCTTACGCCCGGACATTTGAGCGTGCTGGCCGAAAAAGGGCATTTTGAGGAGGCCAGGGAGCACAACCTGTATGACTGTTTCGAATGCGGTTCCTGCGCCTTTGTCTGCCCTTCAAAAAGGCCCATAGTGCAGCTCGTACGGCTCGCAAAATCCATGGTCAAACCGTAAAGAGAGGAAGGGTAAAATGGCCGCTGCCACTGAAAAAGGTAGCCGTGAACGCGAATTAATCGTATCAGTAAGCCCCCATATACGGAGCGAGGTCTCCGTGTCCAGGATCATGTGGACGGTGAGCATAAGCCTTATGCCCGCCCTGGTCATGGGGTTTTATTTTTTCGGCCCCAGGGCGATAGGGGTTGTTGCTCTCTGCATAGCGTCTTCAGTGTTCTTTGAGAACGTCGTAGGCAAGGCCATCGGAAAACCGGGCACGGTGTCTGACGGCAGCGCCTTTTTGACCGGCCTGCTGCTTGGCATGAACCTGCCCGCATCTCTCTGGTCCGTGCACCCGTTTTTGCTGCATGTGCCGGTATTGGGGGCGTTCTTTGCAGTGGTGATAACGAAGCTCCTTTTCGGAGGACTTGGCTATAACATCTTCAACCCGGCGCTCATGGGCAGGGCTTTCCTGCTGGTCTCCTGGCCCCGCGCCATGACGACGTGGCTAAAGCCTGCCGCCGCTCTTGTGGGCCTTGACGCACAAACCACCGCCACCCCGCTTGGCATCCTCAAAGAACAGGGGATGGGCAAGCTGATGGAGGTGTTCGGCACCAAACAGAGCCTTTATCTCCATCTGCTTATAGGCGAAAGGGCGGGCTCCATAGGTGAGGTTTCGGCGCTGGCCCTGCTGATAGGCGGTCTTTATCTGCTATATAAAAAATATATAACCTGGCACACACCGTTGAGTTTCCTGGCAACGGTGGGCATCCTGACCTGGGTTTTCGGGGGGAAGAGCGCCTCCGGAGGGCTGGCCCTGTTCACGGGAGACCCGATTTTGCACATTTTGAGCGGCGGCCTTATGCTGGGCGCCTTCTTCATGGCCACCGATTATGTGACAGGTCCGCAGCTTAGACAGGCCCAGGTGTTTTTTGGCATTGGCTGCGGTCTTATAACCGTCATCATCAGGCTTATAGGAGGTTTTCCTGAAGGGGTTATGTTCTCCATACTGCTTATGAACTGTTTCGCGCCGCTCATTGACAGGCTGGTCAAATCGAGACCCTTCGGGTTCAGGGAGGTCCGGGCATGAAAGACCTCGCAAAGATAACACTGAACCTGGCCTTCGTGTTCATTTTCTCGGGCGCGGTACTGGCGCTGGTATATGCGGGCACGGAGCCCAGGATAGAAACCATCAAGAAGGTGGAGAAGCAAAAAGCCTTGAAATCCCTCGTGCCGGAGGCAAGCTTCATAAACTCAGCGGGCTCCTACGAGCCTCTCGAGGGCAAAACCGCGCACTATTATGTGGCGAAGGGCAAGGACGGAAAGCCCATCGGCTACATAGCCACTTCTTATAGCAAAGGGTATTCGAGCATCATAAAAATGATGGTTGCGGCGGACACGAACATGCGCCTTAAGGGCATAAAGATACTGGACGAGAGCGAAACCCCCGGACTTGGAGACGATGTGAAGCAGAAATACTTCCAGGACCGCTTCAAAGGGAAAACGCTGGACCAGCTGGTAGTTGTGACTAACCCCGATCCCACAAAGATACAGGCGATCACCGGGGCGACCATCTCCAGCAAGGCGGCCACCAGGGGGGTTAGGGCGGGCCTTAAAATGCTTATAAAGACATATATGCCCGGCAATGGGGCCGTTTCCGGCACGGGTACGACTGCGGGAGGTAAAAAATGAGCACCGACGGCAAAGTCAGTTATATAGGGCTTTTGAAAAACGGCATATTTGGAGAAAACCCTGTTTTCAGGATCGCTCTCAGCCTTTGCCCCGCTGTGGCTGTTACAAACACGCTTGAAAACGGGCTTCTGATGGGGATAGGGGTTTTTGCCGTCCAGACGCTGGCCAACGTATCGATCTCGCTCGTACGCAACGTTATCCACGAGAGGATAAGGCTGCCTGCGTACATCCTTATAATAGCCACATGGGTTACGGCCATCAACCTGCTGCTGGAGGCCTTCGCCTATCCGGTCTACCAGAAGATCGGTCTTTACCTTCAGCTGATAGTGGCCTTTGCCATAATACTTTCAAGGGCGGAGCTCTTCGCCAGCAAGAACAAGTTCATGCCGTCGCTGTTTGACGGCCTGGGTATGGGGCTGGGGTTTCTTGTGGCGCTTGTGTCCATAAGCTTCTTTCGGGAGCTGCTTGGCAGCGGGTCACTTTTCGGATATTCCGTAGTGCCCTCAAAGCCGGTGCTTTTGTTCGCGCTGCCTGCCGGGGGGTTTTTCGCAGTGGGGCTTCTTATGGGGTTTTTCAACTGGATAGACATAAGGTTCTTCGGGGGACACGGCGCCTCCGGGGGCGGGCATTAATAACGGGGGATCTTTTAAATGGCAAAACTCCTTGAGCTTATAGTCGCGGCCTCACTGGTCAATAATTTCGTGTTTACCCGCTACCTGGGGCTTTGCATCTTCATGGGCGTCACCAAGAAGATGGACACGGCAATCGGAATGAGCATCACGTTCACGTCCGTCATGGTTATAAGCTCCGCGCTTAGCTGGGTGGCTTATCATTTTATAATGACGCCATACCATCTTCAGTTCCTGGAGATAGTGGTCTTCATTGTCATAGTGGCGGGTTTCGTCCAGGCGGCTGACACAATGATGAGGAAAGTGGCGCCGGGCCTCTATTACAAACTGGGCATTTACCTGGCCCTTATCATCACGAACTGCATCATTCTTGCCGTGCCTCTTATCAACGCCGATTCGGGATATTCCTTTATAGAATCAATGGCCTTCGGCCTTGGCTCCGGCCTGGGTTTTGCTCTGGCCCTGATAATAATGGCCAGCATCAGGGAAAAGCTGGAGCTTGCTGACGTCCCCACACCTTTCAGGGGGTTGCCGATCGCTTTTATCCTTACCGGGTTGATAGCGCTGGCCTTTGTGGGTTTTTCCGGTTTGATTACACTCTAACCGGAATGATAAAATATAAATAAAAAAGTTTATTTAATTAAGGGGTGAAATAATAAAATGCTTTTGCACGGGATTTTGAGCATCCTGGGATTGTTTGGGGAGGTTATAAGGGCTGCCAGCTCGCATAATTTGACCCCGCTGGTACAAGAGGGCGGGAAGGCGGCGGGGACCTCGTCATTTGAACCTGTCCAGATGATCAAGTTCACCCTGATCTTTCTAGGCGGCATGGGTGCTATTTTCGGGCTTGGGCTGGCTATTGCCGCCCAAAAGTTTGCTGTGAAGGTAGATCCGAAGGTGACGCAGGTAAGAAACGCCCTGCCGGGTGCAAACTGCGGGGCCTGCGGGTTCGCCGGTTGCCAGAGCTATGCCGAGGCCGTTGTGGCCAGGGAGGATGTGGGCGCCAATTTGTGCGCACCAGGCAAGGAATCGGTCGCCCTTCAGGTGGCGGCGATCACCGGCAAGACCGCGGTGGTCAAAGAGCCGGAATTTGCCAGGGTAATGTGCCAGGGTGGCAGCACCAAGGCGAAAGAGAGATACAAATATGAAGGCGTCCATGACTGCCGGGCCGCGATACTGGCTGGCGGAGGGGACAAGGCCTGCAGGTACGGGTGCCTTGGCTACGGCACTTGCGCGAAAGTCTGCCCGTTCGGCGCGATAACCATGACAGAAGAGGGCCTGCCCTTTGTGGACATCACCAAATGCACCGGATGCCGCAAATGCGAGGCCGCATGTCCCGTTAAGGTCATTGAGGTTCTGCCTGCCTCCAGGGAAGTGCTCGTGGCCTGCCATTCAAAGGACAAAGGCGTTGACACCAGGAAAAACTGCCAGGTGGGCTGCATAGCATGCGGCATGTGTGAGAAGGTTTGCCCGTTCGAGGCCGCCACCGTATCCGGCAACCTGGCGAAGATAGATATCAACAAGTGCAAGACCTGCGGGCTTTGCGTCTCCAAATGTCCCACCGGGGCCATAAAGGACTATATACCCCACAGGGCCAAAGCATATATCATGGACAATTGCATCGGCTGCAATATCTGCCAGAAGGTATGTCCCGTGGATGCCGCATCGGGTGTGCTGAAGCAGAAGCACTCGATAGATCAGTCCAAGTGCATAGGCTGCGGGATCTGTACGGAGAAGTGCCCGGTGCAGGCCATAAACGGCACTTTTAACGCTCCTGCGATAATGGAGGCGGCCGCGCTTAAAAAACAAAAAAACGGCAAGGCTGAAAGCTCGACTGCCGCGGCTTAGTCGCGAGGGGCCAGTCTCCGCTCAAGCATGGGTTCGTTACGGTACAGGGTGGCAACGAGTTCTCCAATGTTGCCGATAACGTAATCGGCCTCTTTCAGGCCGCTTGCGTTATCGTAGCCGTATGTAACCCCCACTGTGCACTTGACCTTGGCGTTCCTGCCCGCCTTTATGTCAAACCTGCTGTCGCCGACCATGACCGCGTCCATGGCATCCGTTGCCAGTTTATCAAGCACATAAAGCACGGGGGCGGCGGACGGCTTCTTTTCCGCTACCGTTTCCGGCCCGGCGACAAGATCGAAATATGGGGCAAGTTCAAGCCCTTCGAGGATCTTCACTGTAAGGGAATGCATCTTGTTTGATATGATGGCTTTTTTGAATCCATGCAGCCCCCTGAGGACCTCCGGGACTCCCGGGTAAGTGTCTGAATGGTCAAGCAGATGCCTGCGGTAGTGTGAGATGAATTTCTCCCTTATCTCCAGGGTGAGTTCGGGGTCCACTTTGGGCTTCTGCCCGGAGACAGCTCTTTCTATAAGTCTCCCGACCCCCTCGCCTATGAGTTTCTTTACGCGGCCCTGGGACAGAGGGCCCAGTCCCTTTCCGGCCAGCGCGTGGTTCAGGGAGTACGTGATATCGGCAAGGGTATCTACGAGGGTGCCGTCCAGGTCAAATATGAATAAAGAGATCGGCATCGCGAATTATAGCATACGCCGCCTGCCCGGCGGGCGCATCAAGCCCCTCCTTTTATGCTGATCCAACTCGCCAGGATGCCCTGAAGGGAAAACCTGCTTTAATCTGAATACATTTCAATGAGCTTTTTGTTTATGTCCATGGCGGCCATGGCGCCCTCGCCAGCGGCTATGATCGCCTGATCGCTTCCCGCAAGCGGGCCCACTATATAAAGCCCTGGCAGGCTGGATTCGAAGTGCCGGTTTGTCTGGTACTTCAGCCCCGTGGAATCCCTTTTGAGGCGATCTTTTAGCCCCTCAAGGAACGCGTCATTCAACCGGTATCCATAATTCGAAAGCACCGCCTCACACAGTATGCGTCTTCCGCTTTTTAGTTCCAGCCAGCGCAGTTCATCTTCGCCAAGAAGGCTTGCCGGACTGTCAAACAGGACCTCAATTCCTTCCTGGTTCATTTCATCCACATATCCGGGAGGAGGCGCATAATCGTCCAGAACGACCGTGAGGTCTTTTGTGTACATCCGTTTTATTGCCAGCGCAAGGCGGAGCGTCCCCTCCGAATTTCCGAGTATGGCGGTCTTTTTGCCCCTCGTCCTGTATCCGTCGCAGTCTACACAGGTAAAAAAACTCAATGCGAAATACTTGGCGAGGTTCTCGATCCTGGGAAGCACGTCCCGCGCCCCGCTGGAGACTATAACGGTCCTGGACCGGTAGAGCCCCCCGCCGGCGGTTTCGGTCAAAAAGAACGGACCTTCCTGAGTTGGTATTTTGGGGGCTTCTTCAGGGGCCTCTTCGGCGGGATAATTTTTTACCCCGATGGAGCTCACAGTCTTTCTTTCAACCCGAGCGCCGAAACGCGCCGCCTGCGCCAGGCCCTTCTCAATGAGCTCCCGGCCGGAGATTATTGAATGGGTGAGGAAGTTTTCTATCCGCTTGGCGTGTCTTGTTCTGCCTCCGCCCCTGTCCAAGACAAGGACGTCACGGCCGTACCGGCAAAGATAGATGGCTGCCTGCAGCCCTCCGGGGCCTGCCCCCACTATAACGCAGTCATACGATGCCGACTCTATTTTTTTCTCCTTCTTTTTTGCCTCCATTGTTAAATCATACCTGGATAACGGCGTTATGGAAGCCTGCTACGCGCGGGATGCTCGAATATGTGCGCGGTTAGTACGCCCGGTTGACATGAAATGGGCAGTTGATAGAATGGAATCAAAAGAAAGAAAAAGTCCGTGACGGGCTGCAAAAAAAGGAGGTGCATTCAGATGCCGACAAGTATTACCATGCAAATGGCTGTCATCAAGGGGTGCAACGTCTCAGAATGTTCGTACAACAGGGCAGGCAACGAGTGCCATGCAATGGCCATAACGGTCGGAGGGCCTCAGCCTTACTGTGACACTTTCATGAGGAGTTCAAGCAAGGGAGGTGTGGACCAGACAGGGGCCGTTGGAGCCTGCAAGGTGGAAAACTGCAAACATAACAGGAACCTCGAATGTTCCGCCGACGGTATCGACGTTGTCGCCAGCGGAAACAATGCAAAATGCAACACATTTGCCCAAAAGTAACTGACAATAAAATATTCAGATCAAAAAGAGGCCGGGCTCTCCGGCATTAAAAGATCCTGCAAATTGGAAGGGCCCCGGAAAAAATTTTCCGGGGCCCTCGTTTTCTTTTTTTGTTTCGCCTGTTTTTACTTCTTTATTTTTTTATACCCTCTTTGAGGGTCACTCCGTACTTGTCGTTCTCAAACGGGTGGATGGCCGGGTATTTGGAATAAAGCCAACCCTTGAATATCTTCTTTCCGTTGTCCTCTATCCGCACCTGGGCTGCCGGATTGTTGGGGTCATTAGAGACAGAGGTTATCTGGGTGCCGGACATCTTGAAATCCGGCAGGAAGCTGAGCACTTCGATCTGCATCTGCGAGCCGGGTATCGTGTAGCTGGAGCCTATCTTTACAGTGGCCTCCGCGGTTTTCCCCGTGGTCTTGTTGACTATCACCAGTGAAACAGCCTTCCAGGAGTCCTTCACTTCCGCCGGCACGACCACTTGCGGCCCACCCTGCGGCATGACTATGCTAGGCATCTGCTGCGGGGCAGGGGCTGCCTGTTGCGGGGGCTGCTCCTCTTTTTTCTTGCAGGATGCAAATCCAAGAGCAAGAGTTAGTGCGGCGAGGAGCAAGATTGCTTTCTTAAACATGGTACGTCCTCCTTATCGCTTTTAAATTGTCTCTTTAATGGCGGAGAGGCAGGGATTCGAACCCTGGGTGAGGTGTTACCCCCACAACCGCTTAGCAGGCGGCTGCCTTCGACCGACTCGGCCACCTCTCCACAACGTTACATATTAACAAAAAACACTTTTTACAGTAAAGATTTAACGCTGGACCCAGCTAATGAGAGGCCTTTCACGTGTTGCCGGAGCAGGAGGCCTCATACTTTTTGGAAAGCTTTTTTTCATCTTCGGCAAGGTGGCATTTCTTGTATTTGACGCCGCTACCGCACCAGCAGGGGTCATTACGGCCGGTCTCGGGCCGGGCAGGATCTTCTTCAGGCGCCATAAACAGATTTTTCAAAGCCTTTAGCAGTCCCATGTTTACGCCGCTCCTTTATTTTTTAAAATTTTAAGATGGAATAAAAGCAAAGACCAAGTATATTATAGCCAGAACCAGAACGGTTGATATTATACAACACGGGAATGAAAATAGGTTCGTCCTCATTAAGCATTTATTAACTAAAATCCGGTCCGGGAGGCCAATAATGGAACTTTCAGAGAAAAAATCTTTCGGCGCCAAGGTCCTTTTCTATCCAACACCCGTTATGGTAGTGGGCACATATGACAGGGAAGGAAGGCCCAACGTAATGACGGCGGCATGGGGCGGGGTCTGCTGTTCAGCCCCTCCCGCTATCGCCGTTTCCTTAAGGAAGGCCACGTATTCGTACGGAAATCTGGTTGAGAGAAAGGCCTTCACGATAAGCATACCGGGGGAGCGGAATATAAAGGAAGCGGATTACTTCGGGATGGTATCAGGCAAGAACGAGGACAAGTTCAAGGCCACTGGTCTTACCCCCGTAAAAAGCGCCGTAGTGGACGCCCCGTATGTGGGCGAGTTCCCTTTCGTGATCGAATGCAGGCTCCTGCAGACGGTGGAGATAGGCCTGCACACGCAGTTCGTAGGGGAGATAATGGACGTAAAGGCAGACGAGTCCGTCCTGGCTGAAGGAGGCCTCACCCCCGATATCGAAAAACTTCGGCCTCTCATTTTTACCCCTGAAAGCCGTTTTTATTATGGGGTGGGCAGGCAGTTGGGAAAGGCTTTTTCAATAGGCAAGCGCTCCTGAAGGAAGATCCAGCAGACTGGCACAAAAAAAGGGCCGGGAAATTTTTTTCCTGGCCCTTTTCAATCTTAGAACGGGAGAAATTACCTTACTTCTTTTTCGTCCCCTTGTCTGCCTCTTTACCCTTGGTTTTGCCCGTGCCGCATTTGCCTTTGCAAGCCATTTTCAATCGCCTCCTTTTCATGGAAATGGAAGTGGAGCTGATCGGGATCGAACCGACGACCTCTTGAATGCCATTCAAGCGCTCTCCCAACTGAGCTACAGCCCCGTCCCAATAGAATATCATCCCCGGCCCGAAATTTCAATGTATAATGAAGAGTTACCGGGTAGGATAGCCATTCGGATCGGACCGTGGAGCGCATGGGGCGGACATTCAGGCTCCGGCGGCCAATTTTCTGAAATTTCTATTGACAACCTCTGTATGTCCTCAATATAATTAGGAAAATATTTATCAGGCGGTTGAACGTATAATGACAAAGGCTGACCTCGTCGAAATAATATTTGAAAAGGTGGGACTTTCCAAGAAGGAAGCCCAGACGATCGTGGAGAGCATATTTGAGACGATAGCCCAAGCCTTCAGGGAAGGGGAGAGCGTAAAGCTTTCCGGTTTTGGCACCTTCAATGTGAGACAGAAACGGGCCAGGAGGGGAAGGAACCCTAAAACGGGGGACGAGCTTGAGATAACGCCCAGAAGGGTGCTCACATTCAGGGCCAGCAATCAAATGAAGGCGGTCATAGAGAAACAGAATGCAAAGGGCGAGGGCCAGTAAAAGCAACCCGGAGCAGAAGAAGCTTCCGGACAAGCTTTTCTATAAGATCGGCGAAGTAAGCCGCATAACAAAAGTGGAATCTTATGTGTTAAGATATTGGGAAACCGAATTCCCGTTCCTTAGGCCGAGGAAGAACAAGTCGGGACAGAGGGTGTACGTCAGGAAGGACCTCGACCTGGTAATAAGGATAAAAGAGCTCCTTTACGATCATAAATATACGATCGAAGGGGTTCGGATCAGGCTGGAATCGGAAGGTAGCAGGGAAGCGAAAGAGGAAAAAGAGGACGCGGCCTTATCGCCTGGCAGTCTGCAGTACATAAGAAACCGCCTTCGCGAAATCCTGGAACAATTTTAAAATTTTCGTTTCTTTTTCTTTCAAGGTAATCGGGGCGTAGCGCAGCTTGGTTAGCGCACTCGCTTGGGGTGCGAGAGGTCGGCCGTTCGAATCGGCTCGCCCCGACCATTTTCTCCTCCAGTAAATATCATTAATTTATTTTAATGCCGGAATGAGGCTGTTTCAAATCTGCCGGCAAGCTGGAAAAAACAAAAAAACAAAAAACCCTGTTGCTCCCGCCGCACTCCAGGCGTTTGGGGTGAAAATTAAAAGGGCGGAGCCAAAATTTCCGGCTCCGCCCTTTTAATTTTATTTTTTGCCCTTTAAAGCAAGACTTCCTTTTTCACGGCGACCGGTTTTATGCTTCTGTTTACAAGGTCCAGCGTATTTTT
>JAKAMR010000052.1 GCA_021812785.1 Nitrospirota bacterium
CTGAAAGAAAAGGCAAAGGTGAGGTCCATGTCAGGCTACGTCTTTACTACCTCTGAGGACACCCCGATCATTGCCCGGAACCTGATAAGATCATGGTACCTTGCCCTTAAGCTGGCGGGCATTACCGGCCTCCGCTTCCATGACCTCCGGCACACCGTAGGGACCCGCCTCGGTCGCGCCGGACAGGACATCCACACCATAGCATGCATTCTCGATCACTCTCAGCTTTCCACGACAAGGCGCTATGTCAAACATAACGCCGAAAGCATGAGGAAAGGGCTCAGCGTGCTGGAGAGAAGGCATGCCTGATTTTTTCACGTTTTTTTCACAGTGGGCGGTTTTTGAAGCGAAAAGGGTCAGGCAAAATCTCCTAACCCCTTGATTTTTAAAGTGAGCCGTGCAGGATTCGAACCTGCGACCCGCTGATTAAGAGTCAGCTGCTCTACCAACTGAGCTAACGGCCCGCCGTTTTACGGTCTGAAAAACAAAACCGTTTCTTTGCAGACTTACATTATAAAAGGAGAGGCCCAATGAATTCAAGCCGGAAGCGAATATGTGCCCCAAGCGAGCCTTAAAATAAAAAAGCCCCCTCATTTTTCAGAACCATTTCCGGACGATTCTTTTCGGGATTTTCAGCAACGCCGTCAAAAAACAAAAAAACAAAAAACGTTTTTTTCCGTGATAGAATTTGTGCATGAGAGGCCGGCTGGCAGTTATGTTTCTTTTGATATCCCTAACGGGGGCTTGCACCTTTTACCAGTCCAGAAAGCCGGTCTACAATGAAGCCTCGCTTATGCAGCCCCTGCCAGCCGGCCTTATGGTCGGCCCACCGATCGTGGAGAGCGCTCCGCCAGCGGTCCTGGTCAATTCGGTAAGGCCTCTGCCGCCGGTGCTGCTGGTGCCGGGCAGGAACCTTTATTTCTACGGCAGCATTTATTACTATTACTGGGACGAGGACTGGTTTTTCAGCCGTAACAGGACAGGCCCGTGGTACCTGCTGGCCAAAAAAAATTATCCGGCAAGGGTGGAACATTATCAGCCTGGTCCCCAGACCACGACCGATATCGAAAAACCTTTGAAGCTCTACCCGCCCTTTAACCGGTAAGCCCGCCTTTTTGCTTGCTCAAAAAGATTTTTTCCCCGAAAAACCAGAGAAAAGAAAAAGTCCCCGATTGCGCAATTCGGCTTGACATCGTGTTGAGGAATCCGGTTAAATAGAAATTCCCTCCTCTTCCTGCTGATAAGGGGACCAAGGGGGTGAAAAGCTTCCCTCCGCATGGAGGGCAAGAGGGCCAATCGCAAAAGTTAAAGGAATTTTTCATCATCCAGCAATCCATGGGCCGGTCTTTTTTCTTTCATTAAAGGAAGTTGAATTATATAGAATGTTTATTTTATAATAAATTTCACTTATGGGTATGGAAGATCATAAGCTCAAAGTATTCTGCACGGTCGCCGAGATGAAGAGTTTTTCGAAGGCTTCGGAGATAATCCATCTTACGCAGCCCGCGGTGAGCCTGCAGATACAGACCCTCGAAGAGACCTTCGAGACGAAGCTGTTTGACCGCTCTTCCAACACGGTAACCCTTACGCCAGCCGGCGAGATACTTTACAAATATGCAAAGGACATCCTCACCCAGTATGATGCCGCGGAACGGGCTGTCAGCGGCATAACCGGGCTGGTGAAGGGCTCGATGACTATCGGAGCCAGCACCACCATAGGCAATTATCTTTTGCCCCGTGTGATCGCCGAATTCCGCAAGGTCCATCCAAAGATAAAGATACACCTGCTTGTAGGCAACACCAAAAGGATCACGGAGCTGCTTAAAGGGGGGGTAATAGACCTTGGACTGGTCGAGGGGTCTGTAACAAAATACAAGCTTACGACCGAAAAGCTGATCTCAGACGAGCTTACGCTGATCGTCCCTGCCGGTCATCATTGGGTAAAGCTTGGGGATGTGTCCATACTGGAGGTGCTTAAAGTGCCCTTTGTGTTCCGCGAAGAGGGCTCAGGTACAAGGCAGATAATAGAGCACTATCTTGGGGAGCACGGCATCTATCCTCAGGACATGACATGTTCCGCCATCCTGGGCAGCACCGAAGCCATAAAGGATGCGGTGGAAAACGGTATCGGTGTTGCAATCGTCTCCCGGTGGGCGGTCCGCAAGGAGCTTGCCCACGGCACCCTTAAGGCCCTCAGGTTCAAAGAATGCGAAATGTTCAGGGAATTTTCGCTCCTCTTTAACAAAAACGCGGTAAGCACTTACTCCGTCGATACCTTCTATAACTACCTTAAGGGCTTTCCCCTGCATAAACTCCTGGAAAACGCGCTGTAAAACTTTTTTCCCCCATCATTCCTGCAGAAGAGAAAATAAAACCTGTTTTTTATCAGCTTTTTATTTTTTGATGATATAATCTTTAAAATCCTCAACCCCTTTAAATTAAAAAAATCCTCAAAAACGGAGGTCTTGTTTCAGCCGGTATGGATGAGAGCGCCGGGATTTACTTAAACGACAGGGTTGTCCCTCTTGCCCAAGCCAGGGTCTCCGTCCTCGATCACGGTTTTCTTTATGGGGACGGGGTTTACGAGACCATGCGTGTTTACGGCGGCGTCGTCTTCATGATGGAAGAGCACCTTGCCAGACTGGAAAATTCCGCTTCGTTAATAGAGCTAAGGCTGCCCAAAAGCCCTCGCCAGATGAAACTTGCGATCTATGAGACGCTTGAGGCCTGCGGACACAAAGATGCGTATCTAAGGGTGACCGTCTCCAGGGGCGAGGGCCCCATCGGGTTGGATCCGGAGCTTTGCCCCCGTCCTACTTTCTTTGTCTATGCCGGCAGGCTGACCCCCCCGTCCCGCGATTACTACGAAGAAGGCATAACCCTGGCGGTGGCAAATACAAGGCGAAACCTCCGGGAGGCCCTTGACCCGCAGATAAAGTCCCTCAATTTCCTGAACAATATCAGGGCAAAGATAGAAGCCAAAAAAGCGGGCGCCCATGAGGCCCTTATGTTGAACCACAGGGGGCATCTGGCAGAGGGCACCACGAGCAACATCTTTTTTGTGTCGGAGGGCGCGCTCCTCACGCCGGGACCGGAATGTGGTATTTTGAGAGGCATTACAAGAGATACGGTCCTCGCCATGGCCCGAAGGATGGATATGAAGGTGGTGGAAGGCGAGTTCACTGAGGAAGACCTCCTTGGCTCATCGGAGGCCTTCATTACCAGCACTATCATGGAAGTGGTCCCCGTCAGCCGCCTGATCGGGGCCCCCTCTCACACACATACAGGGATAAGGGATTTTCACGGGGTGGGCGATATCACGAAGGCGCTGATGGCGGAGTACAGGAAAGAGGTTTTCTCATACGTCCAGAACACCAGGGCGGCCGGGCCTTCGATCTGGGGCTTTACCGAGTGAAGGCGGGCTATTTGGGGATGGACAGACGGTCTGTAGCTTCAGCCATAGAGCAGTCGGTACTGAAACCCACGGCCACGGCGGAGGAAGTCCGCGGGGCATGCCGGGAGGCGGCGGACTATGGTTTTTACGGCGTATGCGTAAACCCCATACACACGGCCACTGCAAGAGCCGCGGCCGATTCCATGAAGACGTTGGGAAAAACAAAAACAAAAATAAGGATCGTCACGGTAATAGCCTTCCCCCTGGGCAGCGCTTCCCCGGCCGCAAAGGTGTATGAGGCGATGAGGGCGGCGCAGGATGGATCCGACGAGCTTGATATTGTAATGGCGATCCCATTGGCGATGGAAGGGGACTGGCGGGGCGTGGAAAAGGACATATCGGACGTTGTTGCGGCCACCCCAGGGCTCGGTCACAAGGTGATCATAGAGACAGCATATCTCAAAGGTCCGCAAGAGATGGAGCAGGCCGTCCTTGCCGCCCTCCGGGCTGGGGCCTCCTTCATAAAGACATCTACCGGCCATTCGCCAAAGGGAGCTACCGTCCAGGATGTTATGGCGCTCAAAAGGATCGTAGGCGGCCGTGCGGGCATCAAGGCCGCGGGAGGTATTCGCACCCCGGAGGCGGCAATCGAGCTCATACAGGCCGGGGCCGCAAGGCTGGGCACATCGTCTGGAGTGCAGATAATCGAGGGTCTTTAAGCGAAGTTTTTCTTTCCAATATTCAAACGAAAAAAATCATCTGATCTAAAATGGGGGCTAATCCCTGATCTTTATGAACAGACCCAGGGAAAATACCGCAAAGGACAATGGTATCGTCCAGGCGGCGGCAAAAGGCGGCAGTAGCCCCGAGTACCCCAGCGAAAGACTGAAGGTATAGACCAGCCAGTAAAAGAGGCTTACTGCCATCCCTAAAGACGCCGCCGCCAGGCCGCCCATACCCCTTCTAAGGGAAATGGCGACGGCAAAAAGGACCATGAAGAAATTCACTATGGGATAGGCGAGCCTCGAATTCATGTCCACATCCAGTTTGATGCTCCGGATGCCCGCCTCCCTCAGCCGCTTCGAATAACGGTAAAGTTCAGTTATCCCCATTTCGTCGGCGGTGAGCACCTGACTGTCCAGGAACCCGGGTTTTATCAGATCGGAGATGTCCATCCGGGCCAACCTGACCGCCTTTGGGTGCGCAAAGTCATAGAGCATTACATTTTTAAGCACCCAGCGCCCAGCTTGGTACGTTGCCCCCTCAGCCTCGATCTTTCCGGAAAGCATCCCGTTTTTGAACTGGAATATGTCCACCTTTTTGGCCGAGCCCAGTTCCTTCGAATACAGGCTGAAGCGCACCAGAGATCCGTCATCCGCTCTTATCCAGATGGTCCCTTCGTTAAAGAACGTTATCCCCGAGGGTCCGGTCATGGTCTTTGCCTTCCGCATGGCGGCCGGGGCGGTAAACTGGCTTAGCCCGAAACTTGCCAGCGTCAGAAGCGCCCCGGTAACGGCAAGGGGCATAAATAGAGCTCGCATCCTGCCCCCGGCGGCCATGATAGCGATGGTTTCCCTGTTTTTCCCCGCGTGGCCCACCGTGAAGAGGGCGGCAAAAAGCACCGCCATCGGCATTGTGTAAACAATATACTGAGGCAGCACAAGCACAGCGTACATGAGGAGACTTGCTGTCCCCCTGTCTTTGAGCTTGTCCATGGCATTTATCAGGTCAAAGCAGGACAGCATCGCCGAAAGCCCCAGGGCCACGACCATAAAGGCCGACAGAAATTCCTTAAGGTAAAGGCGCTTTAAAAGTTTCATTGGGCATCGACCTTCCTGAACGCCAGGAGCGAAACGCAAATGAGGATGGCAAAGGGTGCCCAGCCGCCGGCCGCGGGAGGGATCTTTCCGGATTGCGCAAGTTTTTCAAAATAGATAAGAAGGGCGTAATAGATGGAAAATACGGCCGTGCCCAGGGCCAGCCCTCCAAGCCTGGCCTTTTTGCCTGCGTACAGGGAGAGGGCCGGGGCCAGAAACATTATCGCAAGCGAAAACAGGGGGAAAGTAAGCCTGCGGTAGAACTCCAGCATGCTGATGGTCCTTGGCAGGCCCTGTTCGGTCGCGGCCTCCGCCAGTAGCCCCCTGGGCGTCAATTCCTGGCGCATTGCGGACGGTCCTTCCAGGTCAAGCGGCAGAACAAGCCTGTACTCGCGAAAAAATATCTCCGTAAGCCGGGGCCCCTTCTCAAGGCTGGCCAGACCGCTCTTCAGGTTAAAAAAGATGGAGCTGCTTCCCCCATCGGCCAATTTCATGCTGGCGTTCCTGGCGTATATTACAACGGGCCTTTTATGGTTCCTGTCATCATAAATGAAGACATTGGAGAGGTTCCCGTCCTTTGAGCCCCCGGCGTATATCACGGTGTCTTTTATAAAGGTGTTGAAGACCCCGGGCTCTATGGCATAAGGGGCCCTTTCCCTGAGCGTACCGGATATGGAAAGCCTCACCTCTTTTCTGCCCGCCGGGCCAAGGTAAAAGCTTACAAAAAAGCCAAGGGCCGCCGCCATCACCCCAATAATGAACACCGGCACGGCCGCCTGCCTGAAGGGCATCCCGCTTGATTTAAGGATAACCAGCTCATTGTCCGCGTTCATCCTGCCGTATACGTAGAGCACGGAGAGTAGAAAGGCCATGGGCAGGGTCAGGAGCATCAGCTCGGGCTGGATATAAAGGATGATAAGCAGCAGTTCCCCGGGACTTGCCCCCACGCTCGACAAAAGCCTGGAAAGCCTGAGCACCTTTTCCATCATCAATATGAAATTAAGGAGGGGCAGGCTGATGAGCATTGCCAGGGCAAGTTCGTTCAGTATGCTTTTATGGATCGTTTTCACAACCTTGATTTTAACATTTCCCCGGCTGGCCTTTTCTTGTTACCGGCGCCTGGTAATGGCAATACCGCCGGGCTGGTCTGAATGTTACAGGGATTTTTTGTGTTTTGCTTGGTTTGCTTTGCGGGGGATTTTATTATTTTTGTTTTTTCAGTATATGGAGCTTATTCTGCCAGTTCTTTTGTCCACAATTACCGTATCTATTACTTTATCGTCCCCGTTTTTCACTTCCGCTTCAAAAAAAGTGCTTTTGTCCCGCATCCCGGACACATTCACCCTCTCCGGCAGGTAAAATTTTCTTATTGCCTCCCCTGCCTCACCGGGTGTCTTCACATCCCTGCCAGCCCCGTACCATCCCCACCTGGAACCCTTGCAGTATCCTCCCAAAGGGCTGCACCGGCAGTTTCTGGTCCCGCAACAGGAGGCCGGCGCACATTCAGATCCCCCCAGGGCATATCTCAACGGCGGCCTGATGATCCCCGCAATTGCGAGGCCGGCCACGATGACACCGAAAACAAGTGTAATGAGCGCCGCTTTTTTCATTTTTCCAGGTCCTCCCTCATTCCGGCCGCCACGGCATCTTATTCATCGGGTAGAGCATAACTAAAAAATATAAAGGAGTTATGTAGGGCGAATCATGTAAGGGCGCGGGGTTCACAGGCCTTCTCCCTGGCCAGGAATAAATACCCTGAAGGTAGTCCCCTTCCCCTCTTCGCTTTCAACCTCGATCCGCCCCTCGTGGGCATCCACCAGCTCCTTCACAATCTCCAGTCCGATGCCGATGCCTCCCCCGGAGGATTTATAGAACCTCTCAAAAATAAAAGGCAGCGCGTCATCACCGATGCCACACCCGTTATCAGCAACCTCAACGCAAGTATCCTTGCCGTTTTTAAAGGCCTGTATCGCTACCTTGCCATCTTTCCCCACGGCCTTCAGGGCATTGCTCACCAGGTTTACCACTATCTGGTTGAGCCTTTCGGGGTCTGCATGCAGTTCCAGCTCATCCGGGCACAGGATCTCAAGCGAGGCCTTCTTGTCCAGGCAAAGCCCGGCAAATGTGTTTTTTATGTTTTCTAAAATAGGCCTGACCCTACAGGGTTTCTTTTGAAGAAACATTGCTCCTGCCTGGGTCCTTGAGAGTTCTTCCATCCCGTCAAGCAGGTTTTCGAGCCGCAAGGTCTCCTCGTACAGAGACTGGAGCTGTGCCCCGTCCACCGGGATGAGCCCGTCGATCATTCCCGCTAGCTCTCCTCTCATTGCCGCAAGCGGTGTCCTTATATCATGGCTGACATTGCCCAGCAGCTTTTTTCTGAGGGCCTCCTGTGCTTCGAGGAATTTTGTAAGCCTGTTGAAAGTGGCAGACAGCCTTGCGACCTCATCATGGCCCGAGACCCTGACCCTGCTGCGCAAGTTCCCCTCCATAATGCCTTCCGCCGCCGCGGCCAGCCTCTTGAGCGGGTCTGTCAGTATCCAGGAAAAAAGGATGCTCAGTGCAAACGCAACGCCGCCCAGTGCGATAACGGAAAACAGGCGGAACATATCCGAACGCCTCACAAATGTGTCCCCTCTTTCAGGCTGCGGAAAAAACCCCGCCTCCAGGCTCCCTATCTCATGCCCGCCAAAGAAAATAGGGTAGGAAAAAAACCGGGCAGGTCTGCTTTTCATGTCCGAGCGGGAGACGGCGAGCACCTTTTTTTGAATAAGGGGCGGAAGGGCCTTCAGAGACTGCTCCGAGCCGGCAATAAGGACATGCCGGCTGTCAAAAAGCCTGATATCCAAGCCCATCATCATTGCCCAGACGGCGTCTTTGGAGGCCGCGTCCCGGCTCCAGGCCGAATTTTTTGCGTATGATGATTCCAGGCCGGCCATCACCCAATAGACCCTGTCTTCAAGCTGCCCTTCTTCGTACTGGCGGAAGTCCCGGAGCATCAGATGCCTTATCACAAAGGAGGCTGCCAGCGCGATCATGACCACTGCCATGAGAAGGAGGAAAAACTTAAGCCGGAGTCCTCTAAGCATCGCGCTCCGCAACGAATTTATATCCGAGCCTGTGAACGGTGATTATCAGCGCCGGGTTCCTGGGGTCGTCCTCGATCTTCTGTCTGATGTTCTTGATGTGTACGTCGATGGTGCGGTCAAAACCCTCGAACAGGTGGCCGAAGGCCTTGTCTATGAGTTTCTCCCTCGTAAAAACCATATGCGGCGAGCAGGCAAAGGCCAGCAGTATCCTGAATTCGCTGGGGGTAAAGTTGACGGGGGAACCGCTTTTTTTCACCTCGTATTTAAGCCCGTCGATGCAGAGAGAGCCTTTATTGAAACTCATGGGAGGCCCGGCCTCCGCGCTTTTTTCCTGCGCGCCCGGCCTCTTAAGCACCGCTTTTACCCTGTACACCATCTCACGGGGGTTGAAGGGCTTCACTATGTAATCGTCCGCCCCCAGGGCAAAGCCCGCGATCCGCTCTTCCGGGGAGGACTTGGCCGTTACCATTATCACCGGGATGTCTCCGATTTTTTTAATCTCCCGGAAGACCTCTTCGCCGCCCATGCCTGGAAGCATAAGGTCCAGCATCACAACGCAGGGCCGATGCGCGGAGGCCGCGCTTATGGCCTCCTGCCCCCTCTGGGCAACGGACACTGTGTATCCCGCCTGCTCAAGATATACCTTTATGACTCGGGCGATCTTGGGGTCATCCTCTACGACGAGCACGCACTTGTTAGCCATACAATTAATTTATTATAAGCGAAAACAGAAAAGGCAAAAAAGGCAAAAAAAGCATTTTCCCGCAGCGAGTCAGGCCTGCGCTCAAAATTGCTGATTTTGGGCTTTTCATAACTTCTTAATATCACGGAGGTATCCTAATTCAGGAACAGCAAAACAAATGAAGGAGGCGCGAAGATGAAGCAGGTTCTTTTAAAAGCGGCGTTCTTTGTGTCAGCCACGTTGCTGCTGGCCGGGCTGGCGTACGCCAGCGGGCTTCGTGTTACGGGGCAGGCGGGTGACCTGAATGTGGGCGTGATGACGGACAAGACCCCGGCCGCGGGTAAAAATATCGTGCGGGTCCGGCTTACTGACCGGAGCGGAAGGCCTGTCACCGATGCCCTGGTAAGGGTCTACTGGATGATGCCCCCCATGGGGACAATGCCCCCGATGAAGGGATTTGCCGATGCGACGCGTTCAGGCAGCGAATACCGCGCGGTGATAAACCTGGAGTCCTCCGGCCAATGGCATGCCATGGTAAAGGTGAAGCGCGCGGGAAGACTCCTGCCCCCGATGAGATTTGATATCAACGCGGAATAGAAAAAACCGGTTTTTGTGTTTGTGTTTGTGTTGCGCATGAGGGTGTGATGATGTTCCATTTCCGGTTCACGGGACAGCCGGTGGAGCAAAAAAGCAAAAAGCAAAAAGCAAAAAAGGCTTTACGCGGTTTTTTCGTGTGCAACTTGTTTGCGGCAATAAGGTAAAATCTGACATTCATGCCAAATAAAGACATATTTAAAAATAAAAAAGGCAAAATTTGCCGGGCCGCGCTTCTGGTCTTTGTATTTTCAATCTCGGTTGTTCCGGCTTGGGGCGCCACAGCCCGGAAACAGGAGCCCGTCTTTACCAGTGGTGGCGATGTGTTTAACAAGGGTGGCGAGGCGGGGTCTGCCGGGTCTGCGCCCCTTGTCCTTGGTGAGCTCATAAATGAAGCCCTGGCCAAAAATCCGCAGCTTGCGGCTTACGGCTTTCTGGTTTCCGCGCGTGAGCACACGATACCGCAGGTAAAAAGCCTGCCAGACCCTATGGTTGCCGTGGGCTACCAGAACGAGGGATGGGACAGATATTCTTACGGGGACACGATTATGTCCCAATGGATGTTTTCGGTCTCGCAGACTTTTCCCTACCCCGGAAAGCTTGGCCTCAAAGGGGAGATCGCCAGCAAGGACGCGCAATATGCGAAGGAGTCCTATGAGGACCTGAAGCTTAAGATCGTGCGCCAGGTAAAGGACCTGTATTATGACCTCCTTCTTTATTACAAAAACCTGGATATCATAAGGCAGAGATATGATCTTTTTACCCAGTTGGAGAAAGCGGCGCTTGCCCGCTACTCCTCGGGGCTTGCCCCGCAAGAGGAAGTGATACTGGCGCAGACTGAAAAATACACCCTCCTTGAAAAGCGGGAGGAGATGAAACAGGAGATAATTGCCGGCGGCGCAAGGCTGAATTCACTTACCGGAAGACCGGCGGGAATGCCCCTTGGAAGGCCTGTCGAGACCGGTTACATCCTTAATGCCTCCACTGCGGCCCCCCTTGTGGCCGCGGCCATAAGCAACAGCCCGCAAATAAAGGCGGAGCAAAGGCTGGTGGAAGAAGCCATGGCAGGGGTCAGGCTTGCCAAAAAACAGTATTATCCGGACTTTACGGTCACGGGCGCCGTGGACAAAAAGGGCGGGCCTTTTCAGGACGACTGGAGCCTTGTAACGGCAGTAAACGTCCCGCTTTATTACAGGACAAAACAGAGGGAAGGGGTGCTGGAGGCGGATGCGCTCCTCCAAAAGACGCAAGCGGACCTCGAAGCCATGAAACTGTCGCTTTCTTCAGATGTGGAAGTCAATTTCTCCCTTGCGGGGATGGCCGCCCATCATATGGCGTTATACAAAGGGGGGCTCATCCCCAAGACCTACGAGGATTTTGAGGCGGCCCTTTCCGGCTACGTGGCCGGAAGCGTCCCTGCATTGACCGCCATAGACAGGCTCAGATCTCTGCTGGATTACGAATTTAAATATTGGAAGCAGTATGCGGAGAGGCAAAAAGCCATAGCCGGTATAGAGGCCGTGACGGGGCAGACCCCCTATATAACGGAGGGGAGACAATAAATGGGAAAGAAAAACAGGAAGATCATTATTCCGGCCGTCTTCATCCTGGCCATAGCCGTGGCCGGTTACTCACTTTTTAAATTCGGGGAGCATGGGGAAAAGACTCCGGCCGCTTCGCCCAGGGAGAGGTCCGCGGCCGTGCAAAATACACCGGCGGACTCTAAAAAAAATTCGAATTCGGGCGATAGCGGATGGGGGGATGAGTCCGGATGGGGCAACGGGAACGCGGAGGCCCCGACGGTGCAGATATCCCGCGCAAAGCAGCAGCTTATTAATGTAAAGATCGCAACGGCGGAAATAGAGCCCATGCAAAAGGCGATTCGCACAGTGGGGGTGGTCACTTACGATGAGACCCGGTTGGCCACGGTGAATACCAAGGTCGCAGGCTGGATAGAAAAACTTTATGTGGACTACACGGGTATGTATGTAAAAAAGGGGCAGCCTCTGGCAAAGATATACAGCCCGGAGCTCTATGCCACGCAGCAGGAATATCTGAATGTGCTTAAATGGGCCGGGAAGGACAAAAAAAAGGATAAAAAAAACGGGGCAGGCGGAGATGGCGCAGAGGCGGGGCCGATGGGTGCGATGGGCGTGGGCCGGATGCTGGCCAATGATGCCCGCTCTATGGTGGCCGCCGCAAGGCAGAGATTGAAACTCTATGATATCCCCGGAGGCGAGATAAAGCGGATAGAGGCCACTGGCAGGCCCATACGGGACCTTACCATATACAGCCCGGTTAGCGGATATATCGTCCAGAAGGACGCGGTGGTTGGGCTTAAGGCCGCGCCGGGGCAGACCCTCTTTAATGTGGCGGACCTGTCCAGAGTCTGGGTATTGGCCGACGTCTATGAGGACGACCTTTCCCTTGTAGGGACGGGCCAGTGGGCGGACATAAGCATCGGGGCATTTCCGGGAAAGGTCTTCCGCGCAAGGATAGATTATGTTTATCCCTCCATATCGGGGCAGACGAGGACGGCAAAGGTAAGATTTTCCATCCCCAATCCCGGGATGAAACTGAAGCCCCAGATGTATTCGGACGTGCTGATCAACAGCAACCTGGGCAGGAGGCTTGTCATCCCGGCAAGCGCCGTCATAGATACGGGAATGAGGCAGGTAGTTTATGTGGACAAAGGCGGCGGCAACTTTGAGCCAAGAGAGATTACCACCGGCGTAAAGACCGATACCATGGTGGAAGTCCTGAAAGGGCTTAAGCCCGGCGACAGGGTGGCCTCGGAGGGCACTTTCCTCATAGATTCGGAGTCCAGGCTGGAGGGCGTGACGAAATGATGAGGGCTTTTTTCGCCTCCCCGCACCTTATTACTGTCATTCCCCAAAAAAAGGCCGGCTTTATATTTTTACCAATTCTGGAAAGAATGCCCCGCGTTCTATCAGGCATATAACAAAGCGGGCCGGGCGCAATGATCCGTAAGATAATAGAGCTGAGCGCGAAAAACAGGCTGATGGTCTTCATCCTGTTTACTTTCCTGATCGTGTGGGGGATACTCTCGCTTGAGAAGACCCCCCTGGACGCCATCCCGGACTTAAGCGACACCCAGGTGATCGTCTATACGAAATGGACGGGCAGAAGCCCGGACCTGGTGGAAGACCAGGTTACCTATCCGATAACCTCCACCCTGCTTGCTGCCCCCAAGGTGCAGGCGGTGCGGGGGTTTTCCTTCCTGGGCACCTCATTCGTTTACGTCATCTTCAAAGAAGGAACGGATATCTACTGGGCAAGAAGCAGGGTGCTTGAGTACCTGCAATCGGTAAAATCAAAGCTTCCCGCGGGGGCGAGCCCGGAGCTTGGCCCCGACGCGACGGGCGTCGGCTGGGGGTTCGAATACGCCCTGGTGGACGACACCGGAGGGCATGACCTTTCCCAACTGCGCTCGATGCAGGACTGGAACGTAAAGCTTGCCCTGGAGAGCGTGCCCGGCGTGGCGGAGGTGGCAAGCGTTGGCGGGTTTGTGAAACAGTACCAGGTAAATGTAGACCCTGACAAGCTTCTGGCCTACAACGTCCCTTTGACCAGCGTGCTGGCCGCCGTGAGGCAGAGCAACCTGGATGTGGAGGGCAGTGTGCTGGACCTCTCCGGGCGCGAATACATGGTGCGCGGCAGGGGATATATAAAAAACCTGGATGACCTCCGTTATATCTCCGTGGGCAGAGGCGGGGACGGCACCCCCATTTACTTAAAGGACGTGGCCACAGTGGAGCTTGGCCCCAAGATAAGGCGCGGGGTGGCGGACCTGGACGGTAAAGGGGAGGTGGCCGGAGGCATCGTTGTAGTGCGGTTCGGGGAAAACGTGGCAGCCGTGATAAACCGGGTAAAACAGAAGATAAAAAAAGACATAGCCCCAAGCCTGCCCAAGGGCGTCAGGATCGTGACCACTTATGACAGGTCGGACCTCATCAAACGCTCCATAGCCACGCTTAAAGACGAGATAATAAAGCTCTCCATAGCGGTAAGCCTGGTATGTCTTATCTTCCTGTTCCATCTGCCAAGCGCCCTGGTCGTGATACTCACGCTGCCCATAGCCATCCTGATAGCCTTCATCTGCATGTATTACCTTGGCGTCACCTCGAACATCATGAGCCTAAGCGGCATAGCCATAGCCATAGGCGCGATGGTGGATGCGTCTATCATAATGGTGGAAAACGCCCATAAGAAGCTTGAGGAGTGGGAGGGACACGGCCCCCATGGCGGCGGTCCCGGCCTTCGCGGGGAAGCGGGCCGGGTCACCCGGGCGGAAATCATAATAGAGGCAGCCAAGGAGGTGGGCCCGTCGCTTTTTTTCTCGCTTCTTGTCATAACGGCGGGGTTTCTGCCCGTATTCGCGCTGCAGCAGCAGGCAGGCAGGCTGTTTAAGCCCCTGGCCTATACAAAGACGTTCGCAATGCTTTTTTCCTCCTTCATAGCGATAACGCTTACCCCGGTGCTCATGTCTCTTTTCATAAGGGGCAAGGTGAGGCCGGAGCGCGAAAACCCGGTGAGCAGGCTGCTGCACAGGATTTACGAGCCCGTGGCAAGCGTCGCATTGAGGCACAAAAAACTGGTCATCTTGGCTGCCGTTGTCATTCTTGCGCTAACGGTCATCCCGTATAAAAAACTGGGCTCGGAGTTCATGCCGCCGCTTTACGAAGGGACGATACTCTATATGCCTGTCACGCTTCCAGGGGCGTCGGTAGGCACTTCTTCACGGCTCCTTCAGCTCGAGGACAAGATGCTCAAGGAGTTCCCGGAGGTATCCAGCGTCTTTGGGAAGGCCGGCAGGGCGGACACCGCCACTGACCCGGCCCCGCTTGAGATGTTCGAGACCGTGGTCAATTTAAAACCGGAAGACCAGTGGCCAAAGGGCATGACGGTCCGGAAGCTTGAGGACCAGATGAATAACCGGCTCCAGATACCGGGGGTCTCAAACGACTTCACCATGCCCATAAAGGCCCGCGTAGACATGCTGGCAACCGGCATCAGGACGCCCCTGGGCATAAAAATAATGGGTCCGGACCTGAACGTCATAGACGGCATAGGGCAGCAGATACAAGACCGGCTGAAAGGCGCGAGGGGGCTGAGGAGTGTGTACGCCGAAAGGGCGGCAACGGGCTATTTCCTGGATATAGATGTGGACCGGGCAGAGGCCGCCAGGTACGGGCTTTCGGTCGAGGACGTGCAGGACATCATCCAGTCCGCCATAGGCGGGGCTGATCTGACGACGACCGTGGAGGGGCGGGAGCGCTATCCCGTAAACGTGCGGTACAAGCGCGAATTGAGGGGCAATATAGATGCGATCAAGCGGGTATTGGTGCCGGTCGCCATGCCGTCCGGAGGGCCTGTCCAGGTTTTTTCCTCCGCAACCGGTATACCGGGGGCCTCCATGCCAGGAGCTGATAGCGCTTACGGGGGCGGGGGCTCAACCGTTCCCGGCATCACCCTTGCGCCGGACGGATATCCGGGGGCCCGGCCCGCGGTTGCCCAGGTGCCGCTTGGAGAGCTTGCGGACATAAAATTTGTGAAAGGCCCCTCGATGATAAAAAGCGAGGCGGGCTTCCCGGTCTCATATGTATACATAGACTATTCGGGCTCCGACATCGGGGGGTTCATAAAGGAGCTTCAAGGCAGGCTCAAGACGCTCAGCATACCGCCGGGGTATCACATCCAGTGGAGCGGCGAATACCAGTACATGGAGCAGACGGCAAAAAGGCTGAAACTGGTAATACCGCTTACGATACTGCTGATCTTCGTGCTCATATATCTGAACACAAAGTCCGCCGCCAAATCCATTATCGTGCTTTTGGCCGTGCCCTTTTCCCTTGTGGGCTCCTTCTGGTTCCTGTATCTTCTGCACTACAACATGAGCACCGCGGTCTGGGTGGGCCTCATTGCCCTGGCGGGGCTCGACGCCGAAACAGGGGTGGTGATGCTGCTCTATCTGGATCTGGCCTTCGAGAAATGGAGGAGGGAGGGCCGTCTGAAGGGCCGGGAAGACTTGAAGAGCGCCGTGATGGAAGGGGCGGTGAAGAGGATAAGGCCCAAAATAATGACGGTGAGCGTCATACTGGCCGGGCTCATCCCGGTGATGTTTTCCCACGGCGCGGGCTCCGACGTGATGAAAAGGATAGCCGCCCCGATGGTGGGCGGCGTTGTGACCTCCACTTTGCTTGAGCTTATAATCTATCCCGCCATATACATGCTGTGGAAGGAAAGGAGGCTTTTCGGCGGGAACCGCGAGGTCTGACAGGCCCCTGTCTAAAATCTTTTTGGAAATTGGACCGGCTTAACGCCCGGCCTGTTTTTACAACAAACCGCGGCAAAAAAAACACATCTCTTCGCAGCCAATAAAAATTGACAATCCGTTGAAAGTCCTTTAAAAAAAAGGGGAAAAAGCTTTTTGGGTGTTTTTGGCCTTTTTTTTGCTTATAATGACCGGACCGTGATGATCGGGATAGAATTTGGACGGAGGGGAGATAGAATTTAGATGGAGGCGAAAGCCAAAAAAATCTTGACAAAAAAGGACGGGAATTGATATAAAAATGCACGATTCCAAGGTCCGGGGATAGGAAATTAATTTTTAATAACACTGATTTTTAAGAAAACTAGAACCCGGGGGAGGTGATGAGGGCGGAGAGAGCGTACAGGGGAGTGCCCGATAAGGGGAAATAAAAACAACAAATCCGCCTTTGGCGGACGGAGGGGGCAACGATAAGCCCGGCTAACTAACAGGAGGTTAGGAATTGAAGAAGAAGTCCATAGCATTAATATTAGGCTTGTTTTTTGTTTTAAGTTTTGCGGCTACTGCCTTCGCCATTCAGGCAGAGATACCGTCTGAAACCACCGCCATTGTGGCGGCTGGCAGCACCAACATCACCCTCAGCGGAGATTTGAGGGTCAGGGGATGGTTCAAGGACAATCTTACCCAGGCTGGAGTTCCGACCAAGAACGCAAACGATGCGTACTATGACGAGAGGGTCAGGCTTGCGGTTGACGCCTCTTCGGGCCCCGTTTCGGGCAGGATACACCTGGAGTCCAATCTGGGCTCAAATGACGTCTCCGTATGGGGCAACGGCTCTTTCGATGGAAAACAGTCCAATGGGCTTGGAATCCTCGAGGCATGGATAAACTATGCAGGCAGCGGACTTCTGGGCGTACCGTCCGGCATCAAGGTGGGCCATATGCCCCTTGCGCTTGGCCCGGCCCCGCTCTTCTTTGACCACAGGAAGTTTGGTGATGACGCAATCGTTGCTTACGCGAGCCCGGCGCCCAATGTGCATCTGACCGCGCTTACCATCAAGGCAGTGGATCAGTCCCAGGCGACCAATAGCGACAATAAGGACATCGATGCTTATGTTGCGGTGGCCAACGGCGAGTTCGCCAAACAGGAGCTTGGCGTGGACTTCACCTACGTTAACGACCCGAGCGGCGCTTATTTAGCCTCCGGCCAGTCTCTTTCCCTGCAGGATCTTGGTCTCTTCGGCGCTGGTTCTATCTCCGGCATAGGCTACACTGCTGAGGCAGACTTCCAGTTCGGCAAATTGAATGACACTGTGGATGCCTCCGGCTACGGCCTCTGGCTTAACCTTAACTACAAGCTTGCTCCCATCACCATAAGGGCGCTGTTTGCCTATGGCAGCGGTAACGACGGCAGCGATGCCACCAAGAACAAGCAGCTCATCAACTTCCTGTCCAGCGACAGGCGCTACACGCTTGTGTATGAATACACCCTCAAAACTGCGGCAGGCGCGGAGCACACCGGCATAGCCAATACCCAAGTGTATAACGTGGGTATTGACTACAACCCGCTGGCGGCCCTCAAGCTCTCCCTCGACGGTTACTACCTCAGGGCTAACGAGCTCACGGCAGCAGAGACTGCCCTTGGTCAGAACAAGGACCTGGGCACCGAGGTTGACTTCAACGCGACCTACCAGCTTACGAAGAACCTGACTTACTTCTTCAACGCGGGCGTCCTTTCCGAAGGCGACTTCTACAAGAAACAGGCTGCGACTGCCGACACCACCCCCACGGTCATCATGCACGGCCTGGAGATGGCGTTTTAAGCAAAGCCTTAATCTGAAGCACAAAAAAGGGGTCCGGGAAACCGGACCCCTTTTTTTATGCCCTTCGGGCATCGAATGCAATTAATGTAATTAAGGAAGTTCTGATTAACCGTTGGCTCGCTTTGCGCTCGCCTCCCCTTTTTTTATGCCTCTTCAAGGTGAAAAAAAAGGAAACAAAAAGGGAGGCGGATGGTTTGAGCGCAGCGGGTGACGCGGGCGCGTAACATGATGCAACGGCAACCAGGAAGACCCGGCGCGGTATACCGTCATGCAGGCAAAACAGGTGAGACGGCGCTTAGAGGAGCGAATGCCGTCCGCCCCCCACAAATTTCTGCTGGGTTTTCTTGAAGCAAGATTTGATTTTATGTATGATTTTGTAACTTCTTCATGAGCGCATGCAAATTGGTCCGCTCCATGCCCACCCAGCGGGCCGCGCGGGTTTGAGAAAAAGTTTCAGGCTACTTTTTTTATCGCATTGCCCTCACATTCGGGGAACATGATAATGGCGGGATGAACAGCAAAGGCCTTTGCCATCTGCTCAGCGCGTTTCTTGCCGATCTCCACCTTCCCGTTTTCAAGGAGGCTGATATTTGTGGCATTGATGCCGGTTCTCCTTGCAAGCTCGGCCTGGGTCCAGCCTTTCAGCTCCCGAAGTGTTCGAATGACCTCGCCCGTGGTTATTTTTATATGCGGTTTTGCCGGTATGAATTCATTTTTGTCTTTGCTGCGCATTGCACCTTCCTCCTGATATTTGTGCGGCGTTATTTCAAGGACAAAGACAGTTACAATTTCGCGCTCTACGCGATAAATGATCCTGTATTGAGCGTTCAGCCTGGAGGAGCGCTGTCCCGAACGGTCCCCTTTTAATTTTTCATCATGGAAGCCGGGGAACTCCTTGAGTTTTCCGGGACCATGCCTGAATACAATGTCTTTCCACAGTTCATATTTTCTAACAACGTCTTCCGGAAGCTTCCGGCACGTCTTCCCGATATCCCGGTGCTCCAGAATTTGCCACATTATTAATTATGATAAGTTATTAAATTAGACAAGTAAAGAGGGGAATTACTCTGCGCCCCGTTTTATCCCGTACTTCTTCATGAGCGCATGCATGTTGGTCCGCTCCATGCCCACTTCGCGGGCAGCGCGGGTGACGTTCCAGCCGTTTCTCTCCAGGGCCTCAAGCACGAACGCGCGCTCCAGGCGGTCCGCGGCCTCGCGTCTCAGCCTCTTTTTTTCCGCCAAAAACTCCTTGAGCGTTTTAGGTTTTTTTGTTTTTTCTGCTTCAGCTAAAGCGGCCTCAGCCGTTTGCGGTACAGATAATTCCGGCTCGCCAGTTGTTTCACCACGGCTCCCTTCCGGCACTCTCCGCTTCGCTCCCTGCTCTCCGGATTTCATTGACTCCCCGGCTTTTTCCCCTCTACCCTCACCCTCCAGCAATATCTCCCTTTCTCCGATGGTCTTAGAGCGGGCAAGCACAACCGCACGGTGGATAACGTTTTCAAGCTCCCGCACGTTGCCTTGCCAGGCATAGTCCATAAGCAGCTTCATGGCCTGGGCCGATATGAACTCCACGTCCTTTCCCGTCTGGCCCGAATATTTTTTAAGGAAATGGTGGGCAAGCGCGGGGATGTCGTCCCGGCGGTCCCTGAGCGGCGGGACCCTGAGCGGAAAAACATTGAGGCGGTAATAAAAGTCCTCCCTGAATTCCCCGCTTCTTACCATCTCCAGCAGGTCGCGGTTCGTGGCCGCGATGAATCTCACGTCGGCCGCGAGGGTCTGTTTTCCCCCGACAGGACGGTATTCCTTTTCCTGCAGCACGCGCAGCAGCTTGGCCTGCAACTGGAGCGGCAGGTTGCCGATCTCATCGAAAAAAAGC
>JAKAMR010000053.1 GCA_021812785.1 Nitrospirota bacterium
CTTCGCCTTTTACGGCAAGGAAAGATTCCGCCCGTTTTTATTTGCAACCAGAATAAATCTGGCCGGAATGACGGCTTTAAAGGAATGCAGCGTTAGGGTTAAGACATCAGCTCCATTCGGGCCTCAGATATTTATACAAAATGCCATCGGCCTGCCCCAGGAGCTTTTTGAACTCCCCGCCGTGGCTTTTGGCGCTCGCGAAGAGCTCCTCCCTGAGGCTGCACATATGCGGGTCCGAGGCCTTCGAAAAAGTGATCGAGTGGCCGCGCTGAAGGGCCAGGCGCTCAAGCAGCAGCAGCCTGCCCGCCTTCTGCGCAAATACGCGAAGCCCATCAATAAGCGCTTCCAGCTCCTCCCGGCGCACCCCTGGCGGCGCTGGGTTTTTTACCCTTTGGGCAAGCTCCTTGACAAGCTCATGGAGCGTGAAATACTCAAGCCCCCTTACCCCCCTTCTCCATCTCACGGTCCAGCCGTCCCTGAACCATAAAAAATTTTTCGCTCCGGTATCAAAAAGCTCCTCCACCGGTGCCAGAAGGCCCTTTGAAAGCGAAGGGGGGAAAAGCCCGCCTGCGGGCTTATGAGGTGTTTCCGGGCTTTTTACCCTTTCCGTTTTTTCACCTCCCAGGTGCTTCCAGATGTTTTGAAGCGCCTTTTCCCCGTTTGGGTCTCCAGGGGTATCAAGATGGATAAGGGTCAGGAAGACGCGGCCTGCCCCATATGCGCCCTCAAGCGCCAGCGGCTCATCGAGCATTTTTCCCGGGTCCAGGTTGATCTTGTACTCGGACTCCAGCACCCCCCAGTCGCTGATGCACCCAACGTTCAGGTCCGAGCTGAAGGCTTCCGGCGTGGCCTGCCCGAAACTGGCCACAACTTTGATGGACGGGCCCTCAGGTTTGAACTGCGAGGGCCACCAGATATGAAAAACAGGATTTTGTTTTTTGTTTTTGTCCCGGCCCCCTATGCCATCCCAGAAAGGATGGGGGGACCCCATCTTCACCCGCACCTTCCCGCTTAACGAGGGCACCCTTTTGTCAAGCGGCCTTCTTTTTATATCCAGAAGCCCGATGCCCTCGCTGGTGGCAAGCCCGGCCCCACCGCATACGCCGATATAAGAGCCGCCTCCCTCCACGAACCTCCTTATCTGCCGCGCCCCGTCTTCCCCAAGCGCCTCAAGCTTGTTTGATGCCCAGCCGCCTGGCACGTAAAGAAGCCTTCTGCCCTCAAGCGCCCCCTGCTTTATATCCCCGGAGGTAACCAGGGAGAAGTCCAGAGAAAGTTTCTTAAGCGCCCTGTACGCGATAAGCCCCCACAGGTAGGATTCATCCCACAAAAGCGCGGCCCTAGAGGGCATATTTTCTTTCATATCCCCTTGGGGTCAGCATTTGGCCGCCCTGGCGGCGGCTCATGGAATTTCCGATGATGACCGTGCTTTTCATGTTTATCCTCGAAGTGTCCATCTCGGAAAGCGTGGTTACAAGAATGTCTTCCCCCTGCCTTGTGGCGTCCGTTACCACGCCCACGGGCGTGCCGCCGTCCCGGTATTTAAGCATTATGCTTATCGCCTTTTCTATCTGCGTCTTTCTGCCGCCGCTTTTAGGGTTGTATATCACGGTCACCATGTCCGCGCCCGCCGCCGCGTGGAGCCTCTTTTCTATGGTCTCCCACGGGGTAAGCCTGTCTGACAGGCTTATGACAGCAAAGTCATGCATAAGCGGGGCGCCAAGCCTGGAAGCGCAGGCGTTCAGGGCCGATATGCCAGGTATCACCCGGACCTCAAGCTCCGGGTCCACGTTCGAGGCAACCTCCATGGCAAGCCCTGCCATCCCGTAGATGCCCGGGTCCCCGCCGCTTACCAGACATACCTTGCGCCCGCAGGCGGCAAGACACGCCGCCTCTCTTGCGCGCGCGACCTCCTCGGTCATGGCGGAGGAGACGACCGCTTTTCCCTTTATGAGGGGCTCTATGTGGGCAAGGTAGGATTTAAATCCTATGATCATATCGGACTGCCTTATCGCCTCCATTGCCGCGGGCGTAAGGTGCTCCAGCCCTCCAGGGCCGAGGCCAACCACAAAAAGAGTTTTTGTCTTTGTTTTTTCCCCCTCGCCATCCATCGTCCTTGCCGCGGCTACCGTGACGTTGCCGATAGCCCGCTTGCCCATCGCAAGGTTTTTGTTTTCTTTAGGGTCTTTGTCTTTTCCTCCCGCGCCAAGAAGCGCCGCAGGCTCGGCAACAGCCTGCGCGCCCAGCGCCTTCATGGCGGCCTCAGAGCGGGCCACCCCGCGCACCGCGTTGAGCTCCCCGCTAGAAAAACCCCTTATGGGAATATTTTGACTTGCCGCGTACTCCATAAGGCCGGCCTCCGCGGCCTTTTTCCGGTGCGTGGCGATAAGCCTTACCGAGTTATGGGCAAGCCCGGCCTCCTTAAGCGCAAGGGCCACGGCATTTCCTATCTCCGCGGCGCCGGTGCCGCTGTTAAACCCTATGCCGAGAACAAGGCTTTTGGGCCGCAGGTAAAAACCGGAGCAGGCCTCACTGAAAAAAAGCCTGTCCGTGATCAGAACGTCCGCCTCCTGCGGCGCGTTAACTTTCACATAATCATCCGGAAGCTCAAGGTCTGCATCCGTATAAACGGCAAGCGATCCTTTTTCCAGGTGCCTTGCCGAAAGCGCGGGCAAAAGCTCCGGCCTTTCTATAAAAAGGCCGTTTTCTTTGGCAAAAAGGTCAATGGCGGCAAGCCCGTTCAAGTCCGTTGCCGTGGTTATGACCGGGTTGGCCCCAAGGAAGCCCGCCACCTCCCGGGCCAGGCGGTTCGCTCCTCCTTCATGCCCGGAAAGCAGGCTTACAACATTTTCCCCTTTTTCATCCATGACTAAAACCGCGGGGTCCTTTTTCTTGTCTTCCACAAAAGGCGCGATGGTGCGCACGGCGATGCCTGCGGCCCCGATAAAAAGGATCGCACGCGCGCGTCTCCAGGCCTCACCCAGTCCGTCCATCCCCCCCTTTTTCAGTTCCCTGAAACTGACAACCTCGCCGCCCGGAAAAAGCGAGCCCTTGAGCCTTTGGGCAAGCTCACGCCCCGCCGGGCCCACATGGACCATAAAAAAAACTTTATCCCCGGACTTTTCGGTCATTTCTTCTTTCCCCGGTATTCGTGGCTAAAATCTCCGTCGTAGAGCTTTGATCTTTTGGCTGTTGTTTTTGTTTTTTGGGCCCTTTCGAAGTGGCCGCCGCTACCCGCCGCGAGCGCCTCCCCCACGTATATGAGCGCGGTCTTTCTTATCCCCGCCTCCGAGGCCTTTTGGGCAATGTCCCCCAGGCTGCCCCTTATTATCCGTTCTTCAGGCCATGAGGCCCTCTCCACAATGGCAGCGGGCGTCTCAGGCGGATAGCCCCCGGCCCGGAGTTCCCCCACCACCGTTTCTATCATCGCGGAGCTTAAAAAAATGACCATGGAGCTTTGGTGCGCGGCAAGCAAGGCAAGCGCCTCCCCATCCGGAACGGGGGTCCTTCCCGCCATGCGGGTAACTATGACCGTCTGCGAGACTTCCGGTATCGTAAGCTCCTGTCCAAGCGCGGCGCAGCCGGCCCCCAGTGAAGAAACCCCCGGAACCACGCGGCAGGCGATACCAGACCTTTCAAGCAGCTCTATCTGCTCGGTTATCGCGCTGTAGTAGGAGATGTCCCCGGAATGGAGTCTCACCGCAAGCCTTCCGGCAAGCGAGGCTTCCTTGAGGATACGAGTGGTCTCCTCAAGCGTCATCCCGGCAGAGTCGTGGAGCTCCGCCCTCACTCCCCTCAGCAAGGCCGGGTTTACAAGGCTTCCGGCATATACGATCACGTCGGCCCCGTCCAGAAGCCTGCGCCCCTTCAGGGTCAGAAGCTCAGGGTCCCCGGGTCCCGCGCCTATGAAATACACAGGGTTGCCGTTCATTTTGCCTTCCCTTTTCATTTTTCTTTCACTTCCCCCGTTTTCCTGCCTTTCCCTCCGGAGGCGTTTTCCCCACCCCCGTGACGATTATCGTGGAGAAATAGTCGAGGTCCTTTTCTTCCACCTGGGCTACCGGTTTTATTGTTTCCCCATCAAGCCCGGCCCGGCAGACATAGAGGGCGCTATCAATTTTCCCGCTCTCCTCAAGGGCCCTTTTCACCTCGGCAAATACACTGTGCACCTTCATGAGAGCCACACACTCGAACTTTTCAAGTATTTCTTTGAGCCCCCCCGGTGCGCCGCCCCCCCTGGCGCAATAAGTGGCGGGCACTATCGCTATCTTTTCCCCTGAAAGGGCAAGGCCCTGCCCGGTGCGGGCCGCAGCCGCGGTTATTGCGGTGATGCCCGGGACGACCTCCACATCCAGGGCTGGCTCTATCAGCAAAAGCGCCTCCCTTAACCTGAAAAAGGTGCTGTAGACGGAAGGATCCCCCAGGGTGACAAAAGCCACCTCGCTGCCTCCTTTCAGGGCATCCAGTATGCTTTGCGCGGCGGGCCTGAGCGCATCCGGCGAGAGGTCCACGACCATCGGGAAATGAATCTCCAGTATCCGCTTGCCTTCAAGCCCCACCGCCTTGCCGATTATTCCAAGCGCCATGCTTTCCCCGTCCCGTCTGCCTTTGGGCACCGCTATCACACCGCACCTCTCAAGTATGCGCATCGCCTTGAGCGTCAGGAGCTCCGGGTCCCCCGGCCCCACGCCAACGGCATAGACCTTCCCGCATTTATTCATTTGATCTCCTTCATGCCCGCTTTTGTCATTTGATACCCCTTATGATGGATACCGGGTTCAGTGCCTTCATATAGTGCTTCCCCGCTCCGTCCCGGTCAATGCAGGCCATCCTGGAGACCGCCACGCTTGACGCCTCTATCCGCGCAAACCCCTCTTTGCCAAGCAGAGAAAGCGCCTCCCCTATGCTTTCAAGCGTGATGGCGGATACCACCACCATGCCCCCCTTCTTCATTACCCCAGAGGCGAATTTTATTATGTCCGCAAGCCTTCCGCCCGAGCCGCCGATAAAGACCCTGTCCGGCGCGGGAAGCACCGAAAGGGCGGACGGCGCCTCGCCCAGGACCACATTTATCCCTCCAGCCGCGAATTTCCCCGCGTTTTTTGAAGCCTGTGCGGCCCTCTCGGGGTCCTTTTCAACCGCATATATATCGAGGCCCGGGCTCAGCCTTTTTGCCTCCACAGCCACGGAACCCGAGCCGGAGCCGATGTCCCACAGGACGCCTTCAACCGGGAGCTTCAACTTGTGAAGAATGACCGCCCTGGCCTCATCCTTGGTAATAAGGCCGTTTGAGTGGTCAAAATCGCCTTCCTCCAGCCCGAGCCTGGCCGCCCGGCCTTTTCCACCGCCACTTTTTGTCTCGACGATCAAAATATTGGGCTCCCCGAAAAAAAAGCATCCTTCTTTCATCTGCGCAGGCGTTGTGGCCGTGATCTTTTCATCCGGCAGGCCAAGGCGCTCAAGCACGAGGACGCTTGAGTCTTCCGGCAGATGGCGGGCTATATCGCAGGGCCCGTTTCCGCCCCCTGTAAGTATCGCCATTTTAGGATGAAGGCTTGCAAGAAGCGGAAGGTCTTCCGCCCCCCAGCGCCTTTTTTTGGGGCCGTGCAGGCTCACAAAGAAGGCGTCTTCCCAGCTTATCCCGGCCCTTGCAAACGCAAGCTGGATGGAGGAGACGGCCGGATATATTTTCACCTCTTCAGGCGGAAACTCCGAGAGGAGCACCCCTCCGATGCCAAAAAAAAGAGGGTCACCAGAGGCAAGGACGCTTGCCTCCCCCTTGAAGCCGCGCAAAAAAGAGACGGTGTCTTCCACTTTTGGGATGACCTTTATCCTGTGGCTTAAAGGACTGGCGTCCGCGGCAGACAGGTAAAAAGCCTCCCGCCCCACGAAGGTCTCATAAAGCCTTGGGCTTGCAAGTATCACGTCCGATCCGGCAAGACGGTTACCTGCCTCCCTGCTTAGCGCGAAGCCCGGCTGCAAACCTATCACGAATATCGTTTTCATATGAGGGAATAAAAACCGTTTACGCTTACCTTCCCCTCATATGATACAAGAAAGGCGGTCACGGGAAGCCCGGATACCTTGTGGCCGTAAGCCGCAGCCTTTGTGCATACCTTTTTTGCAGCCTCTTCAGGGGCGCTAAGGGACAAAAACATCTCGCGCGCCGTGTTATACGGGCGCTCCGGCAAAGGTATTCCGCAGGCATCCCTCAAAAAGTCAGCCGTACGGCCCATATCGATCACTCCCGAGCGCACATGGGTGTCCGGCGTGCCCATGGCAATTTTTATGAGCTTTGCCCATTGGGCGCAGATATGTATCTGGCCGAACCTCTTCCTTGCCGCCTCCTTCAGGCTGTACCCGGCATAGTCACCCATCATCACATAGGAGGGCGGCGGCAGCTTGAATTTGCGCATATGCGCGCGCTCCGACGTCCTTCCGGCAGACAGCACGACGGTCTCAAGCCCCATGGCGCGCGCCACCTTCATTGAAGCGCTGATCGTGGCCTTCCAGGCCGCTCCGGAGAGGGGTTTTACGATGCCCGTGGTGCCCAGGATGGAAATGCCTCCAACTATGCCAAGCCGCCCGTTAAGCGTCTTTCCGGCAAGCTCCTCTCCGCCGGCAACCGATATGGTCACCTCGACGGGGCGAAGGTCCGCCCCCATCGCCTCGCGCACCGCCTGGGTTATCATCCGCCTTGGCACAGGGTTTATAGCGGGCTCCCCGATGGCAACCGGAAGCCCCGGCCTCGTGACCACGCCCACGCCAGGGCCGCCCTTGACCGCCACGGAAGAAGGCTTTCCCTCCGCCAAAAAGGCCGCGCTCGCCGATATCTCAGCCCCGTTTGTGACATCCGGGTCGTCCCCGGCATCCTTTATCACTGAGGCGGTGGCGGATGCCTTTGAAAGACCGCTCTTTGAGATCGCAAAGGAAACCCTTTGCCCCCCTGGAAGCGGGATCTCCACCAGGCCGCCAGGCTCCAAACCGGCGCCAGCGAGTCTTAGAGCCGCAGCCTTGGCCGCCGCCGCAGCGCAGGCCCCTGTCGTATATCCCGAGCGCATGCTCCCCGGCCTCATTTTATTGTCTCCAACTTTCCATCCCTCATGGATGAGGGCAGGTCCTCCGGAGAAGCCGGTTTTTTCTCCGGGCGCTCCGAAAGAGAAAAGATTTTTCTGGCCTGGCCTATGGTCAGGGGAAGAGACGGAAGGCGGCAGTTTTTTCCGTCGCGCTCCATGATTTCAGCCAGATGCGCCACTCTGGGCAGCCTCAGATTGCAGCTCCGAAGCAGCTCCTTTCCGGCAAACACCTTGGCTGTCGTGCCCGATACCCTGATCCGGCCCCTGTCCATCACATAGACCCTGTCGGCAAGCAGCGGGACAACATCAACATCATGCGTGGCAAAAACCAGGGTGATGCCCAGTTGCCGGTTGATGCCGTTTAGAAGCTTTACTATTTTGGCCGCCCCAAGGGGGTCCAGGGCAGCAGTAGGCTCATCCAGCACAAGCACCTCCGGCCGCATGGCAAGCACGCTGGCCAGGGCCACCCGTTTTTTCTCCCCGCCGCTCAGGTTTATCGGGCTTTTATTCTCGTAGCCGGAAAGCCCCACAACCTCCAGCGCCCAGGCCACGGCCTTTTCCATGTCCCTCCCGGCCAGCCCAAGATTGGAGGGCCCGTAGGCCACCTCCTGGCGCACCGTGCCTGAAAAAAGCTGGTCATCGGGGTCCTGGAAGACCATGCCGATCATGCGCCTTACTTCTTTCAGGCGCTTTTTTTCCTTTTTCTCCACCGCGCTGCCCTTGACCGATACTTTACCCCTGGAAGGTTCCAGAAGGCCATTAAATAGCTGAAAGAGCGTGGATTTGCCGGCGCCGTTTGCCCCTAGCACCGCCACCCTTTCTCCGGCCTTCACAAAGAGGTCCACACCGGAGAGCGCCCGGGTGCCGTCAGGATACTCAAAATCCACCGCCTCAAGCTTGATCAGATCCATGGGCTCTTCCATTTGACAGCAAAGTTGCAGGCCATAAATGCGATCAGGACCAGACCGGATGTCACACCCGCCAGAAGGTCTTTAAGCGGGACCGGACCGGTGTAATAAAGCGGGGCACTGGCGTCTTCGTCGTATCCTCTGGCAAGCATGGCCTTGTATATCCTGACGCTCCGGTCGAAGGCCTTCAAAAGAAGGTTGCCAGCAGCCATGCCTGCGTCCCTTGCCTGCCTGTGCCATGGCTGCCCCTCACCTCCCCTGGCCCGCTGGGCCTTGCGCATGGCCGCGGCGGTCTCTTCCATCAAAAACATATACCGGTGCACCATTTCCGCCAGGTCCAGCATCAGGCCGGGGGCCTTAAGGATGCGCAGAGTGGCAAGTATCTCGTTCATGGGGGTTGAAAAGGACAGAAGCATGGCAAGAGATACCGCCGCAAGGATCCGGAGCATTATAAGGAAGCCCGTCTTTACCCCTTTCCGGTACACATGAAGCGAAATGTGCCCGAAGCTGATGCCGGCGATGGCTGTGTGGCCGCAGGTAAACACAAGGCTAAGC
This sequence comes from Nitrospirota bacterium, assembly GCA_021812785.1. Next base: position 8,540 of record JAKAMR010000053.1, read on the forward strand.
ATGACAAGCCAGGCCACGCCAAAAGGAATGGACAGGCGCAGCAATACCCTTCCGGCAGGCAGGCGGAGAGTGAAAATAAGGGCCCATGCAATAAGCAGCATGCCAGCCGCAAGCGGCCATCTGTCAAGGACGCTGACAATGACGACAGCGGCCAGAAGGACAACCGTCTTGATGCGCCCGTCCAGGCGGTGCAGATAACTGCCTCCAGGCGCCAGCCGGCTGTATGCGGAGAGTTTTACTGCTTTCATTAAACCCCCGTGCTTTCCGTCTTACTTTTTGTCCTTCCCGAAAAGTTTCTTCCAGTTATGTCCCACGATCATGCCCGCAAAAAAATTGGCCACGGAAAATGCGCCCACCTGGGCGTCCCCCGGCAGGTTAACGAAAGGATGCGCCCTGGCGCTGGCCAGCCGGGAGGCCATGGCGTTTACCGTATCGTCGGTGCCTCCGCCCTGCATATTGTGCATGTCCATGTATTTGGAGACGGCAAAGATCGCAAACAGCATGGAGAGCATGATAACGAGCATCCAGCGGGTAAAGGTGTCAAACCACCGGGTGTCTTCCGCTTCGCCATGTTCTTTTTTTTCCTCTTCCATCACTCAAGGCCCTCCGCTTCCGCCTTGCCTGTTATTGCTGGCCGGTTGCCTGTTCCTTTTACGCCAGGCAGCAGGTCGGGCCGCCGGTTATACATTACTTGCAACACGGCCGCCGTGAAAACGGCCTCGGCAACGGCAAGCGGCAGCTGTGTAGGGCCGTAGCCTGCAAAGAAGATAAGCCATTGCCTCGTCAGCGGGACATTTCCATGAAGGCTTAAGGCAAGCTCAAAGGAGGAGGTCATGTACGTCACAATGTCTCCCACAAAGCCCGCCACGCCGCCTGCAACCCACAGCGGGGCTTTGAACCTTCGCAAAAGCCGCCAGCAAAGATAGCCGGAGATGCCCCCGTCTATGCCCATGGAAAAGTCATTGGCCCCAATCGTGGTGATCCCTCCGTGCCCAAGAAAAATGGCCTGGAAAAAAAGCACTATCGAAGAGACCACAGCCGTTGCGAACGGGCCCACTATGATGGCGGCAAGCGACGTTCCGCAGGGGTGCGAGCAGGAGCCGGTGACCGGCACCGGCAGGTGCATGGCGGATATCACGAACACCGCCACGCCCACCATGGATAAAAAGGGCTTGTAAGAAAGGTTTTCCCTGGTCCGCCTCCTGATCTCCCTGAGGCCCGGATAGACGAAAAGGGCCGTGGCGCCATACCACATGGCGCAGGCCTGTGCCGGCAGTATGCCGTCTTCAATATGCATTGGACTTTTTCCGTTCCTCCCCGGGCATAAGCAGAAAATGCGGCCTCATTTTTACTTTTTACCTGCCATAAGCAAAAGCGCGTTCACGATGGCCGCGGCCACCGTGCTTCCGCCCTTCCTGCCCGCGTTCGTGATGAAAGGGAACTTTTCCTCCTGGGCGGCCAGAAACGCCTTCGCCTCCACCGCGCGGACAAACCCGACGGGCACCCCTATGACGAGCATTGGTTTCAATGCCCCCTCGTTTATAAGCCTGATGCAGGCAAAAAGGGCGGTGGGCGCGTTGCCGACAACGTAAATGCCCGCGTTTTTTGCCTGTGCCGCCAGGCCGCAAAATCCCCTCTCCGCCCTTGTCCTTGCGGGGTCATCGCCCTCCACATCGCCTATGCCGCACAGGACCTGTCCGCCAAAGGAGGCAAGCGCTTTTTTGTTGATGCCGGCCCTTACCATCTCGACATCGGTGATTATGTCCATACCGCCTCTTATGGCCTCGATTCCCGCCTTTATGGCCTCCGGATGGAAAACAAGGGTGCTCATGAACTCAAAATCCCCGGTCGCGTGCACTACCCTTTGCAAAACAGGTCCGGCCTCGCCGGGCAAAGCACCCCCCTCCTCCGGAAAGCCCGCCTCCCTTGCTATTGTCTCAAAGCTCCTTTTCTCTATCTCCCGGGGCCTTACCTCTCCTTTAGCGGCCTCTATCCGCTCCTTGGCCACCCGCACTATCTCATGCGCCACGCCAAGGGGCTCCGTGTAGATGAAATCAATTCCCGGATAGAGGGCGCGGGCTTCCTCCATCATGCCAGGGATGTCCTTCGTTACATGCGCCCCGGCATTCAGAAAATATGGGTGGACGATTATGCGCCCTGGGCTGCCCGCCGCGGCCTCGCTTATGGCCGCCATCAGGTCCGGCTGCGCAAACTGCAGGTAACACACCTTTACGCAATTACTTTCCGCGCAGCCAGGGTGTATCATGCCATGCAGCATCCTGCCCACAACGTCCATCTGGTTTGCATCTTTCTTGGGGCTGCCGTGGCCTACAAGAATAATGACTTCCATGGAATAAACCTACCCCTTTCCGCCCTTTTTCTTTTTGCTGATCCTTATGGACCGGACCATGTTTTCCGCCGCCTCCGGGTTGGAACCGAAATGAAAATGCGTATAGCCCGCAAGCGTGGACTTGTACGCGGCAGACGATATTTTGATTTTCATTTCATCTTTATTTTCCTTTTTCCCCTCACCCATCACCGCCTCACCCATTACATTGAAACGCAACCCCGGCTTCCCGGGATCTCTTACATCCAGGACCTGGCTGTAATGGAACTCATGCCCGCGGAGCCTCTCGTTTTTTGCCCCGAGCATGCAGTCCTCCGAAAGGACCGCCTCCCTGTACCCAAGGGAAGGCCTGCCCTTTACGATACCTGTGGTCACAGGAAGCACCCCGCAAAGCGGGAAAAAGTCCCCGTCCTGCCGGATGCCCTCGCCAAGGTACATGAAGCCTCCGCACTCGGCAAACACCGGCCCTCCCGCCTCTGCCCAATCCCTTATTGCGGAGGTCATCGGTTTGTTTCCGGAAAGCTCCCCGGCATAGAGTTCCGGGTATCCGCCACCAAGATAGACCGCATCGGCGCCTTCGGGAAGGCCTCCATCTGAAATGGGGCTAAACGGGATGAGCTGCGCCCCCGCATCCCTTAGCATGTCCAGGTTGTCCTCATAATAAAAACAGAAGGCCCTGTCTCTTGCCACCGCTATATTTACGGACTGCCCGGGGGATTCCGTCCGGGATTCATTATCCTTGGCGGAGCTGCCCATCCCATTGACATCCGGTGCGGCCAGCCCCCGCACCTTGTTAATATCAATGTGCCTTATCACGGCATCCGCAAGCGCATGGAGCGCGCTGCCGCTCAACGGCCTTTCCTCGGCCACTGTCAGCCCAAGGTGCCTGGAGGATATCGAATAGTCCGCGTTTTTTGGCAGATACCCGAGGACCTCCACCGCCTTGCATGCGGACCTCAGCCTCTCATAGTGCGCGGGCGAGGCCACACGATTGAATATAACCCCCCGTATCCGGCCTTCGCTGTTAAACCCCCTGACAATGGCCCCGGCGCTTTCTCCCATTCCGCTTGCGTCTATCACCAAAACGACGTTTGCCCTTGCCCCGAGGGCCTGAGCCAGGGCGGCGGTGCTTCTTTCCCCGCCGTCAAAAAAGCCCATCACGCCCTCGACCACCGCCAGGTGCGCCCCCTCGCAGTGCCTCCTTGCGCATTCCCGCACGTAGTTGGCGCCGCACATCCAGATGTCCAGGTTCCTTGAAGGCCGGCCGGCCACCATTGCGTGGAGCCCTGCGTCTATGAAATCCGGGCCCGCCTTGAACGGCTGGACCTCATGCCCCATGGACCTAAGGGCCGCCAGAAGCCCAAGCGCCACGGTGCTTTTGCCACATCCGCTGTGCGTACCCGCTATGATGAGCAAGTCGCGGCCTCCTTAAAAGATAAAAAATAAAAAGTCCCGATGGTTTTCATTTAAAAAAACCGATCGGGACTGCACCCAGTTTGCTTCATCCCCGGACGGGACTTTCCACACCCCATCCGCTTTTTCCGCAAAGGAAAAAGTTTTTATTTTTTATCCCGGCTCACAGGCAGGTCTTCTGGCTACCCGGTTCATCCTCACCTTCCCTTCCCATGCCCCTTAATGAGGCACAGTGGATTCTGAAGGCTCTTGTCCCCGGTTACAGCGGCGGGACCGCTCCCGATTCCCACGGGATTCCCTTTTTCTGCCCTTTTGGGCACCTGCAAACCGTACATCATGGCCTGCGGCCTTTTGTTTTGCGCCGCAGGGTACGCCTCGCCAGCCTTTTTAGATTCCCTTGCAGGAATCCCGAATGTGCGGACCCCAAAATTCTATCAGCTCCGCTCGCTTCCATTTAATCAGAAGCATTCTGAAATTGTCAATTTGGCTTTTCCCCGTTTTCTCAGTTCGCGCCGATCGTGCCGTCTTTCATCTGCTTTATACCGCGCATGCCCCCTGGCATTTTCACCGAGGCCAGATACCCGGCTCCGCCACAGACCTTTGCCTGTCTGGCGCCCATCGGAAGTATCTTTATTCCGGCCAGGGCAAAGATGCCGCCCTCGGCCACCTTTGCCTTGAAATCATTAAAGAACCTGGCTGAGGCGATGCGTGCCCTGGACTCCGCCTCCCTCACGCCATGGTCATAGCCTATGCTGAAGCCGGCAAGCATGCCTACAGCCAGAACACCAAAGAAAAGGACCACCCGGACCAATTTCATGTTCATGTCATCTCCCCCTTTCAGCCAAAAAGCAAAAACTAAAGGCAGGTTGATACTAGCCCATTATCTCAGCAGATACCCATCCTTGCAATATTTTTTTGAAAGTCTAAAATTATAATTCCAACTGTTATAATTGCAGTATGGGAAAGGCAAGGGCGCATGTGATATTCGAGGGCAGGGTGCAGGGGGTCAGCTTCCGGGCCTTCGTGCAGAGGGCCGCGGAGTCGCTGGGTGTTGGAGGATGGGTCAGGAACCTTCACGACGGCACGGTGGAGGCAATCTTCGAGGGGGACAAAAACTCGGTGGAAGAGGCCATAAAAAGGTGCCGCACGGGCCCGTCATTTGCCAACGTGACGCAGGCTGTCATAAAATGGCAGCCCTATGATGGAGGGTCCAGCGGCGATTTCACCATAAGATACTGACCGGTTTTTTTAGCTTTACGTAAACCCTCCGATTTAAAGAGGTTGACAAGCCCTCCGGCATCAACCAGAATATCCCGATGATAAAAAAACTGACCGGAAAGATACTTGGCGGGGGCGAGCTGTCCAGGGAGGAAGCCCTTTTCCTTGCGGCTGTGGACGGCAGGGAAATACAGGGGCTCTTTGAGGGGGCAAACCGCATCAGGGAGGCTTTCAGGGGAAACCGTGTGGACCTCTGCTCCATAGTGAACGCAAAGTCCGGGGCCTGCCCTGAAAACTGCGCCTACTGCGCGCAGTCCGCATCGGCAAGGACGGGCATCAAGACATATCCCCTTTTGGGGCTCTCCGAGGTCCTTAAGGCGGCGGAGGAGGCGAAGGCGGCCGGGGCAAAGAGGTTTTGCATCGTCACAAGCGGCAGGAAGCCCGGGGCCGGAGAACTAAAGGCCATTGCCCGCCTGGTTGAGGGCGTGCGGAAAACGGGGCTTCTTCCGTGCGCGACGCTTGGGCTATTGTCCGGGGAGGAGCTCAGGTCCTTAAAAGACGCCGGGCTGGTCCGTTATCACCACAACCTTGAGACCTCCAGGAGGTTTTTCCCGGAGATATGCCAGACCCATACGTTCGAGGAGAAGCTGGCTACAGTAGAGGCCGCAAAGGATGCGGGACTTCAGCTTTGTTGCGGCGGGCTGTTTGGCATCGGAGAGGGATGGGAAGACAGAGTGGACATGGCCCTTCAGACAAGGCGGTCCGGCGCTGACTCCGTTCCCATAAATTTCCTTATCCCGGTGGCCGGCACGGCGCTTGGGGCAAGAGAAGTCCTTCCCGCCCTTGAGGCGCTGAAGATCATCTCCCTCTACAGGTTTTTGCTGCCCGGAAAAGAGGTGCGCGTCTGCGGCGGCAGAGGGCAGTGCCTTGGCGTGCAGGGCAACATGGTGTTCAAGGCCGGGGCGGACGGGCTTTTGATAGGCAATTACCTTACAAAGAAGGGCTGCTCGCCGGAAGATGACCTGCGTATGATAAGGGAACAGGGGCTCACCGCCGCCTGAAAAAAATCTTTTTCAAAAAAATGAAGCAATCGGAAAAAAGAGGCAAAGACCCGAAAAAATCACTCTGGTCGGTCCGCATGAGGGCAGGCAGGGAAGGCGGCCACATATCCGGGGCCGAAGGGATCTTCGAGGAAAAGGATGTGGCCAGAACCCTCCGCGAATACTCCGCAAGGGCCTTCGCGCACTCCAAGGGAAAGCCCGATGCGCTTGTCCTGAAGGCGGAGATGCTTCCCGCCGCTCCCGTTTGCATAGCAGCCCTGCCTGTGTTCACCATACGAACTAAGGCAGATAGCCCGGAAGGGGTGAGAAAAGAGGCGGTCAGGCTTCTGGTTTCCGCTGGCGTGTCGCGCAGGGCCGCAAGCTGCGCGCTCAGGATACTCAGGGCCGGCGGCCTGAAGGGGGCCGCGCTTCTGGATGCAAAGGAAGGCCGCAGACTGGACCCGGAGGCGAAAAGAGGCGTGCGGGCCTCGATGCTTGGGATAACAAAAAAAGCCGAAAGGGAGCTTCTGGCCGGGCTGAAAAAGGCGGGCATGGACGGCGAAAAAACGCAATCCCGCGTGAAGGACGCCCTCATAATAGCCTCCAAAGTGGCCGCGGCCCAGGAGGTCCTGGCCGAGCTCTGCGTCTCGGACGACCCCGACTACACCACAGGATATGTGGCAGGGGCGGGACTTGGGTACATAAGACTTCCAGGCATAAAGGAAAACGGGGACAGGGGGGGCGGAAGGGTCTTTTTCATTAAAACGGGCCTCGCAAAAGGAAGCCGGCTTGCCGGGCTTGTCCAATACCTGGGGAAAACCCCCGTTATGGTTGGAAAAATCTCCACAGTGAAAGATATAATCACTCCCGATGGACCCGAAAGATCAAAATCAGGATCAGAACCAGAAAGTAAAAAAAGGCCAAAGGCTATGGGTCATAGCAAACCCGGCGGCAAGAAGATCGTCCTTAAAAAAAGTTGAGCTTGCGGCGAAGCTTCTGGGCCAGGCAGGCTGGCAGGTTGACATCCTCTGGACGGAAGCGAAAGGGCACGCCACCCTGCTTGCCGGGAAAGCGGCCCGCGGGGGCGCGTCGCTTGTGGTTGCTGCCGGGGGGGACGGGACGTTTAACGAAGTGATGAACGGACTTACAGCGGTCGATGAAGGCATTGGCGGCACGGTGCCCATGGCCCTGCTCCCACTGGGCACGACAAACGTGCTGGCAAAGGAACTGAAGGTGCCAGAAGATGCGGAGGGGGCTGTCCGCAGAATACTTGAAGGCCGGATGAAGCGGATATACCTTGGGAACATTTCCTTCCCGGATGGCTGTCAGAGAAGGTTCTTCCTCATGGCCGGCATCGGCTTTGATGCCGAGGCGGTCTATCATGTTAACCGGAGACTCAAGAAACTGTATGGCAAGGCCGGGTACATGACAAGCGGCCTGAAGCTCCTTAAGGATTGGCGCCCGGAGCCAAGACTTGCGCTGATAGACGGAAGGCAATTTTTCTTTTCAAGCCTCATTGTCTGCAAGGGGGCAAGATACGGAGGCTATCCCAAGGCCGCCCCGGATGCAAGCGTGGAGGAAAGCTCGTTATACGCGGTGGTAATGAGCGGCAGGGAAAGGCTTGATGTCCTAAGGTACGCCTTTGGCATCATCACGGGGAGGCATACCTCATTCAAAGACGTGGAATACCTCAAATGCCAGTCGGTGCAGGTGCGGGACAGGGCGCGCATACAGGCTGACGGGGACTATATTGGAGAGTCACCCGCATCCATCGGCATAGCCAGGGAAAACCTGGACATCATCTGCTGAAGCAGCCCCGGCAGGAAAAAATCTTCAGACCCCAAGTTCTTCACAGAGTTTCAGGAACCCGTCTTTTATACCGGCCATGGACGGCAGCTCAAGCTCGCCCAGGTCATGGTCCATCTTTCTGCCGGTCTTTGACCCCAGGGCGAAAATAAAATCCTTCTTGATGCCGGATACGGCAGGATACCGCGCATGGTCATGGAAGCGGTGTTTTTCCTTCTCGACGTATTTTTTCACCTCATGCAGTTTTTTCTTCAGGTCCTCCTCCTTGTAATCGCCGGCCGCGGCTTGCAGGACCGGACCAAACAGTTTTTCATCTAGGAATTTAAGGAGCTCTTCCCTCTTTCTGTCTTCAACCTTTATGGCCATGGCTGATTTTTTCCTTCCCCCTTATGCTGATTAAATGCTATCAGCGAACCTGCCTCCGTTCAAGGAGCTTTTTTGCTCCGATAGAACCGGTGACGCTTCTTTGATAGAATGCAATCAGGAAAGGGAACAGGACATTTAAAAAGATCTTTTCGCAAAGGAGGAACAAAGACCATGCCAAAAACCGCAAAAATAGAGGACGCGCTTACAGCCGCCCCGCACAATTACAAGCTTCTCTTTGAAAATGACCGCGTGCGCATGCTCGCGCTCACCATCGACCCGGGCGAAAGGACCGCCATGCATTCCCTGAGGGACCACCTGGTCTATAACATTTCCGACTGCACGGCGACCTTCATATCTCCGGAGGGAGAGTCCGAGAAATGCAACATGAACGCCGGGCAGGCACACTGGTTTCCCGGGACCTCCCACGAGATGGTAAACGAGGGGTCAAAACCCCTGGAGCTTATCATCACGGAGTTCAAAGACTAGGGTTTTTGTTTTTCTGCCCGGACGGTCAATGCAGCATCAAAAGCCGGGAGCCGTCCTGTTTTAAGGATGGCCACCCGGCTTCTGCTTTTTATTTCCTTTTGACCCCGAAAACATGGAACATTACAGGCAGCATGGTCAGCACCAGGGGGAACTGGATGATAAGGCCGGAGATTATCGCAATAGCCAGGGGCTTCAGCATTGCGGCGCCCTGCCCGATGCCAAGGGCAAGCGGAAGCAGCGCCAGTATTGCCGCAAAAGTGGTCATGGCTATGGGACGCATCCTGTTCTTCCCCGCCAGTATCAATGCCTGCTTTCTGTCCTGCGCCCCGCCAAGCTCATAATATTCAGAGACGTAGAAAATGGCCACTTCCGTTGCGATCCCGATTATCATGGTCATTCCCATCATGGCCGAGATGTTCAGTTCCGTCCCTGTAACAAGCAGACCGATAAACACTCCCATGACAGCCAGGAGAGTGGTCACCAGAATCGAAGCGGCCACGCGAAAACTTTCGTACAGGTAAAGCAGCAAAAGGAAAACAAGCGCAACCGCGGCGGCAAAGACCGCCATGAGTCCCGCAAAGGCTATCTGCTGCTGTTTATAAAGCCCGCCAAGGCTGTAATAGACCCCCTCTGGAAACAGTCCGGGACGGGCAAGGACCTTTTTTACGTCCCGCATCACCGAGCCCATGTCCCTTCCGCTTATTCTGCCGGTGACCCTGATCATCCTTTTCAGGTTGTCACGCGTTATCTGGGGCTGCCCGGTGATGGTTGTTATGGCGGCTATCCTTCCAAGGGGAAAGAGATGGCCATCCGGGGCCCGAAGCTGAAGCTTGCCCAGTTCATCTCCGGTTTTCCTGAATTTCCCTGGTATCCATACCCTCACATCCACCATCTTGGGTCCTTGTTCTATCTTGGTAGTCACAAGGCCGCTCATAAGGGCATTAAGGTCCGCGGTAACCGATTCCGGATCAACCCCCTCAAGCGCCGCCTTGACGCGGTCCACCTTTATATCCAGAGCGTCCCCTGCCAGTTTGATCCCGTCGTTCACATCAACCACGCCGGGAATCTTGCTTATCAGGGCCGCCACCTTCGGGCCAAGTTGCCCAAGGACCTTGCCGTTATCTGAAAATATTTTCACATCAATTGGTTGCGGGACCCCGGTAAAATCACCGATCATGTCTTCCAGCAGCTGGTGCAGATCGATATGCAAACCGGGCACAGTGTGTTCTATCTGTTTGCGGACATCGTCCATCACCTCATCAATCGGCTCCCTGGGAAAAGGTTTCAGCCGCACAAAGAAATCCCCCTCGTAGGCTTCTGTGACGCCTCCGCCAAGCTGTTGCCCCGTGCGCCTGGAATATGTATCCACGGCGGGCGTTTTACGGAGTATCGCTCCGACCTCTCTTAAAAGGCGGTCAGTCTCGGTAAGCGAGGTGCCCGGTGTGGCCCAGTAATCGATGACGAATCCCCCTTCGTCCATCTTGGGGATAAACCCGGTGCCAAGGTGCCTGTAGCTCATCCATCCGGCCAAAAGAAGCGCCGCGACGGGCAGCAGCATCAGCACCGGACGGCCAAGCAGACGGCCCATGACCCTCTCGTAACCCTGATGTGCTTTCCTGGTGACAAAACCTCCCTCTTCCTGGTCAGCGTCCTTTTGCCCCAGCAGGTGGTCCGCAAGAAGCGGCACGGCAAGCCACGCCACAAAATAGGAGACCACGAGGCTTGCGGCCATGGTCAGGGAAAGGGCCTTGAAAAACGCCCCGGTCACACCGGAGAGGAAGGCAAGGGGAGCGAAGATAACTATGGTCGAGGCGGATGACCCCATCAGCGGAGGCGTAAACTCTCGCGCAGCCTCCATGATCTTTTTGCGGTGGTTGCCCTGCCCGCCCGGCCCGGTTTCTCCGCCACCCCTGAGACGCCTGACAATATGCTCCAGCATCACTATCGTGTCATCAATAATAAGTCCTACGGCTGCCGCCATGCCGCCAAGCGTCATCATGTTGAAGCTCTGGTGCATCACATAGAGCAGCAGCACGGAGGCCGCAAGCACGCCCGGAACTGTGATAATGGCTATGAGCGTTATCTTGATGTTCTTAAGGAAGATGAATAATATGATGGCCGCAAGCACCACGCCTATCAGGATGGCGTCCCGGACGCTTCCCGCGGAAGCCATTATGAGCTGGCTCTGGTCGTACCAGTTGGCTATCTTGACCCCCGGCGGTATCTGGCTTTTGAAGGACGCCAGTTTTGCCTTCACATCGCGCGCTATCCGTACAGTGTTCCCGC
>JAKAMR010000054.1 GCA_021812785.1 Nitrospirota bacterium
TCCTTGTCGTAACGGGGCTGCTTCTTCTTGTGTTGATACTCCTTGGAATGCTTGTCTATTAAAGGTGAACCTTACCAGGGACCTGCCTTCAGGCCCCTTACATCAGGCTGTGGACCGCGCTCCGGATGATGTAAAGAAGCGATGGCGGATAGATCCCGAACCATACCAGTCCAAGCGTGAGCCCTGCCAGGGCAAGCCCTCCGCCTATGGGGATGGCCACCTTGGCGGGCGATGGCGCCACGGCCGCCTGCAAGCCGCCCGGCGTCTCTGCGCCTGAATACATCTTCACGATGACCCTCACATAATAGAAAAGCCCTATCGCGCTGTTTACCGCAAGGGCGATCAGCAGGGTCCAGAGGGCCGATCCGGCCCCGGCTGCTATCACATAGAACTTGCCGATAAAGCCCGCGGTAAGCGGTATGCCGGCCAGGGAAAAAAGCATCGCGGAGAATACCGCCGCAACTGCCGGGTGCCTTGCGGCAAGCCCCCTGTAGTCCTCAAGGTCTTCCATCTCTCCCTTTTCTCCCGCGCTTTCCGCGGTCAACACCGAGATCACCCCGAAGGCCCCAAGCATGGTTATGAAATAGGAGGCCAGGTAATAGGCAACGGCCGTCACCCTTAGCGCCCCGGCAGCAAGAAAGGCCACCAGAAGATATCCAAGATGGGCTATCGAAGAGTATGCCAGGATGCGCTTTACGTTGTCCTGAAGGAGCGCCAGCAGGTTGCCAATGAACATGGAACCTATGGATATAACGGCAACTGCCAGCATGAGAGAGCCGCTCTGGTGTATGTCCACCCTGGCGAAGTATCTGAGGAAAAGCGCAAACACGGCCCCCTTCGAGACGGTTGCCACATAGGCTGAGACCGGGGCCGGTGCGCCCTCGTATACATCGGGCGTCCACATATGGAATGGCGCCACTGCGAGCTTGAACCCTACCCCGGCGGCAATAAGGGCCAGCGCCCCAAGAAAAACGGGGTCTTTCCCCATGTACGCCCTCATGCCCGCTGAAGCGATGTCTGAAAACCCCATTGTTCCCAACCTTGCATATATGAGCGCCATCCCGAAAAGCAGGAACGCGGATGACGCTGCCGCAAGCACCAGGTATTTCACCCCGGCCTCAACCGCCCGCTCACTCTTGAGATAGGGAATAAGGGCGTAGAGAGACACGCTCATGGTCTCAAGGCCCAGGAAAAAGGATGCAAAGTGCGCGCTTGCCGCAAGGACCCCTGCGCCCGTTGCTGAAAGCAGGAGGAGGAGATAAAACTCCTCCCGCTCAGCACAAGGCTTTATCTTCAGATACCCATGGGCAAGCATAGCCACAACAAAGGAGCCCGCAAATATCAGCCCCATGAAAAAAAGGGCATAGCCGTCGATGACCAGCAGGCCTGTGACATTTTCCGGCGCGTAAGGGGCGGCCACAAAGATGGAGGTAAAGGAGACCCCAAGCCCGGCAAGTGTGGCCAGAGCGGCAACCCCGTGGTTCCTGTAAAACGCTATTACAAGCATTACGGCCACCGAGGAGGCCGCCGCAAGGATGAGCGGAAGCGCGGACAATATCTCAGCGTAACTCATTGGGGCCCCCTTTACCTTCTGCGCCGCCTTTTTCCTGCTGCTGCATTAAAACCGCCGCCCTTACCTTCCGGAGGTTCTCAAGCGCCGGTCTTGCCGCGTTTATGACAGGCTGGGGATAAAGGCCAAGCCATACGATAAGGACGATCATCACCGCCGAGATCCCTTTTTCTCTTGGGTGAAAGTCCGGGAGCGTCCAATCCTCGCGCGGCTCACCGTGAAAGACCTGCTGTACCATCCAGAGCGCATAAACGGTGGACACAATAAGCCCCAGCGAGGCGATGACGGCCATGACGCGGCTGGCCATAAACGCCCCCAGGAGCACAAGAAACTCCCCTATGAAATTGCCGAGCCCGGGAAGGCCAAGTGAAGCGAGGGCAAAGAGCATACCCACCCCGCCCATGACCGGGGCCTTTTCCCAGAACCGGCCCATCCTGCGCATGTCGCGCGTATGTATCCGCTCCTGCACCGCCCCGGCAAGGACAAATAGCATGCCAGTGCTTATGCCATGACAGAGCATCTGCATGACCGTCCCCTGAAGTGCGATCCTGTTCCAGGAATAGATGCCAAGAAGCACAAAACCCATATGGCTTATGCTCGTGTCGGCCACAAGTCTTTTGAGGTCCGTCTGCCCGAAGGCCAAAAAAGCGCCATAAAGGATGCTGATCACGCCAAGCGCCATGGCCAGAGGCGCAAAGCTTGCCGAGGCCTCGGGGAAAAGAGGCACCGTAAAACGCAAAAGCCCGTAGGCGCCAGTCTTAAGAAGCAGCCCAGCCAGAATGACGCTTCCGGCGGTGGGCGCCTCCGTGTGCGCGTCCGGAAGCCAGCTATGGACAGGCACCGCTGGGAGCTTCACGGCAAAGGCAATAAAAAAACCAAGCATGAGCCAGAAGGCGGTTGCCGGCGGCATGGCGGTGCCAAGCAGGGCCGTGTAATCGAAGGTATAGACCCCTGTCTGTCCTCCGTGGATAAAGAAAAGCCCCAGGATTGACAACAGCATGAAAAGACCGCCCAACTGGGTGAAGATGAAAAATTTCACAGAGGCATACAATTTCCTTTCATGCCCCCATATGGCGATGAGGAAGTACATGGGTACAAGCATCATCTCCCAGAAGAAATAAAAAAGAAAAAGGTCCAGGGCCAGGAAGACCCCGATGATCCCGGACAGCGTCCAAAGCAGATTGAAATGGAAAAAACCGGTCCTGTCCTTTATCTCGCTCCACGAGGCCGCAACGGAAACCACCCCCAGCACCAAAGTAAGGGTGACCAGGAGCAGACTTAGGCCGTCCATCGCAAGATGAAACGATATGCCGGCCTGGGGTATCCACGGCACTTTAAATTCCTTGAACCACTTCCCGTAAGGCAATGAGACCCCTGGCAGGGAAAGCGCTCCTGTCCCAAGCCTGACGGAGTAGCCGGCCCAGAGGCCTGCTACCAGAAACAGGTCAATGACAAGCGCGATGAGCGATACCCATCTTGAGGCGATGTCCCTCCCCCCCGCTCGCGAAAGTGACCAGGCAAGGACGCCTCCCGCAAAAGGGACCACTATGAGCCATACAAGCATCATCTGAAGACCACCGCAATTGTTATTGTGATCGCGGCCCCAAGCGCAATGGCCGCCGCATACAGACGCACCTTCCCCGTCTGTGTAAGGCTCAGTCCAAAATGGAAAAACCTGTTCACCCCGGCTATGAACGAGTAAACCAGGTCTACGACATCGTTTTTGTTTGCGTTTGCCGCCCATTTATACGGGGCAACAAAGAGCTTCCCGTAAAGCCAGTCAAACCCCCAGCCGGAAAAAAGGAACCTGCCTAAGGCCTTCCCGGCCCGGCTTTGGGCTATTTCCCGCGAATATTCGCGGGCGGCAAGCCAGAAGAAATAGGCCACGTAGATGCCGGCAAGGGAGATGATGGAGACCACCGTCTCCAGAAGGAGCTCCGTTTCCTTCTGGCCACCCATCTGGACCGAAGACGGCAGGACGGAGGACAGGAAACCCGTTATGGCCGGTCTTGCTCCAAGAAAACTGGGCATTCCGATAAATCCGCCAACTATCGCCAGGAAGGCAAGCACAACCAGCGGCACCGTCTCCCTGAGGTCCGGCTTTTTCGTCATTGGCGATTTAAGCTCGCCGAAAAAGATAAGGAACACCATCCTGAAGGTATATATCGAAGTCAGAAAAGCCCCCACCAGTCCGGCCGCCCAGAGCCAGAACCCGGCCTGCCTGGACTCCCATGCGCCAAACAAGATCATTCCCTTGCTGTAAAAACCCGCCGTCACAAGGGGAAGGGCGGAAAGTGAGCACGCCCCGGCCAGAAATGTCCAGAAAACCAAAGGCGACTGCCCCTTCAACCCTCCCATCCGGAACATGTCATGCTCCCCGCCAAGCCCGGATATGACCGCACCCGCTCCGAGGAACAGCAGCGCCTTGAAGAAGGCGTGCGTCACAAGGTGGAAGATCGCGGCGGACCATGCCCCGACACCAAGCGCCAGGAACATGTAACCTATCTGGCTTATCGTTGAATAGGCCAGCACCCTTTTTATGTCGTGCTGTACGAGAGCGCTCATTGAAGAGATAAACAGTGTAGCCGCCCCTATTATGCCAACTGCCAGCTCCACCGCCGGGGCCAGGCTGAAAAGCACATGGGTCCTTGCTATAAGGTACACTCCGGCCGTTACCATGGTGGCGGCGTGTATCAGTGCGCTTACTGGCGTGGGGCCGGCCATAGCGTCCGGAAGCCATGTCTGGAGCGGAAGCTGCGCGGACTTGCCCACCGCCCCTCCAAGGATGAGGGCGGCGGCCAAGGTGGGCAGAACCCCTCCAGTCTGCCATCTGAGCGCGGCAGAGTTCATTACAGACTGTATGTCCAGGGAACCAAGCTTCACAAAAAGAAGGAAAAGGCCGATCGCTAGCGCCGTATCGCCCACGCGCGTCACCACAAAAGCCTTTATTGCGGCGTTCCCGTTTACCCTCTCCCTGTACCAGAAACCTATGAGAAGATAGCTGCAAAGCCCTACCCCTTCCCACCCAAGGTACAAAAGGAGCAGGTTGCCCGAAAGCACCAGGACCAGCATGGAGCCGACAAACAGGTTCATATAGGCAAAAAACCGGCTGTATCCCTCGCTGTCCTCCATGAACTGGGCCGAATACAGGTGTATGAAAAAGCTCACTACCGTCACCACGAGCACCATCACGAGCGAAAGCGCATCGAGATACAAACTGATGCCGGGCATGAAAGCGCCGATCTTTATCCATGTCCAAAGGTCCTGCGTGTAGACCCGCGAGGCCGGGTCCTGAGCGGAAAAAAGTATGAAATCCGCAGCGACAAGAAGCGAGACCAGGGCAGAAAGCCCCACGGAGCAGGCGCCCACGGCCGCCGCCAGGGGCCTGCGCATACGTCCTCCAAAAAGCGAAAGGGCCAAAAACCCCGCGAAAGGCAAAGCGGGTATAAGCCATAAAAGTTGAAGCATCTCCGCGCCTATCCCTTCATCCTGTTTGCGGCGTCCGTGTCCAATGTGCGGAACCGCCGGTTAAAAAGCAGCACAAGCGCAAGGCCAACCGATACCTCGGCGGCGGCCATGGCCAGAATAAATATGAACATGATCTGACCATCGGGCTGGCCCCACCTGCTTCCCGCGACTATGAAGGCCAGCCCTGAGGCGTTGAGCATTATCTCGATTGACATAAGCATAAATATCAGGTTCCTGCGGACCAGCACTCCTATAAGTCCGGTTATGAAAAGCAGCCAGGCCAGCAGCAGCCCATGGGACAGCGGCACCTGGTACAGTTGGGACGGCTGAGCGGGCAATGGCGTCACTCTGTCTTGTCCTCCTCTTTCCGATGTTCTTTTCTTGCCGGCCTGCCAAGGTGATACGCCCCTATGAGCCCAGCGAGAAGAAGCATCGAGGCCAGCTCCACGCCTATCAGATACGGCCCGAACAGCTTAATGCCCACCTGTTTTGGGCCCGCCGGTGGCAGGCCGCCAAAAGAGCTCCGGGGCGGTCCCAGGACCATCATGTAGACCAGGTCCCCAAGGAGCACTGCCCCAAGCACCGAGGGGCCTATCCACATGCCGCCGGTCTGCCAATGCCTTTCCTCTTCCGCGGACTGGGCCCCCAGGTTCAGCATCATTATCACAAAAACAAAAAGGACCATGATTGCTCCGGCGTATATGATCACTTCGAGCGCCGCCACAAAAGGCGCCCCGATGTCAAAAAAAATGACCGCAACCGACAGAAGCGAAAGGATAAGATACATAAGGGCGTGCACCACGTTTTTTTGCACTACCACCAGGGCAGTCGAAACGGCCGCTATGGCAGCGGATATGTAGAATACGTTTGCCATTACGGCATCAGCCCCTTTACGTCCACCGGGGGAAGCTCGTTTTCTCCTTCGCCCTTTTCCTTGCCCTTTATGGAAAGCCCCGCCACCTTGTAGAAGTTGTATCCGTGGTATTTGCCGGTCCCGCTTATGAGCAGGTCTTCTTTCTCATAAACCAGGTTTTGCCTGTTGTATTCACTCATCTCGAAATCCGTGGTCAGCTGTATCGCATACGTAGGACATGCCTCCTCGCAGTACCCGCAGAATATGCACCTGGAAAAGTTTATCCGGAAAAATTCCGGGTACCGCCTCCCGTATTCGTCCTCGGTGGCCTGCAGGGAGATGCAGTCCACCGGGCAGGCGGCGGCGCACAGATAGCAGGCCACGCAGCGCTCTGCGCCATCGGGGTCCCTGGAAAGTATTATCCGCCCTCGCCACCTTGGCGGTATGTAAGGCTTTTCCTCGGGATAAAGCACCGTGACCTTGCGCTTGAACAAGTGCAAAAAAACGACCCACAGCGTCTTTAGTATGCTAAACATCCCTAAAAGTTTTTTTCCTTTCATCGGGCGGCAAGCATTATCCCGCCCGTTACAACTATGTTTAAAAGGGAAAGCGGAAGCATGAGCTTCCATCCAATCCGTATGAGCTGGTCGTACCTGGGGCGCGGTAGCGCCGCCCTCAGAAGGATGAAAAAACCTATGAAGAAAAATGTCTTTATGAAAAACCAAACCACGGGCGGCAGCACGGGCCCGTACCATCCCCCCAGAAAAAGGGTGGTTATTAGCATCGATATGAGTGTTATGCCAAGATACTCCCCCACGAAAAAAAGCCCGAACTTCATCCCCGAATACTCGGAATGAAAACCGGCGACAAGCTCGCTTTCCGCCTCAGGAAGGTCGAAAGGCAGCCGGTGGGTTTCAGCCACTCCGGCCACAAGGAAAACCGCAAAACCAATGAACTGGGGCACTATGTACCAGAGCCCCCTTTGAGCCTCCACGATCCTTCGCAGGTCGAAGGAGCCGGACATCATCACCACACCCATGATCGAAAGCCCCATGAAGACCTCGTAACTGATCATCTGGGCCGACGCCCTGAGCGCCCCGATAAGCGAATATTTGTTGCCGGAGGCCCATCCGCCAAGGGCCACGCTATAGACCCCCAGCGAGGACATGGCGAGAAAATAAAGCACTCCGATATTAAGGTCCGCCACAACTATCCCCGGGGCAAACGGCATCACCGCGAACACTAGAAGGACCGTTATCACTACGATTGCGGGCGCGAGCGTGAACACGGGTCTATCGGCAAAGGGCGGCACCCAGTCCTCCTTGGCCAGGATCTTAATAACATCAGCCAGGGGCTGAAGCATGCCCAGGGGGCCGACCCGGTTTGGGCCATACCTGTCCTGCCAGAGGCCAAGAAGCCTCCTTTCCCCCCATATGAGCCCTGCCGCGATGCTCATCATCACGCCAAGCACCCCAAAGACCATGATCAGGTGTATCACCGTCTGGCTCATGTCTGCTTCACCGCCGTGATCTTCCCCCAGGCAGGCAGCACTGCCCCGTGCAGCCCCGGAAGCCCGAACGGAAATCCCGCAACCCCGCGCGGCATGAACGCATCCAGCCTGATTGGCAGACGGAAAGAAGCAAAAGAACCGAGCTCTACCCTTGCTTCTCCTCCATCAGTCAGGGATCTCAGTTCCGCATCCGAATCGTTCAAGGCTATGTACGGGGATGGCATGAGCTCCGCTATGCCGGAAGACATGGCGCTAAGCCTCTCGGAGCCGAACACGTGATGGAGCGGGACCACGAAAAATTCATCATCCCTAGGCACGAATGGGCCGGGAATGTCCGTAAAGTAGTGGGTCTCCTTTGCCTTTGCCGGTTCTATCAGCCGGATCCCGGAATCCCCTCCCTTCATATGGCCGCCAACATGGCCCTGAAACTTGTTTACGCTCTGAACGGAGTTCCAACCCGGTGCCCAGAAACGGGCGGTAAGCGGAGCCGGGGGCTGGCCCTCATACCCTTCCATGGAAAACGACAATGGGGAGTCCGCATCTTCCGGAGGTTTTGGCTCATGGACGTCCAGTGCGGCCCGGATAGCCGTACGTCCGCTGTAGCGATGCGGCTGGCGCGGTATCTTCATCCCTTTTATCCGGTAGTCCGACGGGGGGCCCGCCTTGACCGCGCCGCCCAGCGCCGGGAATTCGCGCCCCATTGCGGAAAGGACCTCATCAAGCGAAAACAGCGCCTCGGAGCCCGGCCGGCCAAGCTCAAGCAAAAGGTCCCTGAGCCATCTCCAGCTCTCGGCCGATCTTTCTCCGGGCCCGCTAAAAACCTTATAAAACCTCTGAGCCCGCCCCTCGGAGCTTACAAGAGTGCCGCTGCCCTCGGCAAACGGCGCCGCTGGCAGGACTACTCTTGCTCCGGCTGCGGCAGCGGCCTGCAGCCTGTCTATTGAATGCGTCGGCAGATAGTCCAGCACAATGACCTGCCTAGCGCGAAGGAGCGACTCTGCCCCCGGCATGTCGAGCCGGTCAAAAGGGTCGTTTTCCAGGATTATGACCGTGTCCGCCCTTCCTTCTTCCACTGCTCTGACCGCGCCGCTTATGTCATGCCCGCCGATAAGGGCAAGGCCAAGGCTGTTGCACTCCGGAGCCACGAGAGACAAGGCCGCGTTCCTGTTGTCCTCCCAGAGCGCCCATGCGATATTGGCCGCCGCCTGTAGGACGGCGCTGCTTCTTGTACCCGCGCCGGAGACCACAAGCGGCCTTTTTGCCTCCCTGAGCGCTTTGGCAGCGCGCTCCGCGAAAGAGAGCGCATCCGCCTCAAAATGGCCGCCTGCCACTGGTGCGTTAGGGCTCAGGGCCTGGGCCACCCTGAAGCCCAGCCGCGCGATATCGTCCGGAGCGGCATGAAAAACCCCGGACGCTATGCTGTCCAGCCTTCCCCCGGTCACGGAGGCGATAAAGAGAGGGCCCTTTTCTTCCTGAATGGCCTCTCTTATGGCGTAATCGTTCCACCGGGGGATCTTGAGCTCGCTTGTCACCCTTTCCACCGGTCTATGCCGCACCGCCTGCCTCAGGGCAAGCCCAAGCATAGGGGCGGTATTCGGGACGTCCTCGCCAAGAACGAACACGGCGTCGGCGTTTGCGGCCTCTCTCAGCGAAGGCGTGCGGACAGGGCCGTCTGAAAGAACGGATAGCATCTGCCCCACAACGCCTGATTCGGTCTTCGAAGCGCCAGAATAAAAATTCTCCGGGCCCACGAGCTTTTGCAGCAGGTAGTTTGCCTCGAGCGAGGCCCTTGGCGAGCCTATGCCTATTATCCCCTTTGCGCCCTCGATGACCGCCTTCAAGGCAGAGAGCACTTCGCCTTCTTTCAATGTCTTTCTGGTGTCTGTCCCTTCCCCGGATAGCAGATACGGCTCGCGGATGCGCATAGGGCTGTTTACGAACTCAAAACCGTACCGCCCCCTGTCGCAAATGAAATATCCGTTAACCTCACCGTTGTAACGGTTCCTTATCCGCCTCAAGGCGCCGTACCGCTCCCCCGGTATTATGTTGCATCCAAGAGAGCAGTGCACGCATATTGAAGGGGCTGTCTGCAGGTCCCACTTCCTCGTGTATTGTTTCTTGAACACCCTGTCCGTGAAAACGCCGGTGGGACAGACCTCCACCAGGTTGCCGCTGAACTCGCTTTCAAGAACGCCGTCCTCATGCCTTCCGAAATACACGCTGTCGTGTGCCGCAAAGACGCCAAAGTCCCTTCCTCCCGCGTAGTCGTTATAAAAACGCACGCACCTGTAGCACTGGATGCAGCGGTTCATTTCGTGGTTCACAAACGGGCCAAGGTACTGGTTTTTGTGAGTGCGTTTTTTGAACCGGGTCCTCCGGTAGACATGTCCCGTCATCACCGTCATGTCCTGCAGATGGCACTCCCCGCCCTCGTCGCATACCGGGCAGTCGTGCGGGTGGTTGAGCATCAGCCATTCGATCACGCGGCCCCTGAACTCCACCGCCTCCGGGTCCTTTATGGATATCCGGGTGCCTTCGGCGGCCGGGGTCATGCAGGCCATGACGATCTTGCCTTTTTTGTCATTTTCGTCCTTGAACTGCTTTACCGCGCACTGCCGGCAGGCCCCCACGGAGTGCATCGCGGGATGCCAGCAGAAATAAGGCAGGTCCATGCCAAGGGAAAGACAGGCATCAAGCATGTTCTGCTGCCCGTCCACTTGGTAGGATTTCCCATCTATGTAGACTGTGACCATATTCTTTTCCGTTTTTTTATTCTCTTCGTTTTTCTGTTTTTGTCTTTCCATGCTCGGAATTTTATCGGTTCTGCCCCCATGGGCAGCGCTTTTCACTTATATGCCGCTCGAAGTCTTCCCTGAAATACTTGACCCCTGAACCCAGGGGCTCGGCCGCCCCCGGCGCAAGAGCGCAGAAGGTATGCCCGGGCGCAAGCAGCCGCGCCTGCTCCAGAAGAAGGTCAATGTCCTCCATTTCGCCCTGCCCTTCTTCGATTGCGTTTAACATATGCACCACCCACGGGAGCCCCTCGCGGCACGGCGTGCACCACCCGCAGGACTCCCTTGCAAAGAAGGTCTGAAGGCTCAACTGCATACCTACGGGACAGGTCCTGTCATCCATGATGACCATGGTCCCGGTTCCCATCCGGCTGCCCGCCTCCTGAAGGGAGTCGAAGTCCATTGGCATATCCAGGTGTTCTTCAAGCAGGAACTCGGTCGAGGCCCCTCCCGGCAAAAGCCCCCGGAGCCTGTAGCCCTCAAGCATCCCCCCCGCGTGCTCTTCGAGTATCTCCCTTATCGTGGTCCCCATCGGCAGTTCCCATGCCCCGGGCCTCTTCACCCTCCCGCTTACGCCGTATAACTTTGTCCCGCCGCCCTCGCTTAAGGAAAGGTCTTTGAACCATTCGGCCCCGTTTCTTATGATATGTGGCACATTGCACAGTGTCTCCACATTGTTTACAACGGTCGGCCTGCCCATAAAACCGCTCACCTGCGGATACGGTGGCTTTACACGCGGTATTGCCCTTTTGCCCTCAAGGGAATTCAGAAGCCCCGTCTCCTCGCCGCATATGTACCGCCCCGCGCTCAGGTGCAGGTGCATCTGCAGGCTGAAGCCCGAGCCAAATATGTTTTCTCCGAGGTAGTTTTTTTCATAGGCCTGGGCAAGCGCTTTTGCAATCACCCTGGACGACCTCACGTATTCCCCGCGCAAAAATATATAGGCCTGCTGCGCCCCGACAGCATACGCGGCAAGCGCCATCCCTTCAATGAGCATGTGAGGGCTGTTTTCCATAAGTATCCTGTCCTTGAAGGTGCCTGGTTCCATCTCATCCGCGTTGGCTACCACATATCTGGATAGCGGGCCCTCTGCCGCTGGTACAAAACTCCATTTCTGCCCGGTCGGGAAACCGGCCCCCCCGCGGCCCCTGAGGTTCGAAGCCTTCACCTCTTCCTGCACATCCTTTGGGCTCATGGATTTCAGAGCATTCCTCAGGGCCTCGTAGCCTCCAGTTTTTTCGTACTCACCCAGCTCCAGCGGCTGCCCGTCAGTCCGGAAACTCCCGGTAAGGGGTTTTTGTTTTCCCTGATTTTTTTTATCCACCCTTATTTATACCTCTCAAGGATCTCGTCCACTTTCTCGGGCGGCTCAAGCCCGCCGTGCACGTCCTCGTCTATCATCACCGCAGGTGCTTTTTCACACACCCCGAGGCAGGCCGCCGGAAGCAGGGTAAACCTGCCGTCTGCGGTTGTCTGGCCCGGTTTTATCTGAAGGCGATAGGAAAGGTGCCTGAGGAGCTCCCGGTAACCCACCACATAGCAGCTTACGCTGTCGCATATGAAGATCACATGCCTTCCGACCGGCCTTCTGAATATGGAGGAGTAGAATGTGGCCACATTATCCAGCTCATCGGGGGTCATTCCCAGGTGTTGGGCGATGTCTTTCAGGCATTCGTCCGATATCCAGCCCCGGAGCTTCTGCACCGCCTTAAGCGCGCCGATGCACCCTGCCTTTTTGTTCTCATAATGCGCCAGCTCCTTCTCCATCTCCGCCAGTTCCCGTTCGTCAAGCATTTTTAAAAACCTGTTTCTCCCCTTTGTTACCTGTCTATATCCGCCAGTATGAAGTCGATGCTCCCAAGTATCGCTATAAGATCCGGGATGTTAAGACCCTTCACAAGCATGGGCAGCGTCTGCATATGCGGGAAAGAAGGCGTGCGGATGCGAGTCCGGTAGGAGACCGTGCTTCCGTCACTTACAAGATAATAGCTGTTGTTTCCCTTCGCCCCCTCCACGCCGGCCGCGGCCTCGCCGGCCGGAATGACAGGCCCCCAGGAGACACCCAGGAAGTGGTCTATCAGGGTCTCTATATCCTGCATGGTACGGGGTTTGAGGGGGGGCGCCGCAAGCGGGTGCCTTGATTTGTGATCTCCAGCCGGCATGTTCTTAAGGCACTGCTCCACTATCCTCATGCTCTGGCGTATCTCCTCCACCCTTACGACCGCCCGGCCGTAGCAGTCCCCCTCGCGGGCTGTGGGTATCTCGAAGTCGAACCAGTCGTATCCTCCGTAAGGGCGCTTTTTCCGCCAGTCCCACTCAAAGCCGCAGGCCCTAAGATTCGGGCCGGTGACCCCCCACTCCATGGCTTCAGAAAGCGTATAAGCCCCAACGCCCTTTGTGCGGGCCTTGAACAGGCTGTTTTTCATGATTATGCTGTCATATTCGGCAAGCCTTGAAGGAAGCCAGTCGAGGAAGCCCCGGACAAGGCCGTCCCACCCCTTTGGCAGATCCTGCGCGACGCCGCCTATCCTGAACCATCCAGGGTGCATGCGCCCGCCGCAGACGGCCTCTATTATCTCGAACATCCTCTCCCGGTCGTAAAAGGTATAGAATACGGGCGACAGCGCGCCAAGGTCCTGCGCGAATGTACCGTACCACACCAGATGGCTCTCTATCCTGAAAAGCTCCGACAGCATTATTCTTATTACCTTCACCCTGTCGGGCACCTCGATGCCGGCCAGCTTCTCCACCGCAAGCACGTACGGCAGATTGTTGAGCACGCCCGCCAGATAATCTATCCTGTCCGTGTAAGGGATATACGTATGCCAGGACTGGCGCTCCCCCATCTTCTCGGCCCCCCTGTGGTGAAAACCTATGTCAACGACTGAATCGACGATCTCCTCCCCGTCAAGCGCCAGGATGATGCGCAGAAGCCCGTGCGTGCCTGGATGGTGGGGGCCAAGGTTCAAAAACATGTAGTCCGTGTCTTCTCCCCCGGGCGCCAGCCCCCAGTCCTCCGGGTGGAACCTCATCGCCTCCTGCTCCTCCATGCTCTTTTCCTCAGGAAGCCGGAAGGGCCCCATCTCCGTGGCCCTGGCCGGATGGTCCTTCCTTAGCGGATGCCCTTTCCATGTGGGGGGCATCAGTATGCGCCTTAAATGGGGATGGCCCTCAAACCCGACCCCGAACATGTCCCAGACTTCTCTTTCGTACCAGTTTGCCGCAGGCCATATGCCGGTGACGCTCCTTATTGATTCACCTTCCGTGAGGCCGGTCTTTATCCGCACGTCCTCATTGCTGTCATACGAAAGAAGATGATATACCACCGTGAAGTCGCTTTCGGGCTGTCCTTCCCTGTGCCTGCGCACCCGCTCATCGATTGCCGTAAGGTCGTAGAGCATCCGGAAACGCCTTCCACTGGCCATCTTCAGATAATTCAGCACATCATAAGCAATGCCTTTCCCAACCCATGCGGTGGGCACGCCGTCTTTCGTCTGCTGGGCGGTGACCGCACCCGCTCCGAACCTTTCCTTAAGTTCGTCTATAACCGAACCGTTGCCGGCATTCATTTCAGATAATTCCCATGAGGATTTTTAATCGGATTTGGTTTTTTGTTTTATTTTTGCCTGCTTGCATTTAAATATGGTCAGGTGAAGGAAGCTCGGTGGCCTGTCTTCTTTTTTCCCGCTTAAGGTCCCGCATTGAAGGCAGAGGGGGCTTTGTCACGCCCTGGGGGCCCGCAACCCAGCTCAGAGGGCGCTTTTCGCTGCCCACCATGTCCCTTAAAAGCAAAAGTCCCTCCATGAACGCATCGGGGCGCGGAGGACACCCCGGCACATAGACATCGACCGGGAGGAATTTATCAACCCCCTGCACAACGCTATATATGTCATACATGCCACCTGAATTGGCGCATGAGCCCATGGATATGACCCAACGGGGCATCATCATCTGTTCGTAAAGCCGCTTCACCACGGGAGCTATCTTTATGAACACGGTGCCTGCGACCACCATCAGGTCGGCTTCCCTGGGGGTGCCCCGGACGACCTCGGCTCCGAAGCGGGCGATGTCATACTTGGGTGTAATGCTGGTTGCCATCTCCACAAAGCAGCAGGAGAGGCCAAAGTTGAACGGCCAAATGGAATTTTTCCTGCCCCAGGCCAGCATCCCTTCCAGCGTGGTCAGGGCCACCGTCCTGCTTACCGCATCTTCTACGGTGCCGTCGCCGGCCTTAAGTGCCAAATGACTTGGCCTGGTCAGGGACCACCTCATGCCGCAGGCGCCCTCATCTTTCCTTTGCCGTTTTCCCCGAGGCCCAGTCCAGCGCGCCCATGCGCCAGAGGTAGACAAGAGCGGCGGCAAGCACCGCTATGAATATTAGGACTTCGATATATCCTGCCCATCCTGCTTCCCTTACCGCCACCGCCCATGAAAATATGAACAGGCTCTCCAGGTCGAATACCACGAAGAACATAGCCACCATGTAGAACTTCACGTCAAAGCGGATGCGCGCTGTGCCTGTGGCTACGATGCCTGATTCGTACGGCTGTCCAGTCTCGCGTTCGCGGTGGCGCTGCCCGAGGAAAAATGACACCCCGATCATCCCCATAGCGGTAGCAATCGCCAGAAAGAAGTACAGGACCAGGGGCCAGAGGCTATGGCCGGTCTGCGTGCTCATTGCTGCCCGAAAAAAGAAAATCCACCTCCCGATATTCGTTATAAAAAAACTACCATCAAAAGAATAAAAGTACAAGCTCAATCCGTCCACTTGGCGAGGCGGTTTATGCCGCCCGGCACTATTTATGTTAATCTCTTTAACCGGGCTTTTCGGGCCTGAGGAGGTTAAAAGGCTTTTCATGAAAAGAAATTTCAGCAAAGGTACCCAGGGATCATCTGACGCAAAAAAAATAAAGAGCGGCACGACGTGGCCTGTGCTTCTTTTGTCTGCGACCGTTTTGGCCTGCCTCCTTCCGTTTGTGAACAAGGCGTTCAATGTGGACGACCCCCTTTTCATCTGGACTGCCCGCCATATCCAGTCAAACCCGCTGGATTTTTACGGCTTCAAAATCAACTGGTATGGGTTCCAGGAAACGGCCTCAAAATTCATTGAAAACCCTCCGCTTGCCGCTTACTATATCGCTTTTGTGGCAAAATTGGCCGGATGGTCGGAGGCGGCTTTGCACATGGCGTTTTTCGCCTTTGCGGTCGCCGCGGCCATAGGGACTTATTATCTGGCCAAGGAACTCTGCCAAAGGCCTTTGACCGCGGCCCTGACCGGTGTTTTGACTCCCGTTTTTATAATATCGGCAACGACCGTGATGTGCGACATGATGATGACCGCCTTTTGGGTCTGGGCAGTGTTTCTATGGATAATGGGGTTGAGGAAAAGATCTGTCCTCAATATCATTCTCGCCTCCTTGTGCGTTGCCGCAAGCAGCCTGAGTAAATATGTAGGGATGAGCCTCATCCCTCTCCTGCTGCTCTACTCATTGGCTAAAAGGCAGGGCAGATGGGCGTGGTTCCTGCTCATACCATCTGCTATGCTTGCCGGATACGACTTGATTACCCGTTTCCTGTATGGAAGGGGCCTCCTTCTGAACGCCGCTTCCTATGCCATTTCCTATCCCGGCAAGGGTTTTTTGAATTTCATAACGGGACTGGTCTTTGTGGGCGGGGGCCTGATCTCCGCGTTCTTTTACTCCTTTTTCATCTGGCGCAAAAGGACGCTCATCGCTGGCGCCTTGGCAGTGGCGGCCCTTTTGGCCCTTTTCCCGGTGCGGGATTTTCTTGGGCTGTTTCCGGCGGCGCTGGCCAGATACCGTGATGATTCGGCTTTCCACTGGCTTTTTATCGGGCAATTCTATCTGTTTGCGCTGGGTGGGGCAGGAGCCTTGGCGGCTGCTTGTTCGGACCTCTGGAATTCCAGAGACGCGGAGGCTCTTCTTCTTTTCCTCTGGATAATCGGCATTTTCGTTTTCCTTTGTCTCCTGAACTGGACGATAAATGCCCGCACTGTCCTGCTGATCTTTCCCGCCTTGGGCATGCTTCTCATGAGAGCTGCAGGCCGGGCCGGGCTCCACGGCAGACCGGCGGGGCGTTTTCTTGTCATTATCCCCCTGATCCCCTCGCTCATCATAGCGCTTGCCGCTGCCCGGGCGGACTACGACTGGGCAGGCTCCCAGCGTGCGGCAGCGTTTTCCATAAGCAGCAATTACCAGGGACGAGGCAAAAACCTGTGGTTCCTGGGGCATTGGGGGTTCCAGTATTACATGGAAGAGCTAGGGGGAAAGCCGGCAGACCGCACGCGCACGGTAGTCCAGCCCGGGGACACTTTCGTCATACCGGAAAACAATTGCTACGTTTTGCCCCCTTTCCTTTTTGCCGGATATGCAATAACACGGGAAATGCGGGTAGGTCCTGGCGGCTGGGCCGCAACGATGAACCCCCTTGCCGGGGCCGGGTTCTACGGCGACAAGGTGTCCGGGCCGCTTCCGTACATGATTGCACCGGTCCCTGCGGAGAGATATTTCATCCTAACGGCGGTCCGCCGCTTTGCTCTTAGGCCTTCGCCGGAAGAAAATTGACATCCCAGGCCCTCAGGAAAGGACCTCAACCACCTCTATCTCAAAAACAAGGTCCTTGCCCGCAAGGGGATGATTGGCATCAAGCAAAATGGAATCTTCCTCAACCCGGGATACCATCACTCCGATGATCCCTCCATCGGGTTGCCTCATTTGAAACATCTCGCCTACCTCTAGTTTGATGGAGGCCGGAAAATGCTCCCTTTTCACCTTGAAGACAAGCTCCTGCTTGAAGGGGCCGTACCCTTTTTCAGGTTCAATGGAAACGGTCTTTGCCTCTCCGGCGCACATCCCGGATACCGCCTCCTCAAAACCCCGGATGAGGTTGCCATTACCCAGCGTGAACCGGAGCGGCTCCCTTCCCTTTGAGGAATCAAAGACGGTCCCGTCACTGAATCTTCCTGTGTAATGCACTACCACGGTATCGCCTTTTCCGGCTTGTTTCATCGGACAAACTCCTTTTTTGATATCTTTTTCATTTTTGTTGGCGTCCGCATCTCCCTTATAGTCAACCAGAACGGCAAGGGATATTTCAAGGAACAAAAGGAAAACGAAAAAGCTGGACTTTAAAATCAAAATAAGTTATCTCTTTTATAGAAATAATAAAACAAGGGGAAAGACCGGGGATGGAAGATATCAAGCGGATACTCCTGGTAAGCAGGATGGAGAAGGATTCTCCAAAGGTATTCCACTACGCCGCATCTATGGCCCACAAACTGGGCGCCGAACTCTATGTGATGCATTCGGTGCATAATCCGTTTGGCCTTGAAGGGTGGAACCTGCCCGTCCCCAACCTTGCGGAGGAGTACAAAAGGCTCCTTGAAGACACCCGCAAGCAGCTTGTCTCGATGATAGCAGGGGTAAAGCACAAGGGGTTGAAGATCACCGAAATAATTGCCACGGGCGAGCCCACGCGGGAGATACTGAAGACAATCAAAGAGCAGAATATAGACGTCCTGCTGCTTGCCGCACATTCCGAGGGAAAACTCGAACATATGCTTTTCGGACGGAGCCAGGACGAACTCATCCGGAGGCTCCCATGCTCCATCCTTCTTATAAAAAGCGAAACTGCCGCCTAGAGACCATCCGAACGGATTAATTGCCGGGAACCCTGCCCTTGGCCCCCGGCTTATTTTTATTTTATTTGCATGCGGCCAGGTAAAAACTACCGCAGCGCATCAAAGGGTCACTTTTACCGTTATCGTCTTGCTTCCGAACAAAAACCTTTTCCTGACCACCTTTACGGTGACGGTCTGCCCTGGCAGCTTGTCAAACAGGGCGATCTTCGCGTCCGCCACAGACCCGACTTCCCAGCCATCTATGGCGATGATCCTGTCGCCCTTGCGCAACCCTGCCTCCTTGGCCGGGCTGCCCGGTACGAAACCCACTATCTCCGCCCCCTTCTTTTTTCCAATAAGGACGCCCAGCTTACCCGAAGCAGGAGGGGCCTGGGGCTGCGGAAACAGGACGTAATCGGCGATGTCCGGGTCAAAGGAGTAAGTTCCGTTTATCAGCGTGACGTATTTCTTCCCCGTCCGTCTGGCAAACCTGTCCGGAATGCCGTAGCCGTTCATGATATGCCCCGCGCCGGCCATCACTACCATCTGGCTGCCGGGATTTTTCTCCGTGAATTCCGCTACCGACCTGGCCATGGACTCGTCCCACAGGATCTGCGCCTGATAAAAATTGTCAAAACCGATGCCCTGCGGATGCACCATGTAGATCTCCCTGAGCATCTTCCTGTATTTGGCGTTGGACATGTCCATGGTCGCGGGTATCTCCTTCAGCTCCTTCGGGGAAAGCGCGTCCAGTCCGCCCTTGGCCACTTTGTCCGTGATCTCTTTCTGTATATTGAGGGCGATAACCGGAATATCCTTTGCCCTGGCGTACTCCAGTATCTGCCTGTAGTAGTTATAATCGAAGCCCCATCTCGTGAAGTACTGCGTTTTTTTCAAAAATTCCCTTTCATCTATCTTTTTTGAGATGAAGTCGTCAATATATTTCTGATACGGGATCTGGAACATTTCCATGCCTATTGCGAATTTTTTGCCCATCCTGTGGAGGGCCATTATGACGTCCAGCTCGACCTCGTGGTCCTCATAGTTGGCATGCCGCTCTCCGATGAAGATGACAGGCGAGGAGCTGACCTCATCCACGATATTGCCAAGATGAATCGTCCCGGATGTCTGAATCGCGGGCACGGGATTTGACAACTTGAATATCATCCCGTTCTTGCTTGCGCCGGTCTTCTTCTCGATATTCTTTCCGCCTTCGAACCCAAGGGTTTGGTACTGGCCGTAATGGGGGATCTTGTAGGCGGCCTGATCCACCTCCGATTTAGAGGACGCCTGGACCATGGCGACAACGTTTTCAGGGTTAAGAGGGTTTTCTTTCACGGTAAAGACCAGACCCCTGGACGGGCTTTTCAGCCCGCCAAAAAGCCTCTTTAATACAGGGCTGTCGAAACCAAGCACCAGAAAAGACGACCCCTCCATGTCGCTTTCTTTCAAGTCCTTTTCCTCCTTGACGGTAAAACCTTCCCTGGCAAAGACATCGATGAGCGAGGAGTATTTATCCTTGTCCGCCGCACGGTAGAC
>JAKAMR010000055.1:0-5777 GCA_021812785.1 Nitrospirota bacterium
TGCCGGTTACGCTACTTCCGCCCTTTCAACAAGCTTTTGATATTGTGCCCAAAGGGCCTCTTTGCTTATGCCCGCGTCTATGAAATCCCATGGCAATATCTCTTCTGCGCCCTTGTTCCTGAATATGTAAAAGTCCTCCGAAAGGCCCGCGCTCCTGAGCGCCGCCTTATAATCGAGTCCCTCGCTTGCCATGGCCAGAAGGACGGCCGAAAGCCTTCTGTCCCCCATGGCAAATACCCCCTGCATCATGGCGTATTTGGGCACATCGTGGAATACCGCAACACCCTTCAGGGCATTTAATGCCTTTTTTATCCTGCCAAGCCTTTTTTTGACCACGTCCTGCCTTTCCATCGGATGCCACTGCAGGAAGGTAAAGGGTTTTGGCACAAACGTGCTTACTGTCAGCGTGATCCTGCCCCGGGGCGAAGCGGCCCTTATCTTTTCCACCAGCCCTATAAGCGCCTCTATATCCTCTTTCCTCTCCGTAGGCAGGCCGATCATGAAATAGACACGCAGGTTCATGTCCGCCTCCAGGATGGCCCGTGAGGTCTCAAGGATATCCTCTTCTGTGATCTTTTTGTTTACGAGCCCCCGGAGCCGCGCCGTGCCGGCCTCCGCGGCTATCGAGAGGCTTTTAAGTCCCTTCAGATAGGGCAGCAGGCCTATGCTTTTTTCGCCTGCCCGGAGCGAGGTAATGGAGAAATCCACCCCCTCGATCTGCAGGAGCTCCGAAAGCCCCGCATAATCGGAGACCGAAGGCCCTATGAGCCCCACCCTCTGCCCGGCGGAAAGCGCCTCTTCTATCTCTTTTTTAACGTCCTCAGGCGGCCTCCTGCGCGGGGGGTTGTAGACCTGCCCGGCAAGACAGAAGGAACAGCTCCAGGGGCAGCCCCGCATCAGCTCTATGAGCCGCATGTTCGAAAATTCGGTGCCGGGCGCAACTATGGCATGCCGCATCCCCAAACAGGAGGATACCTGTTTCCTTACCTTAGCCGGCGCCTGGGGCAGCACGGGCCTTCTCTGCGCTATCCCGCCTTCCTGTCCATAGGACACCTCGTAAAGGGAAGGCACATAGATGCCGGGCACGGAGGCTGCTTTTTCCAGAAAATCCCGCCTGCCGCCCTCCGACGAGATATTTTCCCTTACCGCGTCAAAAAAGGGTGGCAAAAGGGCCTCCGCCTCGCCTATGAAAATGGCGTCAAAGAAATCGGCCAGCGGCTCCGGGTTTGAAAAAGCGGCCACCCCGCCCAAAAGAAGGAGCGGATCTTTCCGGCCGCGCCGCAAGGCAAGCGGATGTATCCCGGCCAGATCAAGGATCAGGGGGATATGCGGGTAGTCGTTCTCAAAGGACACAGAGAAGGCCACCATGTCGAAACTGTTAAGCGGCCTTTTTGATTCAAGGCTGAAGATCTCCTCCCTGCCCTTCGAATAATCCTCCAGGTCTTCCGGGTCCGGCAGGAAGGCCCGTTCGCAAAGCACGTCGGGCATAGAGTTCAAAAGACCGTAGACGCCCTGGAAGCCGAGGTTGGACATCCCCACATGGTAGGTGTTCGGATAGACCAGGCAAATATTAAGCCTTCCGCCAGGACTTTTGAAGACGGTGCCCTTCTCCTTGGAAAGGAGGGCATCCGCCTTCCTTAAAAGCTTCTGCTTTTTTTGACCTTTCCCGCCCATCTCTTTGTTTAAAGCATTGCCAGGATGCAGAGCATTATGGCGCTCCAGATTATATCCAGGGGAAGGACAATCCCGGCCGAGGAGTCCAGGAGCACCCCGGCCCTGGCCGGGAACTCTTCATCCTCCAGCCATAAAAGCAGATAGACCGGGAGGCCCGGGGCCGGCTCAAGCTTTATGCAGGCGTCGGCGAAATCGCACCTCTGCCCGCCAAGCGCCTCCCCTTTTTTAAAAAAGGCCTCCGAGCCGTTGCCGTAACGCCTGGCCAGTCCGTCAAGCGGAAGAGTATGGGAGCCCCGGAAAAAGGCCGCCCCGCCGTTCAAGTCCTCAGGCCTGAGCAGCCTTCCAGTGGCGGGTATTCCTTTTGCGTAAACGAGCCACCAGAGGCATACGTGCTCAAAAAAGTATGCAAACCTGGCCGCTATCGCCTCTCCGTGCGCGGAGGAGGCCTTTATGGCCTCCCTGTCAGGATAGATGAAGAACTCCGCGCCCAGGGAAGGGAAGACAAATGCGCCTCCCTCAAAAGGGACTCCGGAGGTCTTCGAAAGCTCATTGCCGGCCTCCGATCTTATCTTCTGCCATGCCGCCTTCAGGCCCGTATCGCTCATTTTCTTATTTTAAGGGAAAAGCTGTTTTTTTATTTCAGACTATTCAGGTTTTTTTATGTGGAGGCGGGCCGCCGTCTCTGGTAGCGGGGCGCTCTGTGGTCCCGGCGCGGCTAAAATGAATAGGGCAAACGGCTGACGCGCTATATCGCGGGAGTTCGCGGCGGACAAAATTTTAACAAAAAAAAAGCCCCCGGCTTTAAAAGCCGGGGGCTCTCGTTAGAGGTCTTTTTCAGACTTTTACAACGTTGACAGCCCTGGGGCCCTTGGGACCCATCTCGATGTCAAAATTGACCTGGTCCCCCTCGCCAAGGGTCTTGAAACCCTCACCAGCGATGGCTGAGAAGTGGACGAATACGTCCTTGCCATCATCAGTGGTGATGAACCCAAAACCTTTAGCCTCGTTGAACCATTTTACTGAACCACTCGACATCTGCTACTTCCTCCTGAAGAAAAATATTATTTCGGATCTGCAAATAAAACCGGCTGCAAATGACCTCGCTTCGAGTCTTGAGCCCTTATTTGTCAAAAGCTCCGATGCAGTAAATATGGCACACATCGAATTAAATGTCAAACAAAAATTTGGCCGCCTGGACATGGATTTTCGTGCGTCTGAAACGCAAAAAAACCTTACCAGTCATGGATTTATGCCAAAAGGAATGAATTACCCTGAGGCAAACTGCGTTCGCCCCAAAACCCGGAAAACCAAAACATGTGGACAAGGAGGGCGGGGCCCCTTGGGGGAAAAGGGACCCCTCTACGGTGGGAAAGCTCTTTTTTACCGGTTACCCGTTTGGAAGGGTGAATTTCTCCTTCCTCAGGAAAGTGGGGATATCGAATGGATCCTCGTATTTCATCTCCACCGGCGTTTTTTCCTTCTCTTCCGGCTGTCCACCTTCTGGGGCAATGCCAAGAGACTTGGCCAGTATCCTCTGGGAGCCTTTCAAAACGGAGGGCATCTCCCTGGGAGCGGCTGCGGGGGCGGCCGGGGGAGCCCATTTCTTCACCGGCAGCTCTATTTTCTGCTTTTTGGGCGCAAAGCTGGTCGCGATCACGGTAACGCGGCACTCGGCCTCTATCTCCTGGTCTATGACCGCTCCAAAAATTATGTTTGCCTCCGGGTGTGCCGAATCGTAGACCAGGCTTGCCGCCTCCTCCACGTCCTTGAGCGAAAGTCCCGGGCCGCCGGTGATATTCACAAGTATTCCCCTGGCCCCCTCGATGGAGGAGTTTTCAAGCAGCGGGTTGGTTATAGCTTTTTTTGTGGCCTCCTTCGCGCTTGAGTCCGTGCCCATGCCCATCACCGAATTGCCTGCGTCCTGCATGATCGTCCTTACGTCGGCAAAATCAAGGTTTATAAGCCCCGGCACCACGATAAGGTCGGAGATGCCCTGGACCGCCTGCCTGAGCACGTCGTTTGCGCGCGCGAAGGACTCCAGCAGGCTCGTCCCCTTGTCCACCACGTAGCTTATCCTGTCGTTTGGTATCACAATGAGGGTGTCCACGTTTTTCTCAAGCTCCTTGATGCCGGCCTCCGCGTTGTGCCTCCTTGCGGTGCCCTCATAGAAAAAGGGCTTCGTGACAACGGCGACGGTAAGAGCGCCGGCCTCCTTTGCCGCCTGCGCGATCACCGGAGAAGCGCCGGTCCCGGTGCCTCCTCCCATGCCCGCCGTTATGAACACCATGTCCGAGCCCTTCAGGGCATCAATTATTTCATCCCTGCTTTCAAGCGCGGCCTGACGGCCGGTCTCCGGCTTCGAACCCGCTCCAAGTCCTCGGGTCACATCCTCCCCAAGCTGGATCTTTCTGGACGCAAGCGAGATCCCCAGGGCCTGCGCATCAGTATTTGCCGCCACGAACTGCACATGCTTCAGATTGGATGAGATCATGTTGTTCAGCATGTTGCCGCCTGCGCCGCCCACTCCTATCACTTTAATCCTGGCCGGCTCGCTTTTCATCTCCTCGAGTTCGAACATCGCTTTGCGTCTCCTTTCAAAGATTTTTTATTTTTAAAATCCATAAAAAAATATCTTCAAATATCATGTCTTTTATACGCCCTCTGCCGGAAAGCGGCGCATCCTGCCAAAAAATCTCTTTGCAAGGGCCCGCCCCTGCTCCGCCACGGTCCTCTTCACCGACTCGATGGAATCGGATAAAGGGCTTTCCCTGAACTCCCCGCCCTCTCGCTCCAGCCCATAAAGCAGGAGCCCGGCTGCCGCGGCATACTGAGGGTCCCTTACGGCCTCCCTGAGTACGGTGCTGCGCACCTTCTCCGGCAGGCCCGGCCTTACCGGTATGCCCAGCCAGCCCTCCGCCATGGCGGCGATATCCCGCATCTGGCTGCCGCCCCCGGTTATGACGGCGCAGAGAGGCTGGTATTTTATGATCTGAGGCTCAACGTTCTCTCTAAGGAGCTCGAAAAGCTCCTCCATGCGCATCCTTATGATCCTTGCAAGCTCCGGGTGTGATATCTGCATTGGCTTGCCGCTCATGCTTTTGGCCTCTATGCTTTCTTCCGTTTCAAAGAGGTTGACCTTCTCCTGCCCGACCCCATAGCGTAGCTTCAGCCTTTCGGCCTCTTTATGCGGCAGTTTCAGCCCCACCGCTATGTCATTGGTAGCGTTTGCGCCGCCCACCGGTATGACGCCGGCCCAGCGCAGCGTGCCGCCTTTGAAAAGGGCCGCATCGGTTGTGCCTCCCCCCATGTCCACAAGCACCGCCCCCTGCTGAAGCTCGTCGTTTTTAAGCACGGCAAGAGCGCTTGCCAGGGGCTGAAAGACCATTTCAGTGGCCTGAAGGCCGGCCCGCTCCAGTGAGCGCTCCAGGTTCTCGAGCACCGCATGGGAGGCGGTAAGCACCTGGACCTTGACCTCAAGCCTCACCCCGGCCATGCCAAGCGGCCTGGCTATGCCGTCCTGCCCGTCTATGATGAACTCCGAGGGCAGCACATGAAGGACCTCCCTGTCCAGGGGCACATATATGGCGCTTGCCGCGTCTATTACACGCTCCATGTCCTCCTGCCTTACCTCTTTTTCCCTTATGCCCGTGGCACCGTAGCTTTCGGCGCTCTTTATGTGGCTGCCGGATATGCCGACATATGCGTTCCTTATGTCTATGCCGGAGGCGGACCTGGCCTCCCTGAGGGCCATGCCTATGGAGTTCGCGGTCTCATCTATGTCTATGACCACCCCTTTTCTGAGCCCCTGCGACGGGACCGTCCCGGCGGCCACTATGTCAAGCCCTTCCTTGCCCATGCGCCCCACCATGACGCATATCTTTGTGGAGCCCACGTCTACGCCAGCAATATACCGCCCTTTCAAATTTTCCCTCCGGCTTTTTTTGCCAAAAAAACTGTCACTTTACGGTCTCCGTCACAGGCGTCACTATCACCCGGTTTGCGAACCTCAGGTCTATTGAGCTGGCATTAATGCCCCTTTTTTGTATTGCGCCCTCCAGCTCGGCCAGCTTGTCCAGTTTCTGATTGTAGCCGCCGAAGCCCAC
>JAKAMR010000055.1:5787-18907 GCA_021812785.1 Nitrospirota bacterium
CCACGAACACCGTCACATTGCCGTCCTGCATGGACAGGTCCTCCGGGGGGACATCGGCCTTTATCGTTATCGGTTGGGAAAAATATCCCCGGTTCTTAAGGCACCTGGCCAGAAGGATGCTTTCCCTGAAGGTGTCCGGATAGTCCTTCACGTCCGCAACGACAACGGGCAGAAACGGCGCGGAGCCCGTCTTGACCGGCTCAAGCAGCCGGCCGGACCTGGAGGCAAGCCACATCATCCCGTCTCTTTGTATTATTACGAAGGGCCTTCTTTCCTCCACGCGCACGGCTATCCTTCCGCTAAGCACATTTTTCCTCACAGCGGCCATCTTTACCCATGGGGAGGCAAGGAGCCTTTCGCTCATCGCCCGCTTGGAGAGGCCAAACATGTTCTGCCCCACGCGCACGCCAAGCAGAGAGGTGAGTTCGCCGTCCGAAAGGTTTTTATTGCCGGTGAAGACCACCTGCCTGAGCGGAAAAAGAAAAAGCCCGCTTCCCTTCAGATAACCGAAAACGCCGGCAGATACGCCAAAGACAAGAGCGACGGGCAATAGGACCTTGAGGAGCAGGAACTTTCCGGCTTTAGCAAAGAAACCTTTCTTTTCCTTGCCCCTTTTGCCTCTCATCCCCGGTTCCCTCTCATCTGTGCAAGGCCTCCTTCAATATCTCCTCCACCAGGGAGGGGAAATCAAGCCCGCTCTCCTTTGCGATCTTGGGCAGAAGGCTTGTCTCCGTCATGCCCGGTATGGTGTTGACCTCCAGAACCCACGGCCTTGCTCCCTCGTCGATTATCAGGTCCACCCTCGTGGCCCCGCGGCAGCCAAGCGCCTTATGCGCGGCGAGCCCCACCCTGTGCGCCTCCTCAAGAGCCGCGGCATCCATCTGAGGGGGCAGGATGTAGCGGGTCTTGCCGCCCGTGTATTTGGCCTCGTAGCTGTAGAAATCCAGGGACGGCCTTATCTCGACGGAACCGAGCACACGCCCGCCCAGTATCCCCACCTGCACCTCCTTGCCCATTATCCTGCGCTCCACAATCACCCGCCCGCTAAGCGAGAACGCCTTCTTTAGCGCGGGGACCAGTTCCTCCCGGCTGCCCACCATGCTTACCCCTATGCTGGAGCCTTCGGTGGCCGGTTTTACGACCCAGGGCAGCGGGAAATCCAGCCTGGCGTCTTCCGAAATCCGGCCGCCCTGAATACTGTCTCTCTCCAGGGTGATGCCTTCAGGCACGGATATGCCCTGCTCCCTGAACATCCTCTTTGAGAACTCCTTGTCCATGGCAAGGGCTGAGGCCAGGACGCCGGAGCCCGTGTATGGTATCCCGGACACCTCCAAAAACCCCTGTATGGAGCCGTCCTCTCCGTGGCCCCCGTGAAGAGCGATAAAAACAACCTCCACGGCCTCTTTTTTAAGTGCTTGAGCCAGGTCCCTGCCTGCGTCTATGAGGCAGACGTTATATCCAAGCCTTTCGAGCGCGCCATGGATGGCGCCCCCTGTCTTTAACGACACTTCCCGTTCGGCGGAAAGCCCTCCGGCTAGCACCCCGATTCTTTTATCAGTTACCGGCATTTTTTATTTCTCCCAGCATCCTTATCTCCGGCTCCAGGGACACGCCTGTGCGCCTGAACACCCCGTCGCGCACCTTGTGCATGAGCGCGGTGAAATCCGCCGCCGTCCCCTTGCCCGTGTTAATGAAAAAATTCGCATGCACCATGCTTACCTCTATGTCCCCCACGCGGGCGCCCTTAAGCCCGGCTTCCTCGATCAGCCTGCCCGCCGCGTCTCCTTCGGGGTTTTTAAAGACGCAGCCCGCCGAGCGCGCGACCAGGGGCTGGGTCTTTTTCTTCGTCTCGAAATTTCTGTCCATCAGCTCCCTTATCTGCCCGGCATCCCCTTTTTTCAGGACAAGCTCCACGCCCGTGATGGCCCCCTGGACCGATGACCCCCTGTACTTAAACCCCAAAGCCTCCCTCGATACCCTTTTTGCTTCTGCCTGCCCGCCTCCCGCAGGCGGCAAATCCACGACAAGCGCGCTTCGCACGATATCGCCTGTCTGGAGCCCGTGCGCCCCGGCATTGCCGGCCACAGCGCCTCCGATGCTCCCCGGGATGCCAGCAAGGGGCTCAAGCCCGGCCAGTCCGTTTTGCATGCAGAAGGCCAGGACCCTTTTAAGCGGTTCCCCCGCCGCAACCGAGACCACCACGCCGCCCTCCTGCGCATCCTCAAGGATCTCCATGCCCCTCATCTGCTCCGTGGATATTACGAGCGCCTTTATATCCCCGTCCGAAACGAGCAGATTGGTGCCGCCCCCGACCAGAAATACCGGCATCCCGGAGGCATAATCAAGAAGCCTCAAAAGCGCCTCCGTGTCCTCGGGTATGGCGAATATCTCCGCACGCCCGCCTATGCGAAGCGACGTATGTCCGGCCATGGGCTCGCCGAACATTACGTCCACCCCTTTTATCTGCCTGCCCATATCTTTCTTATGTACTTTCACCGGCCAGCTTTTTCACCAGGCCTTCAGAGACCTTCCATACGTCTCCCGCTCCAAGGGACAAAACTACGTCACCCGGGGCCACGTTTTGAAGCAGGTATTCGAGCGCCTTGTCTATCTGCCCCACATACCTGCCCTTTTCCCCTATCTCGCGCCTTATCAATCCAAAGAGGGCCTCCGAGGTGATCCCCTCAAGCGGACGCTCCCCGGCTGCGTAGATGTCCAGAAGGAGAAGACGGTCCGCGTCCGCAAACGAGACGGCAAACTCCGCCATCAGGTCCCTTGTGCGCGTGAACCTGTGCGGCTGGAAGACCACGAAGAGCCTCGATGCACCGATCCCCTCCCTGAGAGACCTGAGCGTGGCCCGCACCTCGGTTGGGTGGTGGCCGTAATCGTCATATACGCTCACCCCGGAGTGACGCCCCTTCAGCTCGAGCCTCCTGCCTATCCCCTGGAAGGCCTGAAGACCCTCCCTTATGGCGTCGGGGCTCACGTCGAGCTCCAGGCCCACCCCTACGGCGGCCAGGCTGTTCAAGATGTTATGCTCGCCCGGAATGGGGAGCTTTACCCTGAACAGCTTTTTGCTCCTGCCCTTAAGCAGCACGTCGTACTCCGTGCTCATCGCGCCCTTTTCTATGTTTGCCGCCCGGAGGTCGGCCTCCGGGGAAAAGCCGTAGGTAAGGGTGCGCCTCCTTATGTCCGGCACAAGCTCCCTCAGCCGCGCATCTTCCGTGCAGACCACGCAAAGCCCGTAGAAGGGGACCTTGCTCAAAAACTCAAGGAACGCTCCGCGCAGCGCATGCATCGATTTGAAAAACTCCATGTGCTCGCGGTCTATGTTCGTGGCTACCGCTACGGTGGGCGAGAGTTTCAGGAACGAGCCGTCAGATTCGTCCGCCTCCGCCACCAGGAATTCCCCCTGTCCCAGGCGCGCGTTGCTGCCAAGGGCGTTGAGCCTTCCGCCAATGACAACCGTGGGGTCAAGGCCGGCCCTGGCCAGCACCGTGGCAACAAGCGAAGTGGTGGTTGTTTTCCCGTGGCTGCCTGCCACCAGGACGCCGTATTTGAGCCTGCCCAGCTCCGCAAGCATCTCCGCCCTGGGGATGACCGGAACGCCCTGCCTCAAGGCCTCCATCGCCTCCGGGTTTTCGCTGCCGATGGCAGAGGATATCACCACCACCTGCGCGTCCTTTATGTTCTCGGGGCTGTGCCCTATAGTGACGCCTATCCCCATGGAAGCCAGCCGCTCCGTCGTCTCGGAGGCCCTCATGTCCGAGCCCGTCACCCGGTAGCCCAGGGTCTGCAGCACCTGGGCTATGCCGCTCATTCCGATGCCGCCGATGCCTACGAAATGAATGGATTTATATCGCTTGAACATCTGTCAGATTACCTTTCTTTTCCTCATCCTTTTTTCCTGAGCCTGGCAAGGCTCATCACGAGCTCCGCCGCCTTCCTTGCGGCCTCCGGCTGCCCGATGGCCCTGCTCTTTGACGCCATCTCGTTCCTTTCCGCTTCGCTGTCAACAAGAGACCTTATCTCCCGGGCCATGCGGTCCCCGGAAAGCTCGCTGTCCATGAGGAGCCGCGCCGCGCCAAAGGCCTCCAGTTTTTTTGCATTGAACTCCTGGTGCGCTCCGGCATGCGGATAGGGCACAAGGAGGGAGGGTTTGCCCAGGGCGGTCAGCTCTGCCAGCGTCGTCGCCCCGGCCCTCGATATCACAAGGTCCGCCACCGCGTATGCCTCCGGCATCTGGTAGATGAAAGGCACCACCATCGCCCTGAAGCCCTGCCGCCTGTATGCCTCCCGTACCGCCTGGTAGTCCCTCTGTCCGCTCTGGTGCAGAAACTGCACGCGCTCCTTCATGTCCTGCAGATGCTCAAGCGCGCCGGTGACCCCCCTGTTTATGCTGGTGGCCCCTGAAGAGCCTCCCGAGACAAAGATCGTGAAAAGCCCCTCGGGGGCAAGCTCGAACAATCCGAAGGAATCCTGCCTTGAGGCGGAAAGCACCTCCGCCCTCACGGGGTTGCCTGTCAGAAAGGTCTTGCCCTTGGGCAGAAACTGCGTGCTTTCCATATATGTTGCCGCCACCGCGCCCGCTATCTTTGAAAGCCACCTGTTTGCCGCCCCCGGAAACACGTTCTGCTCCATGACCACCACCGGTATGGATGAAAGCCAGGCAGCCAGGACGGGGCTTACGGAGACGTAGCCGCCGGTGCCAACGACTATGTCCGGCTCAATGGAGCCAAGCAGTTTTTTTGCCTTCATGACCGAAGACACTATCTTTGCCACCGCCCTGAGCCTTGCCGTGCCGGATTTGCCCGCCACGCCTTCGGCTGGCAGGAATATGATCTGGTAGCCTTTTTTGGGGATGACCTTTGACTCCAGCCCCTTTTCCGTGCCCATGAACACTATCTCCGCGCCCGCCTGCCTCTCAAGCTCCTCCGCAAGGGCAAGCCCCGGAAACAGATGGCCTCCCGTTCCGCCTCCTGCTATTACCACCCTCATGCGCTAAAACCCCGCCCCATATATGCTGCGCCGGGCCTTCTTCTTTTCAAGCATCTCCTTAAGACGGTCCGGGGCCGCCTTTGGCGGCTCACCCTTTGAAAGCCTAAGCAGTACGCCCATCGCCATAAGGTTCACGATAAGGGAAGACCCCCCGTAGCTTATGAACGGAAGCGGAAGCCCCTTTGTGGGCAGAAGCCCCGTGACCACGCAGGAATTAACGAATGCGGGAAGCGCTATCATGAGCGCGATGCCCCAGGCAAGCAGGAAATGGTACTTCTCGCTCATCCTGTTTGCTATCCGGACGCTCCTCAGAAAAAGCGCACAGAAGGCCACCACCACCAGGCTTGCCGCAAAAAAGCCAAGCTCCTCCCCGATTATCGAGAAAATGAAGTCCGTGTGCATCTCGGGCAGGAAGGAAAGTTTCTGCATGCTCTTGCCCAAACCGACGCCGCCAAACCCTCCTCTCCCAAGGGCTATGAGCGACTGGACAAGCTGGAAGCCCGCCCCGCGCGCGTCTGCCCATGGGTTCAGGAAGGATATTATCCTCCTCCAGCGATAGGGCTTGTGGGCAAGATAGAAAGCGAAAGGGACAAGGCAAAGCAACAGGCCTCCCAGATACCGGAGCCTGGCGCCGGCCAGAAAAAGCATGGATATGGTAATGAAGGCAAGTGTGAGGGTGCCGCCAAAATCCGGCTGTTTCAAAAAGACCACGCCGAACATTCCCATCACCCCCACCGGCAGAAGGACCTTCCACAGCCTGTCCGGCTCGAAAAAATCCCGCGATAGATACCAGGCCAGGAAGATGACCATCGCCAGCTTGACAACCTCCGAGGGCTGAAAGGTGGAGGGCCACACCCTGAGCCACCTCCGCGCCCCCCCGGCCGATATGCCGAACCGCGTGAACACCAGAAGCAGAAGCCCCATCGAGGCCACAAGCAGAAAAGGGGAAAGTCTGCCAAGCAGACCGGGTTTTATCCTGTATGCCGCGGCCCCGGCGGCCAGTGCAAGGAAAATGGTCATGACGTGTCTTTTGAAATAAAAGAGCGACGTGGTTGCATGCCTTTCCCTCATCGCGTAGGTGACAACGCTCGTGCTCGAATATATCATCAGCGCGCCAAAAACGACGAGCGCGGCGGTCAGGGCCATCAGCACCCTGTCGGGCTTGCCGGATCCGCCAAAGGAAAATTCCGGCCCGGAATTCAAAGCCTCTGCACCTCCTGCCTGAATTTCTCCCCCCTGTCCTCAAAGTCCCTGAACATATCGAAGCTCGCGCAGGCCGGAGAAAGCAGCACCACATCCCCGGGGCTTGCGGCCTGCCTCGAGATCCTGAGCGCACCCTCCAGCCCCTGGGCGCGCTCGATGGGAGCCGCACCCTCAAGGGCGGCCGCGATCTTGCCGCTTGCCTCCCCGATCAGCACCAGGAGTTTTACGCTTCTTTCCACCTCGTTTCTGATGCTGCCAAAATCCCCGTTCTTGTCCCTTCCGCCTGCGATGAGAATCACCGTTTTCCCCCTGCCCCTGAAGCTCTCCAGCGAACGCAAGACGGCAGGCGGGTTCGTGCCCTTCGAGTCGTTTATGTAAGAGACCCCGTCAAGCTCCCTTATGAATTCCATCCGGTGCGGAAGCCCCGGGAACTCCGCAAGCGCGGCGCGCACCGACTCCGCGGGCACCCCGGCCAGAAGGGCCATTGCCGAGGCCGCCATGGCGTTTTCCAGGTTATGTGCGCCTTTTATCCTTATGTCGCTCGCCCTGATCAGCTCCATGTCCATGCCGGGCAGGTTCACGTAAACGGAGCCCCTTGCGGCGTAAAGCCCGAATATCTTCCCTTCCCTGCCCTCCGCCCTGCCAAACCGCACGACTCTGGGCCCCCGCCCGGCCTTCCCGAGCCTGCCATTTATCATCTCAATGTTCGGGTCGTCCGCGTTCAAAACGAGGTAA
Organism: Nitrospirota bacterium; assembly: GCA_021812785.1. The sequence continues at coordinate 12,724 of JAKAMR010000055.1, forward strand.
TCGCCCTCGTCCTGCCTTTCAAATATCCTCATCTTGGCCTCGTAATAGGCGGCAAGGTCCCTGTAGCGGTCCAGGTGGTCTGGCGCAAGGTTCAGCACCGCCGCTATCCTGGGCTTGAAATCCCTGATGCCCTCAAGCTGGAAGTTGGACACCTCGACCACAACGGAGGGCGGGCCGGCATGTCCCTCCTCGCGCCTGCTCTGGAGTTCCGAAGCGAATTCCGGGAAAAGCCCGGAGAGCGCATAGCCAATGTTTCCTGCCAGAAAGGCGCGCCGCCCGGACCTCTCAAGGATGTAGTGCAGGAGGGCGGTAGTAGTGGACTTGCCGTTTGTGCCGGTGATCGCATAAAAATCGGCAAGCGGGTCTGCGGACTTGAACAGCCTGAAGCCAAGCTCAAGTTCGCTTATGATCTCTATGCCCATTGCGGAGGCCTGCCTGAGCGCGGCAATGCCCATGGGCACCCCCGGGCTCACTACCACAAGGTCAACGCCGTCAAGCGCCTCCACGGGGTGGCCGCCAAGGAAAAGCCCGGCGTCCGCGGGCAGCTTTGCCAGCTCCGGGTCCAGCTCTCCCGACTGTTCTGTCTTCATGTCCGTGACCGACACCTTTGCACCCAGGCGGTAGAGGACGAGCGCGGAAGCCGCGCCGCTTCTTTTAAGCCCGAATATCAGGACCTTTTTACCCTCAAAACCGGACGGTGCCATTTTTTCCATTTTTCAGCTCACCTTGAAAGTTGTCAGGGACAGGAGCGCAAGTATTATCCCGATTATCCAGAACCTTACGATCACCTTGGGCTCAGCCCACCCCTTAAGCTCGAAATGATGGTGTATCGGCGCCATCTTGAATATCCTCTTGCCCGTCAGCTTGAAGGACATCACCTGCAGTATCACGGAAAGCGTCTCCACCACGAATATCCCGCCCACCACCGCAAGTATTATCTCCTGCTTGGATATCACGGCAAGGGTGCCCAGCGTGCCCCCCAGCCCAAGCGAGCCCACATCCCCCATGAAGAGGTCGGCCGGATAGGAGTTGTACCACAGGAAGCCCAGCGCGGCGCCGAACACGGCGCCGCAGTAAACGGTAAGCTCGCCCGCATACGGAAGATGGAGCACATGCAGGTACCCGGAGAGCCCCTTGTGCCCGGATATGTATATGAGTACGCCGTTTGCCAGGGTCGCTATGGCCACCAGGCCTATGGCAAGGCCGTCTATCCCGTCGGTCAGGTTCACCGCGTTTGAAGAGCCCACCATCACGAGCACCGAAAACGGGACATACATTATGCCAAGGTATAAAAGCCATTTCTTGAAAAACGGGACGGACAGCATGTCGGCGTACGGATCGTGCGGGTTCAGATAGACGATAGTGCCGATGGCAATCGCAAGCAATATCTGGAGGCCGAACTTGTACCTTGCGGCCAGCCCCTTTGGGTTTTTCTTCGTTACCTTCAGGTAGTCGTCCCAAAGCCCTATGGCCGAAAATCCGGCCGTTGCCAGCATCATTATAAGGACATAACCGTTAAGAAGGTCCCCCCAGCAGAGCACCGAGACAAGAATGCTGCCCGCTATCACGATGCCGCCCATGGTGGGGGTGCCCTGCTTGGCCAGGTGCCTTGAGGGGCCGTCCTGCCGTATGGCCTGCGTGTTGCCTATGCTCCTGGCCCATCTTATGAAAGATGGCATCATTAAATAAGAAATCGCGGCCGCGGTAAAGGCGGCCAGCGCGGCCCTGAAGGTTATATACCTGAAAACGTTGAACGGCCCTATCCAGTTGTGCAGATAATAGAAAAGACTATAAAGCATCCGCCTTACTTCCCTCCGGCAAGACTTTTTCCATCTTCATTCCTCTCGATCCCTTGATGAGTACCGTGTCGCCCGGCCTCAGATTCGCCATCAGCTCCTTTTGGGCCCGCGCGGAATCTTCGCAGGCGATGGCCAGCCTGCCGGCCCCGGCATTTTTGAACTCCTCCAGGGCCAGGCCCATCATCGGCCCAACCGCTATGAATACGTCTACGGGCAGGACGCCAAGACGCCCGCCAAGCCCCCTGTGGGCCTCCTCCGAATAGCCGCCAAGCTCAAGCATGTCCCCAAGCACGGCCACAGCCCTGCCGCGCCTGAGCCTTACAAGCTCCTTTACCGCCTCTTCCATCGAGGCCGGGTTTGCATTGTATACATCGCTAAGCAGCGTTGCGCCGCCAAGCTCCCTTATCTCATATCTCATCGGCACGCCGCGGAACTCTTCCAGGGCCTCCGCCGCCTCCTCCAGCCCGATGCCGAAAGCCAGGCCGGCCGCTACCGCGGCAAGCGCGTTATAAACATTGAAAAGCCCGGGCGCCTCAAGCCTTGCCCGGACAACCGGCCCTCCCGCCGAAAGCCCGAAGGACGAAGCCGCTCCGCCGGCGTCCATCTCTATTGCGCTGGCCCGCAGACGGGCTTCCTCCCGTATGCCAAAGCTTATGAGCGTCTTTTGCTTCCGCCCCCGGAACTCACCGTCCACAGCCCTGCTCAAGACCGGGTCATCAGCGTTGTAGATGACCGTGTTTGCGGCCCTGGCAAGGGCGAGCTTGGTGTCCGCTATCTGCTCCATGCCCCCCGGATAACCCTCCAGATGGCTGCGGCCTATGTTGGTGATGATGCCGTGGGTGGGCTCCGCTATATCGCAAAGCTCCTGTATGTCCCCCGGCCTGCTTGCGCCCATCTCGAGCACCGCGGCCTGATGCGGGGCCTCAAGCCGGCAGAGGTTAAGGGGAAGCCCTATGTGGTTATTGAGGTTGCCATGGCTCTTTAAAAGCGGCATGAACTTTTTTGCGCCAAGCACGCAGGCGGCAAGCTCCTTTGTGGTGGTCTTGCCGTTTGAGCCCGTAACGCCAACCACGGGCATGCCGGGTTTTTTCATCCGTATACGGCGGGCCATCTGCTGCAGGGCCTTCAAGGTGTCGGGCACAAGCACGACGCCCTTTCCCGCTGGAAGGGGCATATCCGGCTCACGGCTTACTATTGCCCCCGACGCGCGCTCAAGCGAGGCGGCCAGGAAATCGTTGCCGTCGTAGCGGTCTCCCTTGAGGGCAACAAACAGCTCCCCCCCGCCTATGGCCCTTGAGTCCGTGCTGACGCCGGTAAAATGGACGGCCCCGCTTTGCAGGAGCCTTCCGCCCGTCGCGCCCAGGATCTCTTCCATATCCAGAAGAAGGAAGGTATCGGTCATTTCCTTTTCTCCAGCGCCCTCACGGCGGCAAGGCGGTCGCTGAAGGGGCTGCGCACGCCGTTTACCTCCTGATAGTCCTCGTGTCCCTTGCCCGCGATCAGGACCGCGTCTCCCGCGCGCGCCATCCCTATTACCCTTTCGATAGCCTCCGCGCGGTCCGCTATCACCTCGAAGCGGCCTGCCCTGTCCTCGGGTATGCCTTTTTTTATGTCTTCGATGATATCCGCCGGGTCTTCGCTGCGCGGGTTGTCCGAGGTGATAACCGAGAAGTCCGAGAGCGTCGCGGCTATCAGTCCCATCTGGCTGCGCTTGCCCTTGTCCCGGTCCCCTCCGCAGCCGAACATGGTTATTACCCTGCCGCGGGAAACGGCCCGCGCGGCCTGTATCAGCCTCTCGAGGGCATCGGGCGTGTGGGCATAGTCTATGACCGCAAGAAAGTCCTGGCCGCACTCCACTTTTTCGAACCTGCCATTTACGCCCTCAAGGGACTCAAGCCCCCTTATGGCCTCCTCCGGGCTGAAACCAAGCCCGGAGAGCGCCCCGAAGGCGGCAAGCAGGTTATAAACGTTGTGCGCGCCTATGAGGCGGGAGCTTACCTGGAACCTGCCGCCCTCAAAAAGGATGTCGAAACGGAGCCCTGAGGCCAGGTTTTGTATGTTCTCCGCCCTTATGGATGCGCCCGCAACCGGAGAGGCTCCTTCACCGGAGCCGGGCAGCGCGGCGCTGTAGGCAAGGACCCTTTTGTCCTGCACATGGCCTGCGAGCCTTTTCCCGAACGGGTCGTCATAATTTATGACAGCGCAGCCATCGCCCGCCAAAAGCCCGGCAAAGAGCCTTTTTTTGGCCTCAAAATAGTTTTCCATCGTCTTATGGAAATCGAGGTGGTCCCTGGTAAGGTTCGTAAACACCGCCACCTTGAAAGATGTGCAGTCCACCCGCCTTTGCGCAAGCGCGTGAGAGGAGACCTCGGCCACGGCATAGCCCTGCCCGGCGGCCGCCATTTCCGCAAGCATGGACTGAAAGTCCGGAGCCTCGGGTGTCGTATGCGAGGCCGGCCTTTCGCTGCCCCCCGCAATGTATTTTATGGTCCCTATGAGCCCGGCGCCTTTGCCGAGCCGGCCCAGGCCGCCGTGGACAAGAAGCGCGGTGGTGGTCTTGCCGTTCGTGCCGGTTATGCCGGTGACGGCAAGCCTGCCTGACGGGTTTTTATGGAAATTTGCGGCCACCCTGGCAAGCGCCGCCCGTCCGTCCTCCACCTGCACGACCGCGGCCGAAGCCGGAATCATATCCGCCTGCTGTGCCCTCCGGTCCGTCAGGACCGCCCTGGCCCCTTTTCCTATGGCATCTCTTATGAAAGCGTTGCCGTCCGTCCTGCCGCCCTTAAGGGCAAAGAAAAGGTCCCCGGCCCGCACGCGCCTGGAATCTATTGCAAGGCCTGTTATCTCAAGGCCATCTGCGTTGCTGATGCCTTTTATTTCTACTCCTTCAAGGAGTGTAGACAACTCCATGCTCGTCCTTTCCGACATAGACCATATTGTTTTGGTTTGCGTCGTCGCGCGGAACGTTCAGATAAGCGAAGGCCTTCTCAGCGATGCTGCTGAACACAGGCCCTGCTACCACCCCGCCGTATATGGATCCTTTTGCGCCCTTGAACACTACTATCATCGCTATCTTCGGGTCGCGGGCAGGGACAAAGCCCACAAATGTGCTTGCATACTTGTTTGAGTACCTGCCGGTCCGCGGGTCAAAGAGCCTGGCGGTGCCGGTCTTGCCGCAGACGGCATTGCCATCCACGTCGGCCTCCTGCGCGGTGCCGCCCTTCTGGGTGACAAGGCTCAGTATCTTTTTGAAGGTGGCGGCGGTCTCCGGCCTTAACACCCTTACCGGCTGTCCCACGAAGCTGCTTATCACCTGGCCGTCAGGAGAGGTTATCCTGGAGACCACATGGGGTGTCACCAGATATCCGCCGTTTGCGATGGCGGAATAGGCCCTGAGCACCTGAAGAGGGGTGACCGCGACCCCATAGCCTATCGCCATTGAGGCGAGGGCCACGTCGGTGCGCGGGAACCTCGCGTAGCCGCCCGACTCCGAGGGCAGGTCTATTCCTGTTTTCTGCCCGAACCCCAGGAGCTTCAGGTATTTGTAATATCTTTTTGCCCCCAGCTTGAGCGCCACCTGGATGCTGCCCACGTTCGAGGACTTCTGTATTATCTGCTCGAAGGTAAGCATGCCGTTTCTGTCGACGTCGTGGAACGTCCTGCCGTCCACAGTGAACACCCCGCCGTGGCAGTTGAAGACGGTCTCCGGCGTGACGATGCGGTTTTCAAGGGCCGCAGAGCTCATGACTATCTTGAAGACGGAGCCAGGCTCGTAGAGGTCCATGATAGCCCTGTTTCTCCTTGCGGCGGCGGGATACTCGCCGGGGTCGTTCGGGTCGAAGCTGGGCCTGCTCGCCATGGCCAGTATGCCCCCGGTGTAGGGGTTCATCATTATCACAGTGGCAGACCGCGCCTGCCATTTTTTCATCGCCTCGTCAAGCGCGGTCTCGGCAATGTACTGGAGCCCCTCGTCTATGGTAAGCACAACGTTGTCGCCCTGGGACTCCATCTGCACGCCCTGGGAGAGTATCTTCCCCGTGGCGTCCCTTTCCACAACCACCTTGCCGCCCTTGTCGGTAAGCGTCTTTGTGTATTCCTTTTCAACGCCGTCCTGCGCCTTGTTGTCCATGTTCAGGTAGCCAAGCACCTGCGCGGCCAGCCCCCCCTCCGGATAATACCGCCTGGACTCCTCTATAAAGCCCAGGCCAGGACCAAGCCCCATGGCCTTCATGGCGTCCGACTGCTCATCGGTGAGTTTTCTCTCTATCCAGACGAAACGCTTCTTTCCGTCGGGGGCCATCTTCGCGGCCACCTGGGAATAGCTCATTCCGATGGCCTTCGAGACCTCCCTGGCCTCGCTGCTCACGGAGGCCACCTCCAGGGGA
>JAKAMR010000056.1 GCA_021812785.1 Nitrospirota bacterium
GGGATCGAGGTAATTGCAGTGCCGGGGCCAAGCGCCTCGATCTCTGCGCTTACCATATCGGGCCTTGATACGGCCGAGTTCACCTTCATAGGTTTTTTGCCCACCAAAAAAAATGAACGGATCAAAAAACTAAAGGAACTGGCCCTGGAGGAGCGTACTCTCATCTTTTACGAGGCCCCCCACAGGCTGATGGAGACCCTTTCCTGCATGGATGATGTCCTGGTCTTTCAGGACAGGAAGGCCGCCCTTGTAAAAGAGCTCACGAAGATGCACGAAGAGGTCGTAAGGGGGAGCCTGCGGGACATTCGAGAGGCGCTTGAGAATAAAAAAATTGCCGGGGAATACGTGATAGTGGTGGAGGGCAGGCAGAAGCGCCTTGAACACCCGCCAATCGAGGAGGCGGTGGCCGAGGTCAGGGCCCTGATGAAAAAGGGGACCGGCAGGAAAGAGGCGGTAAAAACTGTTGCCAAAAGCTACGGGCTTTCAAAAAAGGAACTCTATGACAGGAGCCTCCAATGAGTAAAAAGAAAAAACAGAAACCCGTCTATTTTGCCTCCGCCAGGGTGCTTAAGTGGAAGCAGGAGGAGAGCCTGCCCGGCAAGCTGGACCGCCTTTTGGAGAAGATGGACCTGGCCGGCCGCCTTGAAAAGGACGAATGGGTGGCGGTAAAGACCCATTTTGGCTCTGCCGGGGCCCACAGGATCATAAGGCCGGTCTTTCTGTCCAGGGTCGTTTCCGCCCTGAAGGCGGCTGGGGCAAAACCCTTCGTGACGGACACGGTGAGAATCAGCGGCCTCGATTACCTGGAGATCGCAACCCGGAACGGCATAAACCAACTTTCAGTGGGTGCGCCCGTTGTGCTTGCCGACGGGCTTTACGGCAGGGACAACATACTGGTGAAGGCGGGCGATATCCTTGGAGAGGTCGCCGTGGCCTCTCTCATACACGACGCCCCGGCCATGGTGGTCTGCAGCCATATAAAGGGGCACATCAACTCCGGCTATGCGGGAGCGATAAAAAACCTTGCAATGGGAGGGGTAAGCGCCTCGCACCGCGGCTGCGGCTGGAGATGCGGCAGGGGGGCGATGCACTCCCTGGGGGAAGGCAGGCTTTTCTGGGACGAGGACAAATGCCAGCTCTGCTACCAGTGTGAAGACATATGCCCGCTGGAGTGCATAACTTTCGGCAAGGAAGGGAAAAAATTCGAGTACGCCGATGAGCGGTGCTGGAGGTGCGGAAGATGCACCAGGGTTTGCCCGGGCCAGGCGATAGCGCATGAGGAGGCGGACCCCGTACAGTTCATGCAGGGGCTGGCAGAGGCGGCGCAGGCGGTGCTGGGCACCTTCAAGCCTGGGAAGGTCATATACGTAAATTTCCTTACCGATATACAGCCTGAATGCGACTGCATGCCGGGGACGGACGTGCCCGTGGTGCAGGACAAGGGCATACTGGTCTCTGATGATCTGGTGGCCGTGGAACAGGCCAGCATCGATATGCTGCAGGGCAGCCCTCCCCTGCCGGAGTCCGCCGCGTCGGACAGCGGGCTAAAACAGGGGGACGATATCCTTTTAGAGCTGCACAAAAAAGACTACCGCGTCCAGATAGAACATGCCCGAAAACTTGGGCTGGGCTCCCCGGATTACGAACTGATACAGATCTAATCTAATCTAAAAACCTCCCAAACACATCCTTAGACGGTGGGCGGGGCAAAAAAAAGCTGCTGTCCTGAAGACAGCAGCTAGATTGGGGAGGTAACGAGGCGCTTAATTAAGCTATTTAATTCTTATCACTTTTAAAAATCCCTGTCAAGCAAAAATTTAAAAGACCTGATTTTTTTAAATTTAGAAAGTCTTGTAATTATTAAATAATATGCTGACTAAATTACATGATTTCATCTTATCACTTTCCAGAAACAATGCAAGCCTTCCCATACGTTATTCATCCACAATCCGCAAACACCTTTTTCACGGCAAAAAATCTTTTAAAACAAGAGCTTCCAAAAAGTGCATTTTCCCCCTTGACTACATACAACATCTAGTGCTTTAATAGACCATCAAAAATAAAAAACCACTATATGGCTGTCATATCCAAGTGGAAAAATGCTTTACTGCCGCGTGGGGAAAAGTCAGAGGCGGAGGGGGAATTTCTAATGGAATCATCTTTTAAAAGCACAGGTATTGAAAATGCGGGGCTTGGTTTTGCTCCAAACGCCTTAAAAGTTCTGGAAAAGCGTTACCTTAAAAAAAACGAGGAAGGTGACGTGGTAGAGACCGCGGGAGATCTCTTCCGCAGGGTCGCAGGTTTTATTGCCGGGGCGGACAGGCAATATGGGGCGGGAGAAGAGCAAGTAGGCGCGCTGGCGGAGGAGTTTTACCGTGCGATGACCGGGCTTCGCTTCCTGCCGAACAGCCCCACCCTTATGAACGCCGGCAGGAGGCTGGGGCAGCTCTCAGCCTGTTTTGTCCTGCCTGTAGCCGACTCCATGGAGTCCATCTTTGATGCCGTAAAGAATGCGGCCATCATACATAAGTCCGGGGGCGGCACGGGATTTTCCTTTTCACGTCTCCGCCCGGGCGGAGACGTTGTGGGCTCCACAAAAGGGGTGTCCTCGGGGCCCGTCTCCTTCATGACCGTTTTTGACACGGCCACCGAGGCCGTGAAGCAGGGCGGCACCAGAAGGGGCGCGAACATGGGGATGCTCTCCGTAAGCCACCCCGACATCCTCTCCTTCATAGGATGCAAGGACGTAAACACGAAACTGAACAACTTCAATATCTCTGTGGCCATAACTGACGGCTTCATGACCGCCCTTCAGGAAGACGGGCAGTATGAACTTGTCAATCCCCGCACGAACAAGGTCGTAAAAAAGATCAGCGCGCGGGAGGTGTTCGATAAGATCGTGGACCACGCCTGGGGCAACGGGGAGCCGGGCGTTGTCTTCATAGACCGGATAAACGATTCCAATCCCACCCCCAATGTGGGGACGATCGAGAGCACGAACCCGTGCGGAGAGCAGCCGCTTCTGCCCTATGAGTCCTGCAACCTGGGGTCCATCAACCTGTCGATGATGGTAAAAGACGCAGAGGTGGACTGGGAGGAGCTTGCCCGCACCACCCGCCTTGCGGTCCATTTTCTGGACAACGTTATAGACATGAACAAATATCCCCTCCCGGAGATAGAGAGCATGACCAAGGCAAACAGGAAGATAGGCCTCGGCGTCATGGGCTGGGCGGATATGCTTATAAAGCTGGGGCTTTCTTACGATTCGCCCAAGGCGCTGGAACTTGCACAGGAAGTCATGGGCTTCATAAGGCGGCACGCCACGGAAGAGTCCCATCTGCTTGCAAGTGAGCGGGGCGTTTTCGCAAACTACAATGGCAGCGCCCGGGAAGGGTTCGCTGTCAGAAACGCAACTGTCACCACCATCGCCCCGACAGGCACCCTCTCCATCATAGCCGGGTGCTCCTCGGGCATAGAACCGCTCTTTGCCATCTGTTACGTAAGGACCGTAATGGAGGGGACGAAGCTGATAGAGGTGAATCCCCTTTTCGAGGAGATAGCGAAAGAGCGCGGCTTCTGGTCACGGGACCTCATGGAGCGCATAGCGGAGGCAGGCAGCATTCATGGGTTTGACGAGATACCAAAAGATATAAAGCAGCTTTTTGTGACCGCCCACGACATCACGCCCGAATGCCACATACGCATGCAGGCGGCCTTCCAGCAGCACGTGGATAACGCTGTCTCAAAAACCGTGAACTTCCCCAGGGAAGCCTCAAGGAAAGACGTGGAGGACGTCTATCTGCTCGCATACGGCCTTGGCTGCAAGGGGGTCACCGTTTACAGGGACGGCTCCAGGGAAGGCCAGGTGCTTTCCACCGGGAAAAATGAGCAGGCGTCCGAACAGGCCCAGAAATCAAAGATAGCCTCCCAGAAGGCCGATGTCTCCAAGATCGCCCCAAGGAAACGCCCCGATTCCCTGCGCGGCACCACGAGGCGCATGTACACTGGCTGCGGGCGCATCTATGTGACCATAAACGAGGACGCTGAAGGCAATTTGGTCGAGCTTTTTACCTCAATGGGAAAGGCCGGGGGCTGCGCCGCAAGCCAGTCGGAGGCGCTTGGAAGGCTCATATCCCTTGCGCTGCGGTTGAATGTCAGCCACGAGGAGATCATAAAACAGCTTAAGGGCATCCAGTGCCACCAGCAGGTATGGGGCGCTGGGGGCAAAATACTGTCCTGCTCGGACGCCATTGCCAAGGCCCTGGAGATGTATCACATGAAAGATACGGAAGGCAACGGCAATGGCAATGGCAATGGCAAAAAGAAGGACACAGGCCATGTTTACGAGGAGACCATGCTCATAGGGGCCTGCCCTGAATGCGGCGGCTCCGTGGAGCACGAGAGCGGCTGCGCGGTCTGCCACAACTGCGGGTTCACGAAGTGCAGCGGTTAGCATAAGAATGCAGCGGCTGATCGGCCGGTAGAAAAGCCGGCCCGGCCCATAAGACACAGTCCGCAAGGAAAAAACTCGGTCCGCAAGAAAAGAAAATATTTCTGGAACGGAAGGCAAAATGAAATCTGGGTACCGCGCATGTGTCTCCTATCTTGCCGGCCGGTTGGTATTCGGCCATGACGCCGCAACCATATATGAATGCATTGAGGGCAGGCATCTGGATGCTGCGGAGTTGCTGAATAAAAACAACATCTCTCTTCAGGAGATAAGGCCACCCCTTAAAAAGCCCGTGCCGTTCGATGAGCTTGGGACCAGATACGCCCTCTACAATTCGTTATCCGGGGACATCTACCTGAACATAAGCGGCAACACATTCAAGGGCTACGCGTCAGCGGATTCCTCCCTGTTCATGGGCAAGGCAAGCGGCAATCTTGTAGTGATTTACGATTACAGGGAAAAATCCTTCTTCAAATACCGGTTCTGCGTCCTCGAAAAAGGCGGCAGGATTTGCGGGGCCTTATGCCGCGACTGCGGGGCCGGAAAGATAAAGAGCGACTAAAAAAATCCGGAAGCCGTGAATTTTCTCCAAGGCCCCATTCCCAGGGGCCTTTTCCCCTTGAAAGACCTTCCTTTGCAAAAGTGATAACATTCAGTTATGGGAAGGTCTTTGTTGATTATCCTCTGCATGTTTGCGCTTCTGTTTTCTTCCTGCGTGCCGGGGCAGCTCTTCACAAAATATTCCTCCTATGACGTATCCCTGAGCGGCCCTTATACTTTTCTGCTTTATACCGGCGTTTACCAGGCGCAGGTGGGCACTGTGATCATCATGTATCCGCAAAGAGGCGCCTACAGGTTCCAGCCTAATCCGCCCGCTTACGGCTGGCAAATAAGAAAGGACGTGCCTGGAACCACGGCCATGAGCGAGGCCGCTGGTACGCTTGGGATAAGGGACGTCCGCACCCTGAGGGTGCAAGCCATCATGCACGAGGGAAAGGCCATAGGGTACCAGGTAAGCCCCCCAACACAACCTCCGGGCTACGATATCGCCAGTTATTACGAGATAAGCTATTTCCTCACAAAAGAAAAGACCATCAACGTGCAGATACTGCCTTCCCCCGTATACCAGGAATACTGAGGGTCACGGGGATGCCACGGTTTTTTGAACAAAACACGTTCTGAAAAAACAAATGGACACCGCATGGCCCGCTGGTAAACTGTAATTGAAACGGAAGTAATCCTTAAGGAGGTCTATAAAAAATGTACCCGGCCCATGCATTATTTGCACTCGTAATAGGGATCCTGATACTGCTTGTGCCCCGTATGCTTAATTACCTGGTGGCTGTTTATCTTATTGTCATAGGGATACTGGGGCTCATCCACCGGTTTTAAATTAAAATTTTCCCCCGTCTTGATGACGGGCGGGCCATTCGTCCTTTTTTTGCTTTTTTAGGCTTTTTTGGGTTTCCTCCGGCGGCGCGCCTGTGCTATCTTAATTGACACGCTTATGCCTGTGCTTGCAAGTTTAAATCCAGTACCGAGTATAATGGCACACTTCCCGGCCGTCGGGCTTTTTGCCCTCCTTGTGCTGGGAGGGCTGGGGCTGCCTTTTCCGGAAGACGCCACCCTTATCCTGTGCGGAATATTCATCGCAACCGGCATAGTCAGCCCCCTGGCGGGTCTCACCGCGACATTTTCGGGCCTTATAACGATGGATTTTTTCCTGTTCCACATAGGGAAAAAATACGGCACCAGGATCACCAGCACCAAGAGGTTCAGCAGGATACTCAGCCAGGAGCGCCTTTTGAAACTGGAGAAGAAGTTTTCCAAATGGGGGATATTTTTCCTGCTCATAGGCAGGCAGCTTGTGGGCCTCCGGGCGCAGATATTCCTGGCCTGCGGGACCCTGAAGATGCCCTCCGTCAAGTTCATCCTGACTGATATGGCCTCCGCTCTCATTACAATGGTGATCATGGTGGGCATAGGGTATGCGGGCGGCAACAGCATAAACGCTCTTTCAAAAAACATCCACAGGATCGGCCACGTGGCCGTGGCCCTTGTAGTCGTTTTCATATTTTTCTTTTTTTTCTATAAATATATAAAACGCGGACGAACGCCCGGCTGATGCAAAAGATCTTTTTTTGCCCCCCCCGATGCAGGATCTGAAAACCAAAAAAGCGCCGCTGGCAATTTTCCAAAAGCCTGATAGAATTCCAGTCAGGAAAGTCATATATGGAAAGGAAGCTTCCAAAGACAAAGTGGAAAATAAATTTTTGCTGCCTTATGGCGGCCTTGCAGCCGCAGTATTTTTCCTTTTTCTGGTGCTCGTATCCACCCCCGTTGAAAACAGCAGGGCAGCACAGATGATGGAGGCGTTCAATATGGCCCAGACAGTCGCAAAGAAGACCGCTATGGAGATAAAAAGCCCGTCGTTTCCGGCAAACGGGTTCATACCTGAAGTGTTCAGTTGCAGGGGCAATGACACAAACCCCCCGCTTGCCCTGGAGAACGTGCCCAAGGATGCCAAATCTCTTGCCCTTATAATCGATGACCCGGATGCCCCCGCCGGCACCTGGGTGCACTGGGTAATGTGGAACATACATCCAGACATTGGCAGGATAGAGGCAAACTCCGTACCTCGAGGCGCGGTACAGGGTGTAAACAGCTGGGGGAAAAGAAGCTATGGCGGGCCTTGTCCGCCCTCAGGCACCCACCATTATCATTTCAAGCTCTATGCGCTGGACACGGAAAAATTCTCACTGGCGCCGGGAAGCGGAAAAAAGGAGCTTGAGGCCGCGATGAAAGGGCATATACTGGCCCATTCGGAGATCATAGGCCTGTTCAGCAAATGAAGGTCTCAGCCGTTCGGGCCTTCCTTGTCCCTGCGGCCCTGATGGTCCTGGCGTGCGCGCTCCAGTCGTGCGCAACAGGGACAAGGCTGGAGGTAGAGCCAGGCGGCCGGATACAAAAAAACCTGCGCTATAACCTGATCCTTTATGGCGGAAGGTACTCGGAGGACCTCTATACCGTGGCTATCATGGGCATCGAGGGAGGTCCTTATAAAATTGTGCCTTATGCCCCGCCGTTTGATTACAGGGTCGTAAAAGATGTGGACGCGCCGGAAGCCCTGAATATGGTTGTGCGTTTTTTCAGCGCCACAAATCCAAACTTTCTCTGGACAAGGCAGTCCAGGATATTAGGGCCGGATGGCACGGTCATAGGCTATGAGATAAGGCCCCTTTACCAGCCGTTCGTCTACGGGATAAGCGACATCCTGGACACAAGCTACTGGCTTAAGGGGAAAGGGATAGTAAGCGCATGGATAGAGCTTAACCCTGCCATAAAACCGGCCGGTGGGGGACAGGAAAATCACACGCCTTTTGTCCCCGTGAGGTAAAGGAGAACAGCCTTTTAAATGAATCCCCAAAAAGTCCCCTTCAGCCAGCCACCAGAAAGGCGCATTTGAGATACCCCGTCTCCGGCATCGAAAGCAGCGCGGGATGGTCCCTCCCCTGGAAGCGAAGCTCAAGCAGGTTTATCTTTCTGCCTTCCGCATGCCTGTGCGCGGCATCCCTGAGCATCTCCATAAACTCCGCCTGGCCCAGGTGCCACGAGCAGGAAGAAGTGGCCAGCACCCCCCCCGGTTTTAAAAGCCGCATGCACAAGCCGTTTAAGGTCGTGTAGGCCTTTACCGCCTCTTTCAGTTTTTTCCCGCTCTTTACGAACGCAGGAGGGTCCAGCACTACGAAATCATATTTTCTGTCCTTGTCTTTTTTTTCCCCGTCCGCCCTTGCCCTCTCCTTTAAAAAATCAAAGACGTCCGCCTTCAAGAACTCCATCTTCCCCGCCAGGCCGTTAAGCTCCGCGTTTCTTTTTGCCATGGCGAGCGCCTTTTCCGATTCGTCCACACAGGTGACCTCATGGGCCCCGGAATGCGCCAGGTGCACCCCCCATCCGCCCGCGTATGAAAAGAGGTCCAGCCCTCTGCCTTCCCGGATTATCTTTTTCAGGGCGGCCCTGTTTTCGCGCTGGTCCAGGAAAAAACCTGTCTTTTGCCCCTCCAGCGGGTCTACCTCGAACATCACGCCTTCCTCTTCTATTACGGGCAACGGACCAAGTTCCCCTTTCGCTACCTTCTTGTAAAGAGGCAACCCTTCAAGCGTCCTCATCCGGCTGTCATTCCTAAAGACTATCGCCCTGGGAGAAAAAAGACCGTGCAGACTTTCGAGCACCATCTCCTTCAGCGCCTCCATCCCGGCGGTGAGTATTTGTACGGACAGGACGTCGTTGTATTTGTCCACTATGAGGCCCGGCAGGCGGTCGGACTCGCTGTAGATCAGCCGGAAGGCATTGGCCCCTTTGACAAAAAAACTCTCCCGGAAACGGGCCGCCTCCAGCATACGTTTCCTGAAAAACGCCGCGTCTATTTCCTCACGCTCCCTGGTGAGAACACGGATGGCGATAAGACTATGAGGATTTACATATCCCACCCCAAGAAAATTGTCCCTGTTATCATGGAGCTCGACGAGCTGCCCCGGCGTGAAACCCGCGGGGCTCTGGGCAAGCTCGTTTGAAAAGACCCACTGGTGTCCGGCGAGCAGCCTTTTTGTCTTCCCGATCCTGATGTGCTCCATTAAGCTGCCCGCCTTCTCTTTGCAAAAAGTGTCTTCGCCATTTTTGAATCTCCCCGATCTTTTTATTTTTATTTTCCTGTTTATTTTATCTCTCGTTTTTCAGACAGACCCCTCTTGTTTTGAGACGATTGAAATTAATCTTCCGCTTTTCATGCAGTAAGTCTCCGGTATATCTCCGGTATCCGGCCGGGCAGTTTCCTTACGTTGTCTATAAGTATATAATTTGCGGCCCCATACATGCGGGGAAGATATGAGCGGGCCTCCTTGTCTATCGTGATGCAGAACGGATGAACCCCCCGCTCCCTGGCCTCCATCAGGGCCTTTCTGGTGTCCTCCACGCCGTAATCCCCCTTGTAGGCGTCATAGTCCTCCGGCTTGCCGTCGCTAAGCACGATGAGGAGCCTCGTCTTTGCACCGGTCTTCTCCAGTATTGAGTTGGCGTGTCTTATGGCGGGCCCCATCCTGGTGTAATCCTTGGGGTCTATGCCCGCTATCCTCTTTTTTACCGCAGGTCCGAACACCTCCTCAAAACTCTTTATCCTGTAGAAATCGCACCTGCCCCTGGTCATGCCTGAAAATCCATATATGGCGTATCTGTCGCCAAGGGCCTGAAGGGCCTCGCACATGAGAACCACGGACTCTTTCTCCGCCTGGTTCACCCATCCCTTTGTAGATCCGCTCATGTCCAGAAGAAAAAGCGCCGCGATGTCCCGCTCCTTCCTTTCGTACCTGACAAAGAGGTCTTCTCCCGAGGGAAGAAGGCCTGCTTTCATGTCGGCCAAGGCCTCCACCATCGCGTCCATATCTATGTCCTCACCGTCCATCTGGCGGCGAAGAAGCCGCGGCTCCCGCCTGAGAAGCTCAAACTTGTTTCTGAGCGCGGTGACATATCCCCCATATCTCTTTAACGTCTGCTCCACGAACGGCCCATGCCCCGCATGGACATCCTGTTCATAAAGAGTGCACCAACCCTTTCTGTATCCGCCGCGCCGATAGTCCCACTCATCATATTTAAGGCCACTTGCCTTTTCCACGGAGGCCCCGGGGGGCTCCTCCTTCCCGGCAAGATCAAAAAGATCAGACAGCCTGTAGACGTGCCTGCCACCGGCCGCGGCCCCGTCCACCAAAACCCCTCCGGAAGCCGGGCTGCCGCCGGCTGATATCTTCCGCAGCATCTCTTCCTCAAGCTCTATTAGCTTTCCCCTTATAAGCAGATACGTCTTGCCCGGTTCCGGCGGCTTGAACGGAGCGCGTTTTTTCTCCCCGGACCTGGCGGGCTCTGGCAGCATCTCCGGCATTTCCATTATCTTGGCCACTATCCCCTCAAACTTCCTTTGAAGGGCAAGCTGCCTGGCGTATTCCTCCCGGGCCACTTCATCAGGCCTTAGCCGGCCTATAAAAAGCAGGTCTGCCGGTTCATAGCTGCCGGGAGCGGAAAAAGAAAAAATATCCGCCGCCATCCGGCAGAGTTCAAAAGCCGCCAGGGCGGACTCCCCGGCGTACCTATGTTTCCGGGCCTCACTCCATATTTTCCGCGGCAAAAGCATTTCGTCAGAGGGCATCTTGTAAGGAGCGTCTTCAGCCCCCTCGGCAAGATAAAGCTCAAAAAGGCCCTCAATAAAGGTTTTTTTCTCTTTCTCTTTTTGCGACAGCTCAGCGGGAAGGTCCCTGTTTTCAAGAAGCATCAGCCTCAGGCTTTTTGCTTTTTCAAAAAGCCCAGGGGTCTCCTTTTTCAAAAAGGAATCCAGCCTGATGGCCTCAAGGATATTGTAGAGGTCCAGGGCAAAATCCCTGTCCCCGAAGGCTGCAAAAAACAGAAACCGCTCAAGGGGGTTGGTGGGCGCTTCCGCCTCCATCGCTGCTGAGGGTTTTTTGTATCCGGAGTTTTCAAGGGAGGATGTGCCTTCAAATCCAGGGGCCAGTGTGCCTTCGGCCACCTGCGCCCATTTGTGGGCCGCCATGAGCCTGTATAAAAGGAGGTTTTTGTTCTCTCCGGGCCCGCAGAACGTATCCAGCCGCTCGGGCAGGTATATCGTGGAAGAATCGGTATAGCAGACGTTTTTTAGGCCGGATGCCGCAACCCGGAAGTCCATGCCGGAGATGCCCTTCAGGTACAGCTCCAGCCTGGATGAGACGCTTTCCAGCTTCACCGCAAAGTTGTTTCCAAATATCTTTTCCAGATCGTCCGGCCCGCTTTTTGAGATGAAACTTACCGCCTGCTGCAGCCCTGAAGAATCAAGCAGGTCGAACGCCCGGGACAGCCAGGTCTCAAGCTCCGCCCCGTGCAGCGCGGCCTGCGCGCTCCTTATGTGCCCAAGCGTCCTTTCAACCAGGTTGGAGCTCGTGTTTGAAAGCTGGCAGCAAAGCGCCGCCACCTTGCGGGAAAGTTTTTTGTCCACGAAGGCGTCGATCCCGCCAAGCAGTTTTTCTATCTCCGCCTCCTCAAAAAAATTGAGCCTCAAATTCCTGGCCAGCTCGTCCTTAAGGCAGGCGTAATCCCCGCTTTTTTCTTTCAGATGCTTTTGTTCAGGGTAGACAGGGGTGGGGATGCATTTTTGAGGCAACGGTTTTTTCCCTTGTTCTTCCAGGCTTTTTACTTTTCCTGCTGATCTATTTTCATCTTCGCCTTTTGTTGCGGGAGGTAAAGAGGGTTTTTGTTTTTCGTCTTTCCCCATTTAAAGTATTGAGTCCAGGATCTCGGACAGCGTCTCAAGCATCTCCGCGTCGTCGGTAAGGGACAGGCTGATGGCGGCCTCGAACGCCTTTACCGGCTCGATACCTGAATTTATGAGCCTTGCGGCGTGCACCAGAAGCCTTGTGCTTGCGCCCTCGGTGAGTCCGCGGTCCTTGAGGTTCCGCGTTTTGCCCGCGAACATGACAAGCTTTTTTGCCAGGGCCTCGTCCGCCCCGGACTCATGCCTTATTATCTCTACCTCCAGTTCCTCCGGCGGATATTTGAACTCAAGGGCCATGAACCTCTGCCTTGTGCTCTGCTTAAGCTCCTTAAGGACGCTCTGGTAGCCGGGGTTGTATGAGATGGCGAGCATGAACTCTGGCGGCGCGGTAAGCGTTTCCCCTCTTTTTTCAACGGGCAATATGCGCCTGTCGTCAGCCAGGGGGTGGATGACAACCGTTGTGTCTTTCCTGGCCTCCACTATCTCATCCAGATAGCAGATGCCCCCTGCCTTGACCGCCCGTGAAAGCGGGCCGTCAACCCAGATGGTCTCGCCGCCCTTTACCAGGTATCTGCCCACCAGGTCCGAGGCGGTAAGGTCGTCATGGCAGGAGACCGTCACCAGCGGCCTTCCAAGCTTCCACGCCATGTGGAGCATGAAGCGGGTCTTGCCGCAGCCGGTAGGGCCCTTCAGCAGCACCGGTATCATGTTCTTGCAGGCCGCCTCGAAGAGCTTTATTTCCTTGCCCATGGGCAGGTAATAGGGCTCCTCTTTTATCGCCATGAACTCCTGAACTTTTAGATTTTTTGGTAGATTTTTCTGTTTGGATATAGCCATATCTAAATTATAACCCTCTTTCACAAAACGCCGCCATGAGTTAAGGCGCGCGCCTGCAGAAAGAGACCATGCATTGGTCCAAAAGAAGCCCAAAAAGCGAAAGCCGCCTGGGTCTGCTGGCATTTATCATCTAAGACACAGTCGCAGCGCCATTTGCCGGAAGACCTCTTCTTTGAGTTATAATTAGTTCGTAATGATCGCTATCATCGATTACGGCATGGGGAACTTAAGGAGCGTCCAGAAGGGGTTCTCCAAGGTGGGCGTGGAGGCACGCGTGGTGAACAGCCCCGCGGACGTCCGGGAGGCCAGTGGGGTAGTGCTCCCAGGCGTCGGGGCATTCAGGGACTGCATGAGGAACCTGGAGGAGCAGGGACTGGCCGGGCCCATTGTAAGGTCCATAGAAGCCGGGAAGCCCTTCCTGGGCATCTGCCTGGGGCTTCAGTTGTTATTTACCGAATCCCACGAATTTGGCATACACAAAGGGCTTGACGTCTTTAAGGGAAAAGTCCTGCGATTTCCGGAAAATCCCGAACTTAAAGTCCCGCACATGGGCTGGAACACCATTAACATTAAAAAACGTCCCCCCATACTTGCGGACATTCCTGACGGGCCTGACGGGGCGAGCTTCTATTTTGTCCATTCCTATTACGTCGCTCCGGAAGACCCCGCCATAACGGCCACGACCACCGAATACGGGATAGAGTACACCTCCATGGTCTGGAAGGACAACGTATTTGCCGTGCAGTTCCATCCGGAAAAAAGCCAGGCAACGGGGCTTGAAATCCTCAAGGCCTTCGGCGATTTTGTAAAGAAGTCCTAAAAAAGAAAAAACGCATGAAAAAAATAAAGGTTGTTATCGGTGTCCTCCTGGCGCTTTTGGTCCTGGACACATGCGTTTATTTTTTCTACCCGGATGTAGCTGCCCTGAAAGAAAAACGCCCCGGAAAGACCGCCTTTATGCTCTACAGGGAAAAGCAGTGGAGGAAAGAGGGTCTTTATGATAAAAAAATTGTCCAGAGATGGGTGCCATATTCAAGGATATCGCCTTATCTGAAAAAGGCGGTCCTCATAAGCGAGGACGACCGGTTCTGGCGCAATAACGGGTTCGATTTTGACGCGATGGAGGCCGCAATGGTGAAGGACATCAAGGCGGGCAGGTTCAAATTCGGGGCAAGCACCATAACCCAGCAGTTGGCCAGAAACCTGTACCTCTCGCCATCGAAGAACCTTCTGAGGAAAATGAAGGAGGCCATACTGGCATGGAGGCTCAACAGGGACTTATCCAAAAGAAGGATTCTTGAGCTCTACCTGAACGTTGCCGAGTGGGGCGACGGGATCTTTGGCATCGGGGCCGCATCCTACCATTACTTTGGGAAACCGGCCAGTGCGCTTACGCCCAGTGAGGCTGCGCGGCTTGTATCAATCCTGCCAAACCCTATCAGGTTCTCCCCGTTGAGACCAACCGGCTTTGTAAAGCGCCGCTCAAAGGCCATCTATGACATAATGGTGAAGCGCGGCGTGGTCAGGGAGCTGGACCAGGCGGTAAGCGTCATGGAGAAGGAAGGGCCGGGCGGCGTCCAAAACTCGGCATCACCCGCAGCTGTCTCGAACTCAGACGTTCCTTTATCCAATTCCTCCTCCAGCCCGTCTTCCATGGCCGGACAGCAGAAAATAAACGAGATATCTCCCCAGAACCAGCAGCCGTCTCCGTAAAAAAAACACAAAAGAAAATGGAAAAAAATCCAAAAAATCACTTGAAGATATTTTTCTCAGGCATAGGCGGAAGCGGAGTTTCGGCCATCGCCTGCTTCATGGCTGACAGGGGACACGAGGTAAGCGGCTCGGACAGGGCCTTTGACCTAGACCCCGCACACCCTGTGGCGAAATTTCTGAAGGGAAAGAATATCAGGATACTGCCCCAGAACGGCTCCGGAATAAACGGCTCTCTTGATCTTGCGGTGATGAGCACGGCGGTTGAGGAAGGGACTCCGGAGGTAGTGAAGGCCCGCTCCACAGGGGTCCTCCTGAAAACCAGGCCCCAATATCTGGCGGAGCTTGCAGCCGGGTTTAAAACGATCGCCATAGCAGGTACAAGCGGCAAATCGACCGCCTCCGGATTTCTGGCTTTCCTTATGAGGGAACTGGGGTTGGGGCCCAATTTCATAGGGGGCGGAAGGGTGAAGGCTTTTAAAAATGGGGGCAACCCTGGCAACTCCCTTGCAAACACGGATTTTTTGAATACCGGCGGGATGTCCGAATGTAAACCCGAATGGCGCAAAGGTGAACCTGAATGGCCCAAGGGCAACTCCGAGTGGTTAGTGCTGGAGGCGTGCGAGTCCGATGGCAGCATCGTGAACTACAGGCCGCTCCACTCGGTCATCCTCAATCTGGACGTGGACCATAAGGGGATAGAGGAGACCGCTCTTATGTTCAGGGCCCTTGCCCAAAACACCAGGGGCAACGTGATAATAAATGCCGATGACAGCAATCTGCGCGGGCTTTCTCTTGAAGGGGCGGTAACGTTCGGCATCCATTCGACCGCATGGTTCATGGCCAGCCAGATCCGGCTTGGGCCTTTCGGCTCCCAGTTCACGGTTGACGGAGTTGACTTCACAATCAACCTTCCAGGCATTTACAACATCTATAACGCGCTTTCGGCCATCGCCGTGCTCTATACGCTGGGCGTTCCGCTTGGTACGATCTCGGAGCCCATGTCCAGGTTCACCGGGATAGACAGGCGGTTCGACGTGCACCTGAACGAGGGGGGAAAGCTCGTTATAGACGACTACGCCCATAATCCCCACAAGATCGCTTGCTTCATGGAGGCCATAAGGGCCGTCAAAAACCGGGTATGCTACGTTTTCCAGCCCCACGGTTTCGGCCCGGTCAGGATGATGAAAAAAGAGTACATAGAGGCCTTCGCCCAAAACCTGCGGAAGGAAGACCAGCTTGTCCTGCTGCCCATTTTTTACCAGGGCGGAACGGTGAGCATGGACATCACCAGCGAGGACATCGCCTGCGGGGTGCGGGAGACGGGGAAGTCCGCCGCCGCCGTCTCCGGCAGGCAGGATGTGCTGGATATGGCCGGCCAGTGGGACAGCTTCGTTATCATGGGCGCGAGGGACGAATCGCTTTCCCTTTTCGCCGCAGACCTGGCAAAAATCCTGTCAAAAAAATAAAAATGAATCACCCTGTAGCAAGCTAGCAGGGTATCGAACCAAGAAACCAAGAAATTGACTGTGCCTTAAATCCCTGTAATAATTGGGCTGGAAGGAGGGCCTGGCAAAAGGCAAATGAAAATGAAAAAAAACAGGTTTTTCCTTATTCTTGCCGTGGCCTTCTGCGCCATTCTTGTCTGCGGATGCAGCGTTATCGAATATGAAAACCAGCAGACGACCGGAAGCGAGATCTACAACGAAGGGCGCCTGAATTCCAGGATAGAACGGCCCATCGCAGATGTGCAGGCCGCCGTGGTTGCCGCATATAAGGATTTTGGTGTAAAAATAACAAAGGCGGCAAGCGGCAGCCTTTCAGGCGTGGTCCTGGGCGAGCTTGCCAGTGGAGACGCGGCAAACAGCGAGCTCAGCTCCATATCCGCTGGGGCAACAGAGCTCTCGATAAAGGTGGGCGAAGATGGCAACAGATACATATCACACAGGCTGCTGGTAGCCATAAGAGAAAATCTCCATTTGGAGCCTGAATAAAAAAGATCAAAAAACCGTTACGGGCGTCCATGGCGCAAGGCCCAGCCTCCGGCTTGCGTTTCCCCCTGGGACAAATAGCTCCAATAGCCCGCTTGAGTTAACGATGCCATAAAGATTTTTTGCTTTTGTTTTTGTTTTTGTTTTTTCGTCTCCGGCCTGAAGATAAAAATTCGCGATGCCAAAAGTGAGGCCCTTTGCCTTTATCCGGATTTGCTCTTTTTCTTTCCCCAGCTTTAAAAGCCAGCCCGCATCTATATTGGTTATGCAGTTGCCGAAGCGGTCCACATGAAGGACGCAGCCGAAGACCTTTCCGCCTTTAAAGGCAAGCTCCGGGAGGGACAGTTTCACGGGGTCTTTTACCTCCGGGCCGAATTCCTCCGCCCTCACGCCTTTAGAAAGCCATGCCGCAGCCGGGGCAAAGACGTCCCGGCCGTCAAACGTGCTCCCCTGAAAAAAATTAAAATCCTTTTTGCTTTTTTTCTTTCCCCGGAGGGAAAATTTCTCCCGCTCTATGCTTATTATCTTTTCCGCAGCGCCTAAAAAAGGAGTGAAAATACCGTTATCCGGCCCCACAAGATGAAACCCGCCCGCGCGCCCGCTCAAACGAATGACCAGCCCCCTGCGTCCGGAGCCCACGCCGGGGTCCACAACGGCAACGTGAATCGAGCCCTTCGGGAAGTATTTGACCGAGGTTTCAAGCACGAACATGGCCTCCCGGATGTTGCCCGGATCTATTTCGTGGCTTATATCCACGATAGATGCCTTAGGGTTTATGCCAAGGACCACGCCTTTCATCACCCCGGCAAAACCGTCTTTAAGGCCAAAGTCCGTTGTGAAGGTTATGGGCATCTTTATTTATTTTTTTAAAAAATCAGGTGAGCATCGCGCCGGTTATGCTGGAGGCCTTTTTTATTCCGTGGCGCTCCATCCAGGCCCCTATTCCCTGGACCACCTTCAAAACGGCCATCGGGTCCATGAAGGTGGCAGTTCCGACGGCCACGGCGGTGGCCCCTGCAAGCATGAACTCCACGGCGTCTTCCCCTGTCGTTATGCCGCCCATGCCGATAACCGGTATTTTTACCGCCTTTGACGCCTGATAGACCATTCTCACGGCTATGGGCTTGATGGCTGGCCCGGATAGCCCGCCGATCCTGTTTTTAATGAGCGGCCTTCGGGTATTTACGTCTATGGCCATGGCGGGTATGGTATTTATAAGGGAGATGGCATCCGCCCCCTCGCCCTCCGCGGCCCGCGAAAACTCCTCAATGCCGGGCGCCCCGGGAGAGAGTTTTACTATCAGCACGGGTTTTTTTACCCTGGCCCTCACAGCGCGCACAAGGGAAGCGAAACTTTTAAGGTCCAGTCCGAAGGCGATGCCGCCTTCCTTTACATTTGGGCAGGAGACGTTAAGTTCTATGCCATCCACACCCGCCTCCTCCAGCGCGCTTGCAAGTCTTGTGTATTCAGCGGCGCTGGTGCCAAGTATGTTTGCGATCACAGGCACGTCCCATTGCCTCACAAAAGGCAGTTTTTCCCTGAGGAATGCGTCCAGGCCCACGTTTTGAAGCCCTATGGAGTTGATCATACCGCAGCGGGTCTCTGTTATTCTTGGGGTCGGATTGCCCTGCCAGGGGGTAAGCGAGATGCCCTTCAACACTATCGCGCCAAGTTTTGAGAGGTCAAAAAATTCCGCCAGCTCGGCCCCGTAGCCCGCCGTGCCTGATGCCGTCATCACCGGGTTTTTGAGTTTCAGCCTGCCAAGCTTAACTTCTAGCCTTTTATTATTATTATTTTCCCGGGCTGGCATAAAACGGATCTCCTGGCATTTTTCGTTTTTTTTGAACAAGCCTCTCAATCAAAAATGATCTCCCCCGTCTTAAAGACCGGCCCGTCCTTGCAGGCTCTTTTATAGCCCTCTTTTGTCTTTACGGCGCAGCCCAGGCAGACGCCTATGCCGCAGGCCATCTTTTCCTCGGACGCGATATAACCCTGTATGCCAAGCGCGCTTGCAGCCTTGAGCATGCCGTTTGGCCCGCAGGAATAAAGGACAAAATCATCCGGGTTTCTGCCATTCAAAAAATCTCTGGCCGCGTCCACGGCCGTGCCCTTGAAACCCATGGAGCCGTCATCGGTTGCGACAACAAGTTTTTTTGAGATCGCTCTCAGCTCTTTGCGCAAAAGGATCTCTTTTTTGCTGCGCCCGCCATAAAAAAGGATGGCGCTTCCCTTAAACCGCTCAATAAGCGGATAGACCGACGCTATGCCCACACCCCCGGCAATTACCAGGGGGGTTTTACATACGGCCTGCGCCATAGGGTAAACATTGCCCAGCGGGCCAAGGACCTCAACCTCATCTCCCGGCCTTAGCCCCTTCATGATGGAGGTCATCTTGCCTACCACGCGATAGAGTATCTCCAGCGTATTTCCCCTTCTCCTGAAATAGCAGAAGGGACGCTTTAAAAGCGGGTCTTTCTCACAGTTTTTTACCCCGAACATGAAGAACTGGCCGGGTTCGGCCTTGGGGAGCGCAATATCAGGGGCAGAAAAACCCAAAATGAAATTCGAATCGTTTAATCTTGTGT
>JAKAMR010000057.1 GCA_021812785.1 Nitrospirota bacterium
GCCCGCCCCGGCCTGGACATACACCATCCCTTCTTTCATTATAAGCGTTCTTATGGTTATACAGGTATCCATATTGCCGGAATAACCCAGATAGCCGACCGCCCCGGCATAGGGGCCGCGTTTCACAGGCTCAAGCTCATCGATTATCTCCATGGCCCGCACCTTGGGAGCGCCGCTTACCGTGCCTGCGGGAAAACACGCCCGTAGCACATCGAAGGGGCCAAGCCCTTCCCTTAGCCTGCCCTCCACATTGGAGACGATGTGCATCACGTGGCTGTAACGTTCCACCACCATGAGCTCCGGCACCTTCACAGTGCCGGTCTCCGACACCCTCCCCACATCGTTTCTGCCCAGGTCCACGAGCATTATATGCTCGGCTATCTCCTTTCTGTCGGCCAGGAGCTCTTTTTCAAGCGCCTGGTCCTCCTCCGGGGTTTTCCCTCTCTTCCTTGTGCCGGCTATCGGCCTTAAGGTGACCCTGTCTTCCTCAAGCCTCACAAGTATCTCCGGCGAGGAGCCCACGATGTGTGCGTCCCCCGTGTCTATGTAATACATGTACGGAGAGGGGTTTATGGCCCTTAAGGCCCTGTATACGCTGAACGGATGGGCCGGGGTTGCCTTCTGGAAGCGCTGGGAGAGGACCACCTGCACCACGTCACCCGCCATGACGTACTGCTTTGCCTGGTCCACCGCATGCATGAACTCCTCCCTGGCGCCAAAAGAGGATACGAAGGAAGCCTGTGCGCCCCCGGCCCCGGCCGCACCGGACAGTCCCAGGTCCCCCTCCATGCGCACCATGTCCCCGGCCGGCTTTCCGGAGACAAGCCTGGAGGCGATGGAGTCTATTTTTTTCACCGCCCCCTCATATGCCTCTTCAGGACTTCCGTCTTCAGGGAGATGGACGTTTACGACTATCTTTACCTTCTGCCTGAGGTTGTCGAATATAAGGATGGCGCCGGTCAGCATTAAAAACAGGTCCGGCATGTCCAGGCCCGGCCTGCCCTTTCCGGGCAGCTCTTCCATGAACCTTACCATGTCATAGCCAAGGTACCCAACAAAACCGCCATAAAACCTTGGCAAAGTGGAACCTTCGGGCAGGGCGGGCCTGAAGGCGCCAAGGAATTCCCGGACCTTCTCAAGAGGGTCGGAGGCCTCAAACGTCCGTACATCGCCCCCCTGCCCGCTTATCTCCATCCTGTCGCCCCATGCCCTGATCATTGTCTTGGGCGAGAGGCCCAGGAATGAATACCTTGCCCATTTCTCCCCGCCCACCACGCTTTCAAGAAGGTATGATGGCCGTTCGCCAAGCCGCAGGAAGGCGGAAACAGGCGTTATGGTGTCCGCAAAGACCTCCCTGTAAACCGGCACCAGGTTGCCCTTTTTGGCAAGCTCCGCAAACTCCAGCCCGCCTGGTGTCACTCCAGCATCCGAAATCCTCTGCATTTCCATATTTTTATGTTCCCCTGTCTATTAAAGGCCCCGAAGTTGGATTATATCCCATATCCGGAGCCGAAGTCTTTGTTTTTTCAAGAAATAAAAAGGCCACGGGGAAGAACTTTTCACTTCCCCGTGGCCCGAAGTTTTTTCCTGAAGATCAAACGCTACTCGAAAAAGAAAAACCTCCCTGGCCGCGGTCTCTGGAGACGCCAACCCCTGAGCGAACGCCCGTTACCAAAAACAAAAAAACCCTGACCAGTGAGCATGATATAAAACATGAATTATTTATAACAGCTTTGCCAGGCGGAGTCAAGCGAAAACACCGGCTTGTCATCCGCCCTCTTTGAAACCGCGCCAAATAATGAGGTAAAATCTCTTTATGCTTGAGGCCATAAGGATAAGGCGCAGCCACAGGTCATTTGAGCAGCGGGACATCGAGCCGGAAAAGCTGGAAGAGGTCCTCATGGCTGCCATGTTCGCCCCGACCGCAAAGGACTTGAGGCCGGTCGAGTTCATAGTGGTGAAGGACAAACACATGATAACGCAGCTTTCCGGGATGACCCCTTATTCCGGCTTTGCAAAAAAGGCCCCCGTCGTTATAGTAGTCTGCTACGACACGGAAAAAGGCAGACGCTTCAGGGAGGACTGCTCCATCAGCGCGGCCCATATCTATCTTGAAGCCGTAAACCAGGGGCTTGGCACATGCTTTGTGCAGGTGGCGGACGCGCTTCCCGGCCCCGGGGCCGGGAAACAGGGGGAAAGCCCGGAGGGGCTTATTAAAAAAGAGCTCGGCCTGCCAGGCAGATTCCGCATCCAGTGCATGATGCCGGTAGGGTATCCGGAAAAGGCCCAGCCCCCGCACGATGCGTCCGTTTTTTTTGACAGGGCAAAGATACATTTCGAAACATATTGATCCTCTCCGAATCCAAGCGGCCTCCTGCGCATCCCTCCGCCGTTTTAATTGTTCCTTGATTTTTTGTTCCGGATTGTAAATAATATAGCTTCCAGCCCGCCGGAGACAGGGGCAAAGACGCACAAAGGTCGCAGATGCGGGTGTAGCTCAGCTGGTAGAGCACAACCTTGCCAAGGTTGGGGTCGCGGGTTCGAATCCCGTCGCCCGCTCCATATATATTATGCCCCTGCCGTCCGTTCAGGGTCTAAAAAATTTCTGGAATTCGAGCACAAAGAAGAAAAGCTCCCGGCGGCGTACCCAAGTGGTAAGGGAGAGGTCTGCAAAACCTCGATGCAGCGGTTCGAATCCGCTCGCCGCCTTTTCTGTCCGCCACA
Organism: Nitrospirota bacterium; assembly: GCA_021812785.1. The sequence continues at coordinate 2,725 of JAKAMR010000057.1, forward strand.
TCGTTCCAGAGCAAAGCTCAAAAGCCTCATGAAAAACGGAAAATAAAACACGTATTGCTTGCGCAGCGCTTCCCTTAAAAAAAGATATTGCCTTAAAAAAGATGTTTTAGATATGATATCTGGGACAGAATTCAGGCATGAAAAAGCTGCTTTATTTGGTCTTAATCCTGTTTTTCATCATACCGGTTGCAATGGCGCGCCTGGCCGCAGCTTCCGGGACGGCCGCTTTAACTAACAGTCCTGCTTTAGCTCCCATAAAAAAACTGAAAAAACCCCTTCCGTACACCGCTCCCGCAGAAGTCGGCAGTAGCAAGGAGGCGCTCAACCTGAAAGCGGCTTCACGCTTCAAAATGGCGGTCAGCCTCATGCGGGAGGCCCGGGACAGACAGGCGCTTTCTGAGTTCCGGGCGTCCCGGGCTGGCCTGCCGTTCCTTGGCGATTACATATGCTTCTATGAGGCAAGGGCATACTGGGAGCTTAAAGAACCTGAGCGCGCCGCGGCCTGCCTGGATGAGCTGCTGAAAAATAATCCCAGGAGCCCCCTGGCTGAAAAGGCAAGGCTCATGGCCATAGGCATGGCGGGCGACAAAGACACTCTCATAAAGCGTCTTGAGGACTTCACAAAGCGCTATCCAGGCCATGACGGCCTGGAGCTGAAACTCGCGCAGCTCCTTACGGAAAAAGGCAAGGCGCACCAGGCAAGGGGCCTTTTAAAAAAGATATACGATGGCGCCGGGGCCCTCTCCGTGGAGGCCCTCGCGGAGCTTGGCGGGTCGCCAAGCCCTGAGGAGACGCTTGCAAGGGCGGGAAACCTCCTCAGGCGGGCACATCCGCACGAGGCGGCGCATGAGCTTTTGCTGCTGCCTGACGACCCGGCTTACAGCAAAGAAAAAATGGAACTGCTTGGCAGGGCTCTTTTCATGCAGAAAAGGTACAACGAGGCTGCCGCCGTCTATGAGCAGACGGGCGACCTCTATAACGCGGCGAGGTCTTACTTCCGGGCAAATGACGAGGAGGACCTCAAAAAGGAGATAGACGCGCTCTCGGGGGCTGGCGACAGGAAGGCTTCCTATCTCATGCTGGATCTGGCTTCGCTCGAAAGGAGAAAAGACAATAATTTTGCCGGGGCGATAAAGGAGCTTAACGATGCCCGCGAAAAATACCCGCGGGTGTCTGAGTACGCTATGTGGGAGACCGGGTGGCTTTATTACATGCAAAAGGATTACAAGGATGCGGAGGCCGTTTTTTCGGACCTGGGCAGCCTTTACGATGACCCCAAATATCTCTACTGGACCGCAAGAAGCCTTGAGGAACTGGGGGGAAGCACGAACGAAAAATCAGCCTCGGACATTTACAAAAAGCTGGTCAGTGAGGATGAGGGCTATTATTCGGTCCTTGCCTCCATGCGCACGGGCATGCCCGTAAAAGAGGATGAGCTTCCGGAGCAGGCGGCAAGGAAGCTGACAAACTCCACGGCGTTCAAGAGGTTCACGGTGTTAATGATAGCTGGGCTGAAAAACTCCGCCCTCTCAGACCTGTCCTATTCCGCAAGAGGCTGCATGGACAGGGATACCCTGGTGTGGATAGCCAACCAGCTCAAAAAACTCGGGGCTTTCAGGAGCGCCATCGCGGTTGCGATGAGGCTTCCCGGAGACATGCAGCCCAGAAACGTCCTGTACCCGCGCGCCTTCTGGGGAAGCGTTAAAAAAGACTGCTCGGAAACCGGAATGGACCCCTACCTCGTTCTTTCAGTCATGAGGGAGGAAAGCAGCTTCGACCCGACGGTCTGCTCCAGGGCAGGCGCCATAGGACTTATGCAGCTGATGCCCAAAACGGCGGAAAAATACTCAGTCCCCCTCCGCATCGCCATAAAGAACAAAAAAAGCATATACGGCATAAACGCCAATGTGGCGCTGGGCACTTTTTATCTGGACAAGCTCTTTAACGACTTCAAGGCGATCCCGCCTACCCTGGCCGCCTACAATGCAGGGGAGGCGGTGGTCAGGAAGTGGCTGGCACAGGGCAATTATTCGTCGTTCGATGAATTCGTGGAAGATATACCGTACGGGGAGACAAAAAATTATATAAAGCGTATAATAACCACCTATTACAGATATGGCGGAGAGGAGGCCTCGAAGGACTTTTTTATCGCCGCCAAAACGGACAATCCCTGAACGGAAACGGCACATGTCTGAAGAACAGAACTTATTCAGCCCCAGTGCGGGGCGGGAATTAAAATCGCCTGAAAACGGCAAGGAGGCTAAGGAGTTGGAAACTCTTAAAAACCTTGAAACACAGATATCCGGCGCCATCGAAAAGATAAGGCTCCTAAGGGACGCCAAGACGTCCCTCGAAAAAAGGGTTGCCGAGCTGGAGTCCATGGTAGACCAAAAAAACGAGGAGCTCCAGCGCATAACCGGAGAGAAAAACAGCATAAGGGAACAGATCGAAGGGCTTTTGAACGAACTTCAGAACCTTGAACCCTGAGGAAAAACGATCTGACCTGTAACCCGCTCGGTTAAGAGAAGAAGATAAAAAATTGCAGACCAAGGCCGAAATCCGAATCCTGGGGCAGAAATATACCATACGGGGAGACGCGTCCGAAAAAGAGATGAAGGAGCTGGCCTCTTATGTGGACGCAAAGATCAAGGAAGTGCTTGACAAGTCCCCCAGCATAGCTCCTCTGAACGCCGCGATCCTTGCCGCCCTGAACATCGCGGGAGAGTTCCACAAACTGAAAAAAGAGCAGAAAGAAATGGCCATGCGGCTCACCGAAAAAACCCAGGCCCTTTCGGGCCTGTTCGAGTAGGAAGCCCCTCCGAGAATTGCCGGCGGCCTGGGCGGCAGTCCGCCGCTTCTAAAGTTTTGCCGCCTCCGTTACGATTTTAAAAAATGGGAACTTCCATGCCAGTGAAAGGCATGGGGAATTTCTCCGCTAGTGTAGTGCGTCTAACGCTTCTTTACATTTGTTCGAGTATTTTGGCTGTCATTCCCGCATGTGGTAATCGGGAATGACGAAAAAAACGTGTTTCTTCGAGCTTTCTAATGTAAAGGAATTTACGACACACTACGCTAGATATGTTTTTTCAGAGCAGCATTTCTTTTTTCAAAATTACGGATGGGTGGAACAAAAACGAACATGAAAGCAGGCAGAAAAAAATTCGGTGAGCTTCTGGTCGATGCAAAAGTGATCGACGAACTGCAGCTGGCGTATGCGCTTTCGCTCCAGAAGGAAACCAGGCAGAGACTTGGGCAGGTTCTGATAGACCTGGGCTACGCTGCCGAGCAGCAAATAGTGGAGGCCCTTTCGATCCAGCTTTCCCTGCATGTCTTCCGCGGCGAAAAGATCCAGGCCAACGATGCCCTAAAGGACCTTATACCTAAAGACCTTGCGCTTAAAAAAGGCGTCCTTCCAGTCTGCGTTGAAGACAGAAAGCTGTATCTGGCCATGACAAACCCCCTGGATTTCCAGACCATAAACGAGATCTCGTTCATGACCGGCAGGACGTCCGTCGTACCGCTGGTGGCCGGGGAGTCCGCGCTCCTGGAATCGATCGATAAGTTCTACGGGAGCGCCGAAAACGTGATGGACGTTTTGCAGGAGTTGCAGGACACAGACTATATAGAATACGTGCAGGAAGCCCCGGAGGATGAAAAAGACTCCCGGGAACTCTTTAGCGGAAGCGACGACCCGCCAATCGTAAAACTCGTCACCCGGATACTTTCATCGGCCATCAGGTCCCGGGCCAGCGACATCCATATCGAGCCCCGCGAAAAGGACGTCAGGGTCAGGTACCGGGTGGATGGGAGCCTCAGGGAGGCCCTCACCTTCCCTACCCAGATAAAAAATCATGTGATATCCAGGATAAAAATACTGGCCAACCTGAACATTACAAAAAAAAGGACTCCGCAGGACGGAAGCGCCTGCCTTAAGGTAGAGGGTTCAAGCATAGACCTCAGGGTGTCCGTGCTGCCCTCCATCCATGGAGAGAAGATCGTCATAAGGGTGCTGAGCCGCGATATGGGCTCAAAACGCCTGGAAGACCTGGGCCTTCCCGAATACGCGCACGGCAGCCTGATGAGGCTGCTTTCGCAGCCACAGGGCATGCTGCTTGTAACAGGGCCCACCGGGAGCGGAAAAACCACTACCTTGTACTCCATACTCAACCGCATACGCTCCGATTCGGAAAACATTGTCACCATCGAAGACCCGGTGGAATACAAAATAGAAAATCTCACGCAGGTCATGGTGAACGAGTCCGTAGGCCTCACATTCGCAAATGCCTTAAGAAGCATACTGCGGCAGGACCCGGACATTATAATGGTCGGAGAGATAAGGGACTTGGAGACCGCAGAGATCGCGGTCCGGTCTGCCCTTACCGGCCATCTGGTCCTGAGCACCCTGCACACAAACGATACCGTTTCGACCATAGCGAGACTTACGGACATGGGCCTGCCGCCCTATTTCATAAGCTCTGCCTTAAGCGGAGTGCTCGCACAGAGACTCTTGCGGAAAATATGCGAAAACTGCAAGACCACGGCCGAGCCCGCTGCCGGCGCCGGCAAAGGCCTGTTTGAGGGGATAAAACAGTTCTACAGGGGGGAGGGCTGCCCGGTCTGCTACAACACGGGGTACTATGGGCAGATCGGCGTATATGAATACCTGGAAATAGGACCGGCCATGAAGATGCTCATCTCGGAAAGCAGACACGAAGACGCCATGTTTGAGACCGCAAGGCATGGCGGGCTGAAAACGCTTATGGACGGGGCCGTCTCCAAAGTGGCGGAGGGCATAACCACCCCGCAGGAAGTGCTTTCAAAGATACCGCTGCCACGGACCGGGTCCCAGAGCCATTTTACCTCTCTTTAGAGGCCTTCCGTCTTTTATACTTTGAAATTTAGAGCGGCTGAGCGGGCCAGGTCTATGAGACCGGCGGGCATAAGGCCAAGAGCGAGGACGGCACATGCCGTTATCCCCAGGGCAAGCCTCGCCCCGACAGAGCGGTCCATACGCAGCTCCGCTCCCGCGGGTTCCCTCATGTACATATACATTATTACCCTCAGGTAGAAGTAGGCGGACACAACGCTCATCAACACGGCTACCACGGCAAGCCACAGGTAGCCCGCCTTGATGACCGTGCTGAACAGGAAAAACTTCCCTGCGAAACCTGCGGTCGGCGGGATGCCGGTGAGGGAGAACATGAATATCAGCATCAGGGCCGCAAGCAGCGGATGCGTCTTTGAAAGCCCGGAATAATCCTCCAGGTCCTCGGCCTTGACGCCTTCGCTGGTAAGCAGGGTAACCACGGTGAAAGCACCTATGTTCATGAAGGCGTATATGAACAGGTAGCTCATGGCGCTTGCAAGCCCCTCCGTGCCTCCAGCCGCTATGCCAAGAAGCACATAGCCCGCGTGGGCAATGGAGGAGTATGCGAGCATCCTTTTGATGTTAGTCTGGGCTATGGCCAGGATGTTGCCAGCCACCATGCTCAGGATGGAAAGGGCTATTATAAGGCCCGTCCACTCGAAGCTCATTTGCCCCATGGCCAGCATCAGCACCCTGCCGATGACGGCGAACCCCGCAGCCTTTGGCCCCACGGACATGAATGCGGTGACGGGTGTGGGAGATCCCTCATATACGTCCGGGGCCCACATATGGAAAGGCACCGCCGCTATCTTGAATCCGAAGGCCGCCACATACAATATGGTGGCGAAAGCCAGCGCCGGGCTTCCGGAAAGCCCATGGGCCGTTATGAACGAGGCCACCGCGCCTATCTCCGTCGAGCCGGTGAGCCCGTAAGTCAGGGAGATGCCAAAAAGGAGGAGGGCCGAAGCGAACGAGCCAAGCAGGAAGTATTTCAGGGCCGCCTCATTGGAGCGCTGGCTGCCGCGCAGGAAGCCGGCCAGGACGTACAGGGAAAGGGACATCAGCTCAAGCCCCAGGTAGACGGTTATCAGGTCGCCAGCAGAGGCCATCACCATCATCCCGGCCGTGGCGAAGAGCATCAGGGCATAGTATTCTCCATGGTTTGCCCGCTCCGTCGAAAGGTAACCCGTGGAGGAGATGGCCGGCAGCACAAGGCCTGTAAGGAAAATGAACTTGAAGAAAAGGGCATACCCGTCAGACACGAACATGCCGCCCCATGCGGACCCCTGGGCGCCGGCAAGGGCCAAAACACAAAACGCGCCGGCCGCGGCAGCGCAGGTCAACACTGCAAAAACTGATTTTCTTTTAATGACCAGGTCCAGCAGCAGTATGGCCATGGCGGATACGGCTAGTATCGCCTCTGGAAGGATCACCATCACCTGTGTACCGAACAAACGGAGATATACCTTCTTTCGGGTCAGATATTTTCCATTCAGGATACTATACAATCAAAACCGCTGTCAAACCGCCGTCACATGAATTTCCTTGACAATTGGAGGCGTGCCCCTTAACATCTTTTTCTCGTGCTTATGCATGCCCAGAAGCTAAACGGTTTTCCCCGTAAAAAAACCAGGCGGACGTCCGGAGGACGTCCGGTCCGCGCTTTGGCTTTTTCTGCAGCGCTCCTGCCCCTCCTGTTTTTTTTATTTTCAGCGGGCCATGCCTTGGCCGTCCCATTCTCTTTCGGCCCGCCCGGCAAAAACCCCGGCTCCGGCAACCGCGGTCTTACATTGATGGGCGGATACGACGCCGGCTATCTGGCTTACAAGGAACAGGAAAACGGCGGCACTCTGGACCGCGACTACGGCTACCTAAACAGCGTGCACACGCTGGCCAGGCTTGAGAACAGGTACGTCTGGACCAGGTTCACCGCAGATTTTTACTGGACCCGCAACGCCTCCTACGACGGGGCGATCCAGGACCTTGAGGGACAGATGACCCCATACAAGTCCTCCACGCACGAAAAAATATACCTTTATGAAGGCGACCTGGGTTTGAAGCTCCTAAATGCCGGGACCAGCACACTCACTCCCTATGCCGGTATCGGCTACAGGATATGGTGGAGGGGAGTCGACGCGCTGCCAGACTATATTGAAAAATACACCTGGTATTTCGCTTCCGCCGGCTTCAACTACGTATGGAGGACGGGCCGCCTGACCGCCGGCCTCGACGTTGCCGCGCACATCCCGTTTGACATGAAGATGACGACCAACGTGGCAGGGATGTTCGACCAGGCTGACTTCGATCTTAAACAAAGGGCCGGGTTCGGGGCACGGCTGCCTTTTACTTACGAGATCGGCATTTTAAGACCAGCCAGGATATTGCTTTTCCTGACCCCCTATTACCAGTTCTGGCCGGTCGGGGGCAGCGGGCCGGTGAGGCTGACCCGGAACGGCTCCCCTGTGCTGACGCCAAATGGCTCTCCGCTTATTGCCCATGAGCCGGACAGCAGGACAGACGTCTACGGCGCGGATGCCGGGGTCGGGGTGAATTTCTAGGTCCGGGCAAGGAAGCAGCCTCCCATGCGCGCATGAACAAACCAAAAACAAACAAACAAAAACTCCTGTGTTATAATTTTCCATTACATTGCGGAGGTTTTAAGCCGTGCCAAACAGACTCAAAAAGACGTCCGACTTCATCCTTCTGGCCGCCATTTCAGCGCTCCTCCTGCTGGCGCCGGCCTCCGGAGGATTCGCCTGGGCGGCCACGTCGCCGGCCTGGCAAGCAGGCTTGTACAATGCGCCAACGGAACAAAACAAAAAAACCTCTTCCCTGGACTCGCTGAGGGACTCGCTCGTCTCTTTTTTCACCCCCATGAGCGGCGATGTCCTGTCGGTCAAGGACGGAATACTCACCGCGGCCATCATCAATTCCTCAGCCCCGGCCGTGGCGGGCATGCGCTTCAGCGTGTTTAAAAAAGGCGCTGAATTTTATCATCCGGTCACCGGCAAACCGCTCTGGAGGGTCCAGGTGCTGACAGGGACTGCGCAGGCGACAAAGACGATACCAGGCAAGCCCGGCAGCCAGATGGAATTAAAGCTGGTTAATGGCCAGGCGGCCCCCGGCGACATCGTCCGGATATCCACGGCAAAGGTCAGGCTCCTTTTCTATCAGCTCAAGAACGTGAGCTGGGGGCTTTCCCAGCAGTATTACGATATCCTCAGAAGGACAAACAGGTTCGACCTGCTGTCCAGCCCCCTGGATGATGAAAAAGACGCCATTGCCGAAGGCAAACGGCTAAAGGCCGACGCGGTCCTCATCCTGTCGCAGGGAGTCCAGGGAGGCAATACGATGCTAACAGAGAAACTCATCTGGACATCCGGTTCCGAGCAGGCATTGGTCTGCCGCGTTGACATAGGGAAAAAAGACCTTAACTACCTTAGCCTCGGGGACAAGCTCTTCGCTCCCAAAAACGACACTCTGATCATGTTCAGCGTACCTTTCGGAGCGCGCATGATCTGCCTGGCCGATGTGCTCGGGAAAGGCAAGCAGACCCTGGCCATCTCCTCTGGCAATGACATATCCTTTTACAACATGAGCAACTCCCTTCTGGCCCCCGCTCTTGAGGGCGCGGAGATAAAGGGGAAAAGCGCGGACCGGTTCCTCAGGGTGCAGGCCGCTGACGTGACCGGCCAGGGGAAGGACCAGATAATCGTCGCCGTGGAAAGGGACGGCAGCATATTTTCCTCGATATACGACTTCCAGGGGGGCGTGTTCCGCAGGCTCTGGAAAGGCCCTTTCTTCCTGAGGGAGATCGGCGGCAAACTGTACGCGCAGAAGGCCACCATGAAGCAGGGTTTCGAGGGCGGCGTGCACAGTGTGAAGCTGGAGCCGGGCCGTATTGTCTGGGGCGGCAAACTCGCCTTGCCGGCAGGAGTGGACATATTCGATTTCTCCCTGATGCGGTACGGAGGCCAGACCTTCACGATAGCCTATAACAACCGCGGCTTCGTAAGCGTCTATAACAAGGACGGCCTTGCGGTCTGGAAAAGCACCGGCAGCTTCGGGGGATTCCCCCAAAGCTTCAAGAAAAAGAGCGACAGCCTGGCGGTCGAAGGCGGCCACTGGTATATCAAGGACAATATAAAGGTCATGGGCCGCGACGCCCTTCTCATAAGCAGAAAACCCATCATCAGCATGGTCAGGGGCCTCGGGTACAAGAGCTCCCGCATAATGGTCCTCAGATGGAACGGGACCGCCATGAAGGAGCTTGTGCTTGGAGACAAGATCGGCGGCACCATCATGGATTTTGCCGCATCGCACAACCGGCTTCTGATCCTTGCAAGCCCGGTGTTCGGGCTTAACCTGGCAAAGATACTCCAGGGCGAGTCTCCTTTTACGACCCGTCTCTACATGTACCCGCTGGAGGGTGAATGAAACCTGAATCTCCGCATGGGAATTTTCCGGCCCATGTGGGCATCATCATGGACGGCAACGGCAGGTGGGCCGAGATGAAGGGGCTGCCCCGGATGGAGGGCCACAGGCGCGGGGCCGAGCGCGCAAAAGAGATAATCGAGGCGTCCAAGGAGTTCGGGATAAAGGCCCTCACGCTCTATGCGTTCTCGCTTGAGAACTGGCAAAGGCCAAAGACTGAAGTGGCCATGATAATGAAACTGCTGGAGATATACCTGCGCAGGGAGATGTACGAGTTCAAGAAGGAAGGCATAAGTTTCAAGGCCGCAGGGGATTTAAACAGGCTGCCCCAGGGGGTCCGCAGCTTCGTGTCCCAGGCCGAGGCGCTTACGTCCGCCTGCAAGAACATGGTGCTCACCGCGGCCATAAGCTACGGCGGGAGGGACGAGATTGTCAGGGCGGTAAAAAAGGCGCTGCAATCCGGCATCGCTCCGCAGGACATCAGCGAGAGCTCTTTTTCGGAGCTCCTTGACACCAGGGGAATGCCTGACCCCGACCTGATCATCAGGACATCGGGGGAAAAGAGGATAAGCAATTTCCTGCTTTGGCAGTCGGCCTATTCGGAGCTTTATTTCACGGACACCCTCTGGCCCGAATTCGGCAGGGAAGAGCTCCTCGAAGCGCTCCGGGACTACCAGGTGCGCGACAGGAGATTCGGGGCCGTAAAACTCTGATGCACGCAAAAAGGCTCCTGACCGCGGCGGTCCTTGTCCCCGTTTTCTACCTGTACATTACCAGACTCCCCTCAATATGGTTTGACAGCCTGGCCGCCGTCATGGGCATGCTTGCCCTCTGGGAGTTCCTGCATTTTTACGGCGTCCATGGAGTGATGAAGCTTGCGGGCATGGCTCTGGGCCTTTTCTTTCTGGCTGCGGCGGCGTTAAGCGGCCAGGCCCCCGCAGGCCTGTATACGCTTTTCCTGCTTGTGGCGGTAACGGCCAGGCTGCTTAAAACCGGACCGTCTTCGGCCCTGAAGGACATCTCTCCCGTGGTGACCGCCCTGCTCTACATCCCCGGACTTATCGTTTACCAGATGTTCATCAGGGATTTTGGGGCGCAATGGATAATATTCCTTTACGGCACCGTATGGATAGGCGACAGCGCCGCCCTGTACGCCGGACGCAGCCTGGGAAAAAGAAAACTGTACCCGGAGGTAAGCCCGAACAAAACGGTTGAAGGGGCAATAGCGTCTGTCATCGGCGGGGCGGCCGCCGGGTTTGCCGCGGGCATGGTCTTTCCGCTTGGCATCTCGCCAGCGACATCGGCCCTGCTTGGGCTTCTCATGGGTACAACAGCCATAGCCGGAGACCTGGTTGAGTCCATGTTCAAAAGGGACGCGGGGGTGAAGGATTCAAGCAACATCCTGCCAGGACACGGTGGGATGCTCGACAAGCTGGACGGGCCTCTTTTCTCTGCGCCCATCCTCTACTGGGGACTGGTCCTCCTTGGCGTGAAGTTTTAGTGTGGCGTTTCAAAAGTTTTTAGCATTAATTTATTGTCATTCCCGCAAGCGGAGCGCGTCGGGAATCAATCTTTTAAGGACGATTCCGGACAAGCCGGAATGACAGACTTATGTCAATTATTAATGAAACAGGACACTAGTATGAGTCATAAATTCCTTTACATAAAGTCCTGGCTGTCATTGTAATCCGGAATCCGGTGACGTTATGACTTTACGGCTAAGCCGCTGTCCAGGGAGCGGCTAAAGACAGGCCGGTATGACGGCAAACAGCATGCCGTCGGTTGTATTCCCGCGGCATTGACTCAAAAACACTACCGGATCACATGTAAAGAAGCGTTGGATTCACTACACAAGTTTAATTATTTGAGATGCGCCAGGTCATCATAAGAAAGACAAAATACGATTACGGGACTTTGCGGCCCGCGTTCTTTGGGATAATGGACTCCCTTGGCGGAGAGAGCATCGTCCGCGGCAGCCGGGTGGTTATAAAGCCCAACCTCCTGGCCCCCGCGCCGCCCGAAAAGGCCATCGTGACCCATCCGCTGGTGGTCAGGGCCGCCGCGGAGTATGTGCTGGAGCGCGGCGCCTTCCCGGTAATTTCTGACAGTCCGGCAATGGGGTCCTTCGAGAAGATACTGATGGAAAGCGGCATCAGGGAGGCGCTTGACGGACTGCCGGTCGAATACAGGGAGTTCAGGGACTCGGCGCAGGTGGCGGCAGGCCATCCTTTCAGCACCCTTTCCATCGCCAGGGACGCGCTTAACGCGGACACGCTTATAAACCTTCCGAAGCTGAAAACCCATGCCCAGATGGTGCTTACCCTGGGCGTGAAAAACCTGTTTGGCTGCGTGGTCGGGCTGAGCAAGCCGGAGTGGCATTTCAGGACCGGGGTTGACAAAGACATGTTTGCGCGGCTTCTGGTGGAGATATACAGGGCGGTGAAACCTTCCTTTACCGTGCTTGACGGGGTCCTTGCGATGGAAGGGCAAGGGCCCGGAAGAAGCGGCACCCCGCGCGAGCTTGGCGTGCTCATGGGCAGCAGGGATGCAGTTGCCCTCGATGAAGCGGTGTGCCGGATGCTTGGCATGGAACCTGGGGAGCTGCCTACTTGCCGTGCGGCAAGAGAGGCCGGGCTTGCGGCAGAGGAGATCTCCGTGGACGGGGAGGCCCCTGCCGTCAGCGGCTTCAAGTTTCCTCTTGCGGGCTCCGTCGTGTTCGGACCCAAATGGATGCACGGCACGCTGAGAAGACATTTCGTGCAGCGGCCGGAAAGCGATGCCGCCGCCTGCGCCATGTGCGGGGAATGCTGGAAATATTGCCCGGCCAAGGCGATAAGACGCAAAGATAAAAGCGGGGCAAAAGAAAAACAAAAACTCGAATTCGACTACGACAAATGCATCAGGTGCTACTGCTGCGTAGAGGTGTGCCCTCACGGGGCGCTGAAGGCGGCCGATACGCTGCCTGGCAGGCTGCTGAGGAAATTAACGGGCAGATGATCTGCCCCGTCCCACCCGTGCGGGGCTGAATTTTCCCGGCTCCTCGTTTATAATAAAAGCTCTTTTGGGTTCATTTTTTTTGGTTCTATTCAGCCTTATACAAAGGGGGTAAACTGCATTGCTTCTGGATGTAACCATCGGAAAGGAGTCGCTGTCCTTGCAGATCGACGACCCTTTTCACATCGACCTGGATTCCTTTGTTGAAAGGATCGGGAATTTCGCCTCAAGCAACGGCGTAAGCATCGCGCCGCTCGATGTGCGCAATATCATTCCCAAGATGATAAAGGGCATAGCCGGGTGCGAGCACGGATGCCCTGCAAACGCCAAGGGTTTTGTGGCGGCTGGGTTCAGCGGGTTCGATCTGGAGTACATAGAGGGCGGCATACTCTCGGCTGCGGCAAAGACCGGGGATGGCAAAGTCCTCCATCTTAAGATGTTCCCCGATTTCTAAGCTGGCCCTGTTCTGCTCCGGCCTGGTTCAGCCCTTCAGCCCTATCCGTCTTTTTTCAGGCTCTTCAGATTCGGTGTGGGGCGGGCGGCATTCGCTGCGCTTCCGCCCCAGCACAAAAAAACCGTAAGAGCCCTTTTTTAAAGGGCCGCGGCTTTTTTTCCCGCTTACTCCTCACCGGCAAGCGGGTGGGCCTTGTCGTAAACGTCCATCAGGTGCGCGATGTCCAGATGCGTGTACTTCTGTGTGGTGGAAAGGCTGGAATGGCCCAGGAGTTCCTGGATCACCCTCAGGTCGGCCCCGGCCTGAAGAAGGTGGGAGGCAAACGTGTGCCTTAGCGTGTGAGGGGTGGCCTTACGGCCCGCGAGGGCCTTTCTGGCGCACTGCACCACTACCCGTCTTATGGATCGTTCCGTCAGCCTCGTGCCGGACCTGTTTATGAAAAGGGCACCGTCCTGGGCCGCAGCAGCGCCCGCAGGCGTATTTTTCCCTTTTCTGTCTGCCCTGCCCCTGAGGGACCTTTTAAGGAGAGAGCGCTCAAGTATGTAAGCCCGGAGCGCGGAGACCGCCTTGCTCCCGACTGGCACGAGCCTTTCTTTTTTCCCTTTCCCCCTGACCTTGCACATGCCTTCCCTCAGCGACAGGTCGTCCATGTCCAGGGCCGAAAGCTCGGCCACGCGCAGGCCGCTTGAATAAAGCAGCTCCAGTATGGCCCTGTCCCTGAGCGCCCTAAAACCGGAGGTCTCCTGGGTCTCGATGAGGGCGAAGGCCTCGTCCACGGTAAGGAACCCGGGAAGTTTTTTTTCGGGTTTCGGCGACCGCATGAGCCTTGCGGGGTTCAAGTCCGTGTGGCCCTCTCTGTTTAAAAATTTGAAAAAGGACCTGAGCGTGGAAAGCGTCCTGCCAACGGAGCTTTTTTTAAGGCCCTTGTTCACAAGCATGGCGGTAAATGCCCTGACGTCTGAGAGCTCCACGGCCTCCGGCCTTATGTTCCATTCACTAAAAAAAAGCGACAGGTCCGTCCGGTACGCCCTCAGGGTATGGGCGGAGGCGCCCTTTTCGAGCTCCATGTATTTGAGGAATTTCTCTATGAGCGCGCCGCTTTTTTCTTCCAGGAGGGCCTCCGCTTAAAAAACCCGGGATTTCTTTTTTCCATCACGAAAAAAGCCGGAAAAATATGAAGGTCAGGGCAGAGCCCAGCGCCCCGCCGGCAAGGACCTCGAAGGGATCGTGTATCTTCTTTTTAACACGGCTCCTGGCCACGGCGAAGGCCATTGCGAAGGCCATCGCGGAAACGAGAAAATTCCCTGTCAGATAGGTTATCGACACCCAGACGGAAAAGGCCAGGGCGGCATGGCCGCTTGGCATTCCGCCTGCAAGCGGGTGCCCTTTGCCGAACTTGGCCTTTAGCAGCACCACAGAGATGAGCACGAACACAAGCGACATGAGGGCGATGTCCTGCCCGGCATGTTTTGCGACCTGGAAGCCCCGCTCGAAAAGCTTCCCGATGTACGGGTAAAGGATTATCATGCCCACGACGGCCACCCCGCAGGAGGTGATGAACACCGCCCCGGCGGCAACGTCCTTGGCTATGCGCGCCTTTTCGCTTGGCTGCGGGCAGACTATGTCCACCGTGGCCTCCACCGCCGTGTTGAACATCTCGGCGGCAAGCACCAGTATTACCGAAACGGCTATGACGAGGAACTCCATCCTGCTCACGCCCAGAACGAAGCTCAAGAAAAGGACCAGGAAAGCGGCATAAAAATGATAGCGCAGGTGCCTCTGGGTCTTTGCGGCATGCAGGACCCCTTCTATGGCATAGCCTGCGCTCTTAATCCATGCGTTCAAGGGCATTTAAAAGCTGCCTTTCCTTTCTCCTCATTCTGCGGGCCTCGCTTTCGCTCTTTTCGTGGTCGTAGCCAAGCAGGTGCAGGAATCCATGCACCAGGAGGCGGCTCATCTCCTCCTGAAGCGTGGCCCCGTAGAGCGCAGCGTTGTCCGCGGCCACCTCCGGGCATATCACTATCTCCCCCAGAATGAAAGGGGCACCCGGCTCCGGGCCGGAAAGCCGCTTCAGCTCTTCTGCCTCGTGGAATGGGAATGACAGGACATCGGTTGGCTTGTCCTTGCCCCTGAAGGACCGGTTCAGGGTCTTCATGCGCCCCGTGCCGGAAATGATTATCCCCAGCTCAGCTTTTTGGAGACCAGACCATCGAAGCAGCTCTAGAGACTCTTTCCTTATCCGCCTGCTGCTTACCCGCATCCGCCTTTGGTAGTTGGCCAATTGTACCGGCAACTCCCGCCTCCCTGTCGAAATCGAACCCGGGATAGTCTATTCTCTTGTGGAGAATCCCGTTCAGGATATAGATGAAGCGCTGCTTGATCTTCTGTATGTCCTTGAGCGTAAGCTCGCAGTTGTCGAGCTGGCCCTCCAGGAATATATGGTTTATTATCTTTCCAACCAGGTTTGAAATCCGCGCCGGGGTCGGGTCTCCGAGCACCCTGGAGGCCGCCTCCACCGCGTCCGCCATCATCACCAGGGCGGCCACTTTCGTCTGCGGCCGCGGGCCCGGATACTTGTACTGGTCCTCGTCCAGGTCCTCGGTCTTTTCCCTCGCCTTCTGGTAAAAATAGCTGATAACGCTGTTGCCGTGGTGCTGCTGGATTATGTCCACCACCGTCCCGGGCAGCTTGTACTGCCTTGCCAGCTCCGTTCCTTCCTTCACATGGGATATCAGTATCATGCTGCTCATGTGGGGGGTGAGCCGCTCGTGCTTGCTTGCGCCTCCTGCCTGGTTTTCGACGAAATACTCTGGCATCTTTATCTTGCCTATGTCGTGATAATAGGCGCTCACCCTGGCCAGAAGCGGGTTTACCCCCACCTCCTCCGCCGCGGACTCCACCAGGTTGCCCACGATTATGCTGTGGTGATAGGTGCCCGGGGCGGCTATCATCATGGTCTTCATGAGGGGGTGGTCCAGGTTCAAAAGCTCAAGCAGGCTTATGTCCGTGGTTACGCCGAACAGGTGCTCCAGGATGGGCAGAGCCACGGACACCGCCGCCGTCGCCGCCACCGCTCCGACTGCGGCAAAGAGGACGGCAAACCCCGCACCCTCCGTAAAGAACCTGCCGCTCCAGAGCATTATGAAAGAGGCTGTGATAACGTTCACCGCCAGAAGATAGGCCCCGCCCTTGAGTATCTCCGTCCTTTTCTTGCAGCGTATCACGCTGAAGGCCGCCGTAAGGCTGCCCATGAAGGTATAGACCGTGTAGTTGGCGTCGTGCAGCCAGAGGCCCGCAAGCAGGCTGATGACAAAGGAAAACATGATGGAGGTGTGGGAGTCGAAAAGCAGCATGGCAGA
>JAKAMR010000058.1 GCA_021812785.1 Nitrospirota bacterium
AACCAATTACGGAGACGGCACGGTGTCGGAGCTGGTGGGGGTTGCAACGGGTCCCCAGTTCTTCCCGTATAGCGGGCCGCAATTCCCCTAAAGTGAAAAGCTGGTACTCCGGCGGGGGGCGGCGCCAGCCGCCCCCTGTACTTCAAAAAACCGGGGAAGCCATGAGCCTGATCTAAAGGCGGGGAATTGCCGGGCTGGAGGGGCGGCTATAATTCCAGCTCTTTTTTAATCCAGCTTTCCACTTCTCCGTTTATGGGATACATCCCCATCACGTCCTGGCCCGCGCCCTCTTTAACCGCCTTCTCAAGCATGGCCTGCGGGGCATCGGTAATTTCCGCAATGGTTTTTGTGGTGAAGTTAAATGTTTTAAGCAGCATCAGGATTGGGGCGGGCAAGCCCTGCATGTACTCGATATAAAAAGAAAAGCCCTGGGTCTCCTTGCAGGCCTCCACGTTGCCGCCGGGGGCCACGAACCTGGGCTTCATTATAATTTTTGGGGTAACGTCAAACCGTACGTTCCGCGCAAAAACACCGTTTCCTTTAAGCCGTTTTATCTCGATTTCCAGCATGGCGTCAATTCCCCGGCCCGGCGGCGCTCAGGCGTTTCCGGACTGGCCGGTCTCTTCCTTGAATTTCTCTATAGCGGCAAGCTCCACGTCGTCAAGCATCTCCTGCCTGGCCCTCGCGAGTTTTTCGACGGGCAGTTTCAGCTTTTTTGCAAGCTTTTCAAGCGGTTCCTGCTTTGCAAAATGCATCTCGGCTATGATGACCTTGAGGGCGTCATCCAGGATGCTCTCCCTGGCCTCCGCATCCTTCACTTCCAACAGTTTTGCGGCCTCCTCAAAACCCAGGCCCTGCCCAACGGCGGTTTTTATCCGGTTTACGGACTCCGTGTAAAGCCTGTCCTCCTCGGACTCCGGCAGGCCGCTATACCAGGCGTCATCAGTTTTCTTGGGCTCTTCAGGCATGCAGATATGATAACACAGAGCGCCGGCGCGAGTTGCCGAACTTAAAGCTTGTATATCTGGCAAGGATTACATAAAATTTTAGACAAATGGAACATATCGAATCCCCGGTTGCGGAATTTATGAAGTCCCCCAAGATCGCCTATTTCTCCATGGAGATAGGGATTTTAAACGACATGCACACTTACAGCGGCGGGCTTGGCGTGCTCGCCGGAGACACCATCCGCTCCGCAGCGGACCTGAAAATACCGCTTCTGGCCGTGACCCTGCTTTCCAAAAAAGGGTATTTCAGGCAGGCCATAGACCCTGCCGGCAATCAGTCCGAAGGGCCTGCGGATTGGGACCCGGCCAAATTCACGGAGCCGCTGCCTGAAAAAATCTACCTGGAGGTCGAAGGCAGGCAAGTGGCCGTAAAGGCCTGGCTTTTTGTCCAGAAGAGCATCACGGGCGGCAAAGTGCCAATCCTTTTCCTGGACACGGACCTGCCGGAGAACGCACAGACAGACAGGGAAATCACCTGGCACCTTTACGGAGGCGACGAACGCTACCGGCTGAAGCAGGAGATGGTGCTTGGAATGGGCGGGGTGAGAATATTAAGGAAGCTGGGGTTCGATATCCGCAAATACCACATGAATGAAGGGCACGCAAGCCTCCTTACGCTGGAGCTGCTTCTGGAGCACCAGCGGGACATAGAATCCGTATGGGACGAGGACCTGGTGTGGGACGTGGACAAGGTAAAAGAGATGTGCGTGTTTACCACACATACGCCCGTTGAGGCCGGGCACGACCGGTTTTCCTACGAGCTGGTAAAAGACGTGCTGGGCGAGATAATCCCGCTGCGTGTCCTTAAAAAACTGGCCGGCCAGGAAAAGCTGAACATGACCCACCTTGCCCTGAACCTTACGGAATACGTAAACGGGGTGGCCAAGAAGCACAAGGAAGTTTCCATGATGATGTTTCCGGGGTACGAGTTTTCGTCAATTACAAACGGGGTGCATTCGTTTACCTGGACGCACAAGAACCTCCGCCTGCTCTATGACAAGCACCTGCCCGGCTGGGCAAACGAGCCGGAACTTTTCGTCCGGGTAGACAGGCTGCCCGAAGACGAGCTGTGGGCGGCGCACATGGCCTGCAAGCGGGAACTTATAGATCTGGTGAACCGTAAAACCGGTTCCAGCATGAACTGCGATACCCTGACCATCGGGTTTGCCAGGCGGGCCACTGCCTACAAGCGGGGGACGCTTGTTTTCAGGGACCTGGAGCGCCTGGCGCGCATAGGCGCCGGAAAAATCCAGCTTGTGTTTGCGGGCAAGGCCCATCCCAAGGACACCCCCGGCAAGGCCGGCATAAAAAAGATATTCGATTGCATCGCCGGGCTGAAGGGCAAGGTAGAAGCGGCATATCTGCCCGATTACGATATGGAGCTGGCCCTGACGCTGGTATCCGGGGTGGATATATGGCTGAACACTCCGCGGCCGCCAAGGGAGGCCTCCGGCACCTCCGGGATGAAGGCGGCGCACAACGGCGTACCCAATTTCAGCATCCTGGACGGCTGGTGGATAGAGGGCCACATAGAAGGGTATACCGGCTGGGCAATCGGCTCCGTTTATACGGAAGGCGCGGATGTTTCGGAAGAAGAGCGCGACGCCCAGGACGCGGAGGACCTGTACCGCAAGCTGGAAGAGATAATCATCCCCACCTATTACAACAACAGACATCTGTGGATACGGATTATGCAGAATGCCATAGGCAAGAACGCCTATTATTTCAATACCCACCGCATGATGCTGAGGTATGTAACCGAGGCATATATCCGGTAGCACACAGGATAGTAACGGGATAACGGCAGCACCGGAAAGGAGGAAGGAACATGGCACATATCAAGTGGGAGAGCGATCACTCAGAAGCGCTGGCCAGGGCGGCGCAAAGCGGCAAGCCTGTATACCACGATTTCTGGTTTCAGGGCTGAGCGGGCTGCAACAGGATGAATACGGTTTCGTATTCAAACGAAGCAGTCCAGAATTTCATCATAAACGAGTTTGTGCCCCTCAAAATGGAGGTTTCTTTTACAAGGCCATATGAGCTGATGGAAAGGTACATGGTAAGGTGGACGCCAACGCTGCTGGTGGAGGACGCGGAAGGAAAGGTGCAGCACCAGATGGTGGGCTTTGTGCCGCCGGACGATCTTCTTGCGCATCTGAAGCTTGGCAAGGGCATGTTCTATTTCAATTCCGGCAAGCTGGAGGAAGCCGCCGGATGGTTCCGGCGTGTTTTTGAGGAGCATCCCAAATCAGGGCCCGCCCCGGAGGCGGTGTTTTATCTGGGTGTGGCCGGATACAGGCTCACCCATAAGCCCTCACACCTGCGTACTGCCTACGATACGCTTTTGGCCGGCTACCCGGAGAGCGAATGGAGCAGGAGGGCCGTGGCTTACTCGGCCATCCCCAAGGAGGAACAGCCGGCCCACGCATGAGAGAAAGGACCGGCCTGGACCGGTTTACTTTTTGAAGTACGCCCTGTACCAGTCCACAAACAGGCGTATGCCGGTTTGGATTGAGGTGTCAGGCTTGAAACCCGCGTCCTTTACCAGGGCGTCGATATCTGCGTAGGTGGCCGGGACGTCCCCCGCCTGTATGGGCAGAAGGTTCTTTTGCGCCTTAATGCCCAGGCAGTCCTCCAGGGCCTCTATGAACTGGGTAAGCTCAACCGGGTTGTTATTGCCAATGTTGTAAAGCTTGTAAGGCGCGTAGCTGGAAGAGGAGTCCGGCCGGTCACCGTTCCATTCCGGATCCGGGGCCGGTATTACGTTTAATACGCGCGCCACGCCTTCCACGATGTCATCGATGTAAGTAAAATCCCTTTTCATCTTTCCGTAGTTGAATACATCGATGGGCCTTCCCTCCAGTATCGCCCTGGTGAACAGGAAGAGGGCCATATCAGGCCTGCCCCACGGCCCGTAAACCGTGAAGAACCTGAGCCCGGTGGTGGGAATTTTATAGAGGCTGGAATATGAGTGGGCCATCAGTTCATTTGCCTTTTTGGTGGCCGCGTAAAGAGACACCGGGTGGTTTACGTTGTCGCGCACCGAAAACGGCATCTTTGTATTTGCGCCGTAAACCGAGCTGGAGGAGGCATAAACCAGGTGTTTTACATCATTATGCCTGCACCCCTCAAGGATATTGAGGAAACCCATGACATTGCTGTTTATATAAGCATAAGGGTCTTTCAGGCTGTGCCTTACGCCGGCCTGCGCGGCAAGATTGACCACGGCGTCAAATTTGCCGCCGGCAAAGAGCGCTGCCATATGCTGCCTGTCCTCAAGGTCCAGTTTTATGAACCTGTAACCTGCATGCCTGCCGCTTTGGACGGGCTTGCCGTACTCTATCTTGTCCTTTTCTATCCCGCTTTCCCGCAGCCTGTCATATTTGAGATTTACATCGTAATAGTTGTTAATGTTATCTATGCCGGTTACTTCATCCCCGCGCTCAAGGAGCTTTTTGGCAAGATGAAACCCGATGAAACCGGCCGCCCCGGTTATCAAAACCCTCATCCATTACCGCCTTTCAACGTAATTGCTTTGAATTTAAACAGTTTTTGAAGGTATATTATATATTTTAAGGCAAGATTCCTTAAAGGACAAGCGGGATTAACGGGACGCTAAACCAGTGCTCTTAAGTTTTTGCTGTGCAAAGGCGGGGTCCGAAGGCAAGTTTGGAAACAAGACTCTAAGTTATAATCAAATATAATGTCCAAAGGCCTTAATTCGCACTTAAAAACCGCTGTAAAGAGCAGTACGCTTATCCTCGTAGCCGCAGCAGCAAGCCAATTCCTCTGGTTTTGCATAAAGATACTGATCATCAGAAATACTACCAAAGTGGAATTCGGAATTTATTCGCTTATGCTTACTATATTCGGTATTCTTGCCGCAGTTGTCCCTTTGGGTGTGCCAACAGGAGTTTTGAGATTTGTGTCTATAAATCAGGGGGCGGACAAAAAGGCTGAAGCGGATGAAATATCAAAGGCCGGAACTCAATTGACTTTAGGCCTTGGGCTGGCTGCTTTTGTCTTGATATATCTTTTTTCCGGCCAGATAGCCCGGAATGTTTTTTATACCCCTGAGCTGGCCGGGCCTTTAAAAATGATATCTATCCTGCTGCCCTTTTCAATATATTCCGCCCTCGTTTTAAACGTACTGCTTGGCAATGGATTTATACGCCAGAAAATTTTTAATGACATTCTAATGCCCGTTTTTTACGTTCTTTTGGTTTTTTTGGCACTCCGGCTTCACGCGCGTTTTCAGGGGATCCTGTTTGCTTACGTATTATCGAGTCTGTCAGTTTTCCTTTTCATTATAGCATTCGGTTTTACGAAACTTGGGAGCGCCTCCCTGATGCCGTTTGCAATGCACAGCCCAATGGCCGGAACGACACGTAATCGCAGACATTGGGAGTTACTGAAATTTTCCATCCCCTTGCAGGTTGACATTGCAACCTATATGGTTATTTCGTGGACCGACACCTTAATGGTTGGCAGATATGTAAACGCCCAGGCTGTAGGCACATATAACGTGAGCGTAACCCTTAGTAACCTGCTTGTTTTTCCAATTAACGCTCTTTTCTTTGTCTTTTTGCCCATAGCGGGTGAGCTATACGCAAATGGAGGTGGGGAACTTAAAAGGGCTTACCAGGTGCTTACTAAATGGATTTTTGCCATTACCCTGCCTTTATTCTTTGTCCTTTTTTTCTTTCCGGAGATGTGTATAACCACCCTTTTTGGCACGCGTTTTCTGGCTGCCGCCATGCCCCTGAGATTTCTGGCCATTGGTCTTCTGGTAAACGTCTTTTGCGGCTTAAACGCACCTCTTGTGATGGTGATGGGCCTATCTCGAGATATCATGAAAATTTCCACAATAGGGGCGGTGTTTAATATTGCATTGAATTATGTACTGGTAAAAAGGATTGGCTTGGGGCTGGCTGGTGCTGCGGTTTCTACCATGTCCTCTAATATCCTGCTTAATCTCCTTTATTCATTAAAGCTTTACCGGCACAGCCGGATACATCCGTTTTCCTCCGCATACCTTAAACCTATTTCGGGAGCAGCTATATCCGGACTGCTCATCTACGCAGCGGCAAAAAGCCTTCCGCTTCCCTACTGGTTGCTGCCTGTTTACTTTCTCCTCTTCATCATCGGTTACGGAGCCAGCCTCCTTTTTACAAAGAGCATCGAGGAAGAGGATATTTTTATTTTTGAGAGGGTGCTGAACAGGCTTGGGGCCAACCCAAAATACGCCGCGGCTCTTTTAGGGCGGTTTGCACCCAAAATTGCAAAACCCCGCGCCGATATGTGATAATTTTAATAACTTTATCGCTATATAGTTTAGAACTTCACGCTATGGCAAAAAAGGCTTTGATAACCGGAATTACAGGGCAGGACGGCTCCTATCTGGCCGAACTTCTGCTCTCAAAAGGATATGAAGTGCACGGCCTGATAAGGAGGGCGAGCACCTTCAATACAAACCGCATCGACCATATTTACACGGACCCGCATATCTCAGGGACAAGGCTGTTCCTCCATTATGGAGACCTCTCAGATGCCGGGCAGTTCACGAATCTGATATACAACATTCAGCCAGAGGAAGTTTATCATCTTGGCGCGCAAAGCCATGTGCGGGTGAGTTTCGACATACCGGAATACACCGGCGACATTACCGGCCTTGGCGCAACAAGGCTGCTGGAGTCCATCAGGCGAAGTGGGATCAAAGCGAAATTTTACCAGGCGTCCTCAAGCGAGATGTTCGGGGCCGCGCCGCCGCCGCAGAACGAAAAAACCCATTTTTATCCGTGCAGTCCATATGCCGCCGGGAAAGTATACGCCTACTGGATCACCGTCAATTACAGGGAAAGCTATAAAATATTCGCCTGCAACGGGATACTTTTCAACCATGAATCCCCCAGGCGGGGCGAGACGTTCGTTACAAGAAAAATAACCAGGGCTATCGCCAACATCATCGCCGGTAACCAGAAGAAACTGTATCTTGGCAATCTGGAGGCAAAAAGGGACTGGGGCTTTGCGCCCGAATTCGTGGAATGCCAGTGGCGTATCCTTCAGGAGGACACGCCCGAAGATTATGTGATAGGCACGGGCGAAAGCCATACTGTAAGGGAATTTCTGGAGCTGGCACTGGATTACGCTGGCATCGAAGTAGAGTGGAGGGGCAAAGGGGCGGGGCAGAAAGGCATTGCCAGATCTGTTTCCAAACACATTCATGGCGTTAAACCTGGAGATACGCTAATTGAAATAGACCCGAAGTATTTTCGTCCCAGGGAGGTAGACTACCTGCTTGCCGATGCCAGGAAAGCAAAAAAGAAGCTGGATTGGAAACCGAGGGTAACCTTTAAGGATTTGATAAAGATAATGGTGGACTCCGATATGGAACTGTTGCACGTCACGCCACCAGGGAAAGGCCGGAAAATACTTCTGGACAAAGGTATAGATTGGACAAAAAACAGGCTGACAATGAGCTAACCGGCAAAGTGGGCCTCCCCATCGGATTAGCCGGCAGCCTGGCAGGGCCATTTCGTTGCCGGAATGCTCAAGGCAAGTTCTGGTGCAACCCATTCTGGACGGCAGCAGGGCTGGGAAAATTATATCTATGTTTTGGTGGACACTTTTGGCATTATTACGGGCAGGAAAGAGATCGTGTTACGCCGCTGCCGGGGCCGGATCAAAATGTGAAGGGGGGATATTTCAAGTAATGAATACTGAGCATTCCATTCAAAACCGGCCCAAACGGATATTATTTGTAAATCCGGCTAAAAAAGAAGGATTTTACACTGACCGGATTCACATGGGGTTGAGCCTTTTAGGCAGCATTCTTTCCAAGGAAGGGCATGAAGTAAAAATAATCGATTATGCCTATTTGCGCAGCCTGCGGCAATGCCCATCCATTGAATCCATTATCAACGATTTTTTACCGGACGTAATAAGTGTTACTATTTTTACATACCACTATACCGCATGCCAGGAGATGCTTGACCGGATTTCAAAATGCAGCAATGCGCCTATAATTGTGGGCGGGCCCCATGTTACTTTGTTTCCGCAAGACTTCATGAACGATAAACGGATCAGCTACATTGTACGGGGTGAAGCTGAAAAGATAATCGCCGAGACTGTTAGAAACGCTTCACACCAGCTTGTGCCAGTAGTTATCAATGCCCCCGCCCCTGAGCCTCAAGAAATTCCCGAGGTAAATCTGGGCATAGCAGCGGGCAGCGAGTTCCTGAAGGATTATCAAATACAATTAAGCCGCGGATGTCCTTTTACTTGCAGTTTTTGCAATGTAAAGTCTATTGCGGGAAGAAAGGTTCGCGCAAGAGACTTGGATACCTGCATTCATCAGATTGAAAAGGCGCTGGCGGAATTCCCAAACATAGAAAGCGTTTCGATTACGGATGACTGCCCCACTTTCAATAAGGAACGTTTCAAGCAATTTTTAAAGAAATTTGCCAGCAAAAAATTTAATGTAACCTTAACAATTGACAATATGCGCGCTGACTTGATCGACGAGGAAATGCTTGATCTCTATGTATCGGCGGGCGGCAAAAATATCTGCCTTGGCGTGGAAAGCGCCCACCCTGAGGTATTCAAAATGGTTCACAAGAGCGAGTCCCTTGATGACATCGTAAAAGCGGCCAGATTGATAAAGAAATTCAACTTGCAACTTGGCATGTGCTTTGTTATCGGGCTGCCTGGCGATACCATGGAAAGGCATTTAAGCTCCATTAAACTGGCAAAGGAGTTAAAACCTGATTATGCCTTTTGGAATATGTGCACGCCATGGCCGGGCACTGAAGTTCACGAATGGTTTAAAGAAAACGGAACTATCGGTGATTTGCGCGATTTTTCAACTTTAATTGTTCCGAAATTCATTTTTCAGGACCCTCCGGTCACATCAGCCCAATTTGGCAAGGAAGATCGCATCAGGGCCTGGCTTATGGCAAATCTGGAAACAAACAGCCTGTTATTTTTCAGCTTCGGCATTCGGAATATAGGAGGCTTTGTCAGTGAATTCATTGTGCTCCTGCGCCTGGCAAAAAAATATAAGCTAATCAAATCTGTTCCGGTTTATATGGGATATACCGTTAAAAGGTTCCTGCTTGAAACACGCAATTACTTAGCTGCCACAAGGCGCTCAAAAAGCCACCCTGGGCATAAACAAATATGAAAGAAATCTTTGATGACTATATAGATAATGCTTTTGAAGGCGAATACAAACAGGCTGATTTCAAGTTTGGGCAATTTGAGAAAAATTATAAGGCATTGTTCCCTTTTGACAAAAAAGCATTTCTGCTGGACATAGGAATTGGAAGAGGAGAAATGCTTTCTTGTATGAAAAACTGGGGATATGAAAATTACCTTGGCATCGATATATCGCCAAGCACGGTTAATTTTTGCCGTGGCTTGGGGTTGAATTGCATTTTAGTGGAAAATACTGTGGAATGGCTAGCTGACAATCAGCAAAAGTTTGACTTGATTACTTTATTAGATGTTCTGGAACACATTAAAAAAAACGAGACAATCGGCTTCCTTCAAGCCGTCAGGGCGGCTTTAAAACTCGGTGGAACAGTAATAATCCAGGTCCCTAATTTGCAATCGCCTGATGGTCAACTGCATAGATACAACGACTTCACTCATGAATTTGGATATATAGAGCACAGCCTTGGCCAAGTGCTTAAGACAGCCGGTTTTAATCAATTCGAATTCAGAGGTTTTGAAGAAATTGTTTCAGGCGGATTTTTTTATAAAATACTGCGCAAACTATACTGGAATTTTGTGCGTTTTTCACGCTCTATTACTGGCAATATCAACCCGGCTATCCTCAATCCTGTTTTTTTTACAATAGTTAAAAAGTAATGTTCAGGTTTTATTCTCTGCGTGAGTTTTTATTATACCTGCTGGTAAAGTTCCTTTCCTGTGGAAAAAATTCACATAAAACAGGCCCACGCAAAAAGATACTGCTTGTCCGTTT
The DNA here is from genome assembly GCA_021812785.1 of Nitrospirota bacterium. The sequence goes on from JAKAMR010000058.1 coordinate 9,994, forward strand.
AGATGGGATAGGTGATTGTATCCTCTGGCTGGATTCCGCAAGCAAATTTAGGGATATCTACCCTGAAAAAGAATTTGAAATTACTCTCTTGGGCAATGATCTATGGGAGCCCTTGACGGAGGATATGCCGTTCTTTGATCAGGTTTGGCCGCTTAGCAGAAAAAGGCTGGACAAATTTTTTTATAAGCTCTCTACATTTTGGAAGATTAAAAAAGCTGGATTTGATATAGCGATTCAGCCGACGTACTCAAGGGAATTTTTGACCGATGCATTCATTAAAATGAGCTGCGCGCCTGTGCGGATCGGCTCTCAAGGAGATCCTGCCAATATAAAATTCTGGCAAAAAAAATTAACTGATAAATGGTATACAGTGCTGGTTCCCGCTTCGGCTAAACCTTTAATGGAACTGGAAAGAAATGCTGAGTTCATGCGTGGGCTGGGTTTAAAAAATGTGCGCGCTGGCCTTTACCAGTTCCGGCCGCACTTAAAACCTGCTGCCACTCAAAATGAAAATTTCTATATTCTTTTCCCTGGAGCGTCTTGGACTGGCAAGATGTGGCCCGCATCACGGTTTTTGGAGATTGCTAGGCGGCTTCATGATGCAAAAAAATGGGAAGGGATTATTTGCGGCGGCTCAACCGAAACTGAACTTGCGGAGAAAATTATGAAAGCTTCGGACGTGCCTATGAAAAACCTGGCCGGTAAAACCTCACTACATGATCTGATAAATCTGATCAACAGGGCTCAAATGATCATAACCAACGACACGGCAGCTGTGCATATCGCTGCCGCTTGTGAAACACCCGCGGTCTGCATTCTCGGAGGTGGGCATTTCGGCAGATATATGCCATACAAACTGGAACAAAGCACATATAAAATAATACCTGTTGGCATTTTCCCCAGGATGGACTGCTTTAATTGCAATTGGCATTGTATTTACAAAATTCCAGATGGCGAGCCTAAGCCTTGCATTTCAAGCATTTCGGTAGATGAGGTCTGGATCAAAATTGAGGAACTGCTAAATAAGCATACACTTTGGTCCGCGCAGGATAAGTGATTATTTTTGCAAAAACAAAATATATAATTTAAGATAGATAATTTATGGGAAAAAAGGCTTTAATAATAGGCATTACAGGGCAGGACGGCTCCTATCTAGCTGGGCTTTTACTCTCGAAGGGATACTGGAAAGCGCGGATGTTATTCATTTCCCCCTTTCAATATATGGGCAGGCCCGCATTTGAGAGTTGAAAATATAAAAAACGGCATAAAACAAATTGGAAAGATCAGATGGCAAAATCTGGCGAAAAATTTCGTAAGTGCATACAAGAAGGCCATAAAAAAATGAATGCGTTGAATTCCAGCACTTCAAATACAGTCCCGCAAAAGGACTATCTTAAGATTCTTCTTGATTATTATTACCCTATATATTTTATCTCTCTTTTCAGAGCCCATGAACTCTATAGCGTTGAGCCTTATATATCACTTCTAAAAGACCCGATTCTTGATCTCGGCTGCGGTGATGGCTTTATATCCAAATTATTGTTTGGCAGGCAGCTGGCTTATGGCATTGATCCGTCGCCCGATGCAATTCGGAATGCCGATAGAATTAAAGCATATGGTAAAACATTCATAGGGGATGCACATAACATACCTTTGGATGATTGTTCATTGGGCGGGATTTTTAGCAATTGCGTCCTGGAGCATATACCTGATATTGAGCCTTTAATAAAGGAAATTTCACGCGTACTTAAACCCGGGGCATACTTCATAGCCACTGCACTTTCGCCGTTTTATTACAGTTTAAATCCAGTTTTCAGCTATGCTGAAAAGCACGGTTTAATAGGCGTTAAAAACAAAATGATAAAAGCGGAAAATGCTTTGCATAATCATGTCTCTGTACTCTATGTTAATGAATATGACGAGATTTTCCGGGCAAATGGGATGAAACTTGAAAAGAGCAGACATTACATTACCTCAAGCGAAATGGCAATGCACACTTGCTGGATGGGTACATTAAGCAAATATATTATCCCCTATCCCGCTTTTTTGACGCACAACGGCTTACTGCTCCGGTTTCTTTATATAAAATACAGGCAATCGCATCGTACTAGGAATATTCAAAAATTCTACGAAAAATTCCATGACATCTGTTATAAAAAAGGCGATCCTCACGATTCGGGCATAGGCCAGATATTAATAGCCAGGAAGGGATAAACTGGTGCTTGTATCCGTTATCACAATTACCTTCAACAGCAAAAAATATCTTGAACATACCATTCAAAGTGTTTTAGATCAGGATTATTCCGATATCGAATATATAATTGTGGACGGCGGCTCCACCGATGGAACGCTGGATATAATCCGCAAATATGAAACCAGGATAGCTAAATGGATCTCTGAACCCGACAAGGGCATCTCCGATGCGTGGAACAAGGGTATAAAAATGTCCTCAGGGGAAATTATAGGTCTTATTAATTCTGACGATTATTATGAACCTGGGGCGCTGAAAGCTGTAGCCGACATATTCAGGGAAAACCCGGCGGTAGATATCATCCACGGCAATTTGCGCTTATGGAACGCCATGGAAAATTCCTTTGCAATCGAAAAACCTCCTTCGGAACCGGAGAAAACTGCCTGGAGGAAAAAGCTTGCCTGGCATCCAACGGTCTTTGTACGGAGGCGGGCTTATGAAAAATTCGGACTTTTCGACCTCTCTTACAGGTTCGCTATGGATTACGAGCTGATTTTAAGATTTATTAAGTCCGGTGCGGGCCTTTTTTATATCGACCGAGTACTGGCTAATATGAGAACAACGGGCATTACCAACAGGTTTTACCGAGAAAACGACAAAGAAGTAAGGTATATCTGTTTAAAATACGGATATAATCGGCTGCTAGTACATGGTTATTATTATTGGATGGCATTGTTTCCGCCCATAGAACGCAATTGCGGAAAGTTTATAAAACAGCTTGGCCTCTCCTTCATAATCACTTTGTATAGAAAGGTATTCTATCCAGGTGTGCCAAAAGACTATTAATTTGCATTACCGGCTAGCAGTTTTATTTAGGCTTACGATTTAAAGGCGAGTTTGCGGCTGTGTAATAACCATGAAAAAGGTTTCAATAATGATTCCCACGTATAACCAGGCGCATTACCTCGGGCAGGCAATAGGCTCCGCTTTGGTTCAGGATTACGGGAACCTGGAAGTCGTAATTTCTGACGATTGCTCAACGGATGAAACCCCCGCGACGGTCCAAAAATTCAATGACCCCAGAGTAAAATATTTCCGAAACAAAACAAATCTGGGCCGGGTAGGCAATTACAGAAAACTTTTATATGAATACGCAAGCGGGGATTACGTATTGCTTCTGGACGGAGACGATTATCTCACTTGCCCGGATTATATAAGCAAGGCCATATCCGTTTTTGAAAAAGACGGCGATGTTGTTCTGGTCTTTTCAAACCATAAAACTCTATTTGAAAATTCCGGCCAGCATGCCTGCGCTGATATGCATCTGCCCCTGATAATGAACGGCAACTGGCTTTTTTTAAACTATTACAAAAAAAACATCTGGATTCCCCACCTTACTGCGGTTTACAACAGGCAGGCTGCCCTTGCCATTGATTTTTACAGGCTTGATATTGAGAGCTCAGACTGGGAGTCCATACTGAGACTTATCCTTAACAAAAGGGTAGGTTTCATAAATACGGAGGCCGGCGTTTGGAGAATCCATCAGAGCAACCAGACATCCGCCTTAGATATTGAATTTAAATTGAAGAATATATCTTTTATTGATTCGGTAAGCGCTTATGTTTCAGAATTAAATGTTTTTCAGGCAAAAGAGCTGGAAGCATGGAAAATGCGTATGCTCAGGATTTTTCTTACCGGCTATTTCAGCAAATACATAGGCCAGCGCAGATATAAGGATGCGAAGGCGGTCTTCATCCTTGCCTCTAAGAAAAACTGGAAGCTAGCATTTTATTTAATATCGGGTGGTATGGCCCAGGGCTGCAGAAAAGTTCGGTCGGCAATGGCGAATAAACCCAGTCAGGGCAGTGCCACATAATGTGCGGGATATTCGGATTTGCCGGCAGGGCCTCAAGGCCGGACCGTGATTTCCTTAAAAAAGCAGTAGACTCGTTTTCATACCGGGGGCCGGACGACGAGGGTTTCTATTTAAACGCGGACAGTACAGTGGGGCTGGCCCATAAGCGGCTATCTATTCTGGACCTTTCAGCCGCCGGGCACCAGCCTATGAGCGATGAGTCAAAAACCCGCTGGACCGTTTTTAACGGCGAGATATATAACTTTCTGGAAATAAAGGAAGACCTGGAAAAGGACGGGGCCAGGTTTTCTTCCACCTCCGATACCGAAGTGCTCCTGTATGCCTACAAAAAATGGGGCAGCCAGTGCGTCAGCCGGTTCAACGGGATGTTCGCCTTCGGCATCTACAACTCTAAAAGAGGGAAGCTCTTTCTGGCAAGGGACCGGATGGGGAAAAAACCCCTCTTCTATGCCCTGGCAGGCGGCAATCTGGTCTTTGCCTCAGAGCTGAAGGCTATTCTTTCAACTGGATTTGTCCCTTTTGAGGTGGACCCATCCGCGCTCAATTTTTATTTCGCGCTAGGTTATGCGCCAAATGACAAATCCATGATCCGGGGCGTCAGAAAACTGCCGCCTGGGTTCTCCATGGAGTTTGATATCGCAAGCGGAAAAGCGGAAGTAAAACAATACTGGGATGCCCCCGCCTTTGAGGGCCCGCATGATGAAGACCGAGCGCTTGAAGAAATCGAGGAGATCCTGGTGGATTCCGTTAAGAAGAGATTGATGAGCGATGTGCCGCTTGGTGCCTTTTTAAGCGGCGGCATAGATTCCAGCCTTGTAGTGGCCTTTATGAGGAGGGTGCATAACGGTGAGATAAAGACCTTCAGCGTGGGATTTGAGGGATCATCGAAAAATGAGCTGCGGTATGCATCCCTTGTGGCGCGCCATTTCGGGACCACCCACAAGGAGATAATGGTGAAGGCTGATATGGGCGACCTGGAGCGCATCTCCGGCCTGCTGGACGAGCCCATTTATGACAACTCCATGCTGCCCACATATTATCTGTGCAGGCACACAAGGCAGGACGTAACGGTAGCGCTCTCCGGCGACGGTGGCGACGAGCTTTTTGGCGGCTACATCCATTATCAGTCAGCCGATACGGCAAGAAGGGCTGGAAAGTTCTTTTTTCCCCCCTTGAATCTGCTGGCGCGGGCGGTTTCTTCCAGGCTGCGCGAAGGTGCGTTCGGCAAAAACACCCTGGCTGGCATCGGCATGGGGGAAAAGGCCTGCTTTACGTATCCAACCCAGATATTCAGGGAGGGCGAAAGGCAGAGGCTTTTAAGCACTCCCCCTGGAAAAACGGAGCTTATGGCGCCCAGGCTTTTCAGGGAATCCCTGATGAATGCGAAAAACTACGATTACATAAACCAGATGTGTTATGCGGACATAAAAACCTTCATGGTGGATGACATACTGGTTAAGGTGGACAGGGCAAGCATGTTTAATTCCCTTGAGGTCAGGTGCCCGATTTTGGACTATCGCATGGCCGAATATTCGTTCAGGCACCTACCCGGAGTTTTAAAGATACGTGGAGGCGCAAAAAAATATCTTCTTAAAAAACTGGCTGGCAAATACCTGCCCGCCGCGCTGGACCTGGAACGCAAGCAGGGGTTTGATATACCCGGCGACACACTTGGGGGCAATAAATCGAGGGTTCCGCAAAGGCTTCTCGATTTCGGGCCTAACGAGTTTGTATCCAGGCCTTTTATCGAAGCCCTTGCCAGGGACCAGATTTCCGGCAGGGGCCATCTTTGGCACAAGATTTTCGCGCTCTATTTCTTTTTGCGGTGGCTTGAGGCATGCAGAGGGTAAAACTTCTTGCCGTAATGGACCATCTGGGTGGCGGAGGGGCCGAAAAACAGTTTCTGGAGCTAGTAAAAAGGCTGGATAAAAGCATTTTCGATATAGAAGTCTTTCTTACGGAAGGCGCTGGCAAACGGATGGAAGAAGCTCTCCAGTGCGGGCTGAAGATTACATGCACAACCGCCAAAAGAAACACGTTGAAGGCGCTGCCTGCCCTGATCAACAGCATGCGGAAATTTGAGCCCGACGTAGTGATGGCCTGGCTTAGCTATTCAATAACCCTGGCGGCGGCCGCTGCCGCGCTTACCGGGCAGAAGCGCCTGGTCTTTTCAGAAAGAAACTCTATGGAGATGCTTTTCACCGAGGAAGTAAGGTTCGGGGCGATAAAAAAATTTATCTTTAAAAAGTGCCTCTCCCGCGCCGCCCTGGTAGTTACAAATTCCGGGATAGTGGCCAGGGAGTTTTCGGACCTGGGCTATGCACCCGGAAGCAAACTGAAAGTAGTGCGAAACGGCATAGACCTGGAAACCCTGGCTCATCTGCCCGCAAAAGAAGCGCTAAGAGAAAAACTGGTCATCCCCGGCGACGGCCTATGCGGAGTTTACGTTGGCAAACTGGAGCAGCGCAAAGGGCTTGCCTATTTAATGGAAGCCCTTGACGGAATCAACAACCCGTCCAAGCAATTCCGGATCCTGGGAATCGGTACGGGCAGCATGGAGGAAACTCTGCGGCGGCACGGAAGAATAGAACTCCTTGGCTACAAGCCCAATTCTATCGAATATATAAAGGCGGCCGATTTTCTTCTGCTGCCGTCTCTTTACGAAGGACTGCCAAATGTGGTGCTGGAAGCGCTTGCCGTTGGCACGCCTGTTATAGCATCGCGCGTATCAGGCATTCCCGAGATAATAGAGGACGGGGTGGACGGACTGCTTGTTGGCCCCGCCGATGCCATCGCCCTGCGGGCAGCGATGACCCGTTTTCTTGAAGATGGTGGGTTGAGAGCAAAATTTGCCGCAAACGGGCTTAAAAAAATCAGGGAATTTGCGATGGACAAGATGGTTTCTTCATTTGCCCAATTGCTGCTGGAAGCGGCCAGCCGCTCACCACAGCCTTAACCGTCCCCGCCCCAGATAGACGGGCCGGACTCCTTGGTCTCTTTCACATAAGCCTGCACTTCTTTGGCGTATTCGGCCATCAGCGCCTTGGTTACCTCTCCGGGCTTGAAGCGCGTATCGCCAATCTTTCCAACCGGCATTATCTCGATTATGGAGCTTGTTACAAAGGCCTCGCTTGCCTCCAGAAGCTGGCTGGCGGTGAATTTCCCTTCCGCAAGCTTCATGTGCAGCCGCCCCGCAATAGATATTACAACATCCCTTGTTATGCCTTTAAGGATGCCGCACTCGGAAGCCGGCGTGCAGAGCGCCCCGCCATGCACAAAAAAGATATTGCTTGTGGTCCCTTCGGCCACATGCCCTTCCATATTAAGCATGAGGCCCTCGTCCGCGCCTGCCCTTAACGATTCCGCCTTGGCAAGGATATTATTCAGGAAGTTAAGCGATTTTATCTGCGGGTCCAGCGCCTCCTTGCAGTTTCTTTTTGTATTGACAATGGCCAGTTTCATCCCCTGCTCTTTAAAGGAAAGCGGGGGCGGTTTCAGCTTGTCGCAGTAGATTACAAGGGTTGGCCTTTTACACAAGGCCGGATCCAGCCCGATGGGGCCCTCGCCTCTTGTTACGGCAAGCCTCAGGTAGGCGTCCCTGAACCCGTTTGCATCCAGGGTATCATAGATTGCGGACTTAAGGCCGTCCATGGTTTTTGGCAGGTCCAGCAAAATCATCGCGGCCGAGTGGCTGAGCCTTTTAAGGTGCTCTTCCAGCATGAACACCACGCCGTCGTACACCCGCATGGTCTCGTACACACCGTCGCCGTAAAGGAAACCGTGGTCGAATATGGAGACCCTGGCCTCGGCCATCCGCACTAGCCCGTCATTCAGATATGCCTTCATGAAAAAAGTATAGCATTTCGGCCCCATTGCAATTTAAAGTTGCAATTTAAATTTTTTCTGATAACCTATGATTGTGGGGCAGGCGTTATCTGCTCGTACTGAAAAAAAAGGGGGTGAAAGCAATGACTGTGGGGCCTTATCTTCAGTATGCCGGGGCCGTAGAGGTTGCGGCCCCGGCGGCAGCAGCGTAGCTTGGGGGAAACAGGATGAGCGACAACTCTTGCCAGGCCGCCCTCGCGCCGGGATCCATTAATTACCAATCCGCGGAGGCAAGCCCTTTTTTCCGGGCTGGCATTGAGCACGGCCTGCCAAACATTTTTTCCCGGACCGGGGCCGCTGGAGAGAACATCCGCGGTTTGTGAAAAAAGGGACCACCCTTATCCGGAGGCGCACATTCAAATGGGAATCCAGCTAAGCGAACTCAGGCAACTGGCGGTTTTGGCCGTGTTGTTTTACGAGTCCAGGGTGCGGTCGGTAGACAGGATGGCCGGGCTTATCCGGGCCGGCCTTGAAAACCTGACGCTGGCAAGAAACTGCATAAACGAAAACCTTAGGGAATACCTCTGCGCCACCGAATCCATGAGACGCAGGGACTTCAATTGCCTCATCAAAAAAGTATTTGCCAGCCAGGACCTAAGGCAGCAGCACATAGGGCTGCTTTTTAAAACGTATCTGGAAAAACAAACGGAGGCGGCCGCCTTTATTAAAAAGATATTGTCCGGGGAGGAGCCGGGCGGGCCAGCCAAGCTCGAAAAAATCATCCTCCAGGTAC
>JAKAMR010000123.1 GCA_021812785.1 Nitrospirota bacterium
CGGCCTATGGGCTCACGGGAGTGCCCGAAAACTACGTTGTGGACAAAAGAGGCATCCTCCGGGGCAAGGCCATCGGCCCGGTCAGCTGGGACGACCCCGGGGTTTCGGCTTTCATCAAAAAACTTTTAAAAGAAAAAGAATAAGAATTTTTTAAAAAATGGGCTCAATCAGGCCCCCACAGAGGGTGATGCTCTTTGCCGGGCTGCTTTACTGCGATACGGGGCCGCTCCTGGCGGCCATTGACGCCTTGAAGAAGCTCCATGGCCCTCTTTTTTTTGAGACCGCTCCCTCCTCCTGGCACTCCGGATATTATGCGGATGAGTTTGGCTGCAACGATGTAAAAAGGAAATTCCTCTTTTTCGAGCGGCTTATTTGCCCCGGCCGGCTTGCGGACATAAAACTAAAGACAAACGGGATCGAATCCGCCCTTTCGGAAGGGAAAAAAAGAAAGGTCAACATAGACCCTGGCTATATCACTCCTGCAAGGATAGTGCTTGCCAGCACAAAGGACTACTCGCACCGCGTTTATCTGCAAAAGGGCATCTACGCGGAGGTAACCATGCTTTGGAGCCGGAAAGAAAAAACCTTCGTGCCCCATATCTTCACTTACTCCGATTTCAGGGACGAAGGAAATATCATGGTCTTCTCCCGGATGCGAGACGAGCTACAGGCCAGGCTGCCCGCAGAACCTCTACGGTCCGGGGACTGCAAGTAAATAAAAAATCTCCGGTTACAGGTAAATATTCACACGGACCCGGGTTGTCAGAAGCTCAGGCCGCTTTTTGCTAAAATATTGGCCGGAATTCCGTCGATGCCCATACAGTTCTCATACGCCAGTACATCTCCAGACCATCCTCAAGTTCTACCGCCACGTCAAATATCTGCCTTGCCCCTGGCAATGGCTTAAACAGGGGGACAGTTCTTTCCATTCCGGATCCCCCTGTGGACCATCTTCGCGGCGCCGTATATCCTGAGTATGAGGGGATCAGCGTCATTTGCGGGTTGCGCTGAATGTTCATGATTAAGCGCAAATCGCGCCTGGCCCGGAAGGGAAAAAGGCCGAAATAACGCTATCTTTACATGGATATCCGCACAAAGTACTTTAAATTTTGGGATGTCTTACGCCGGCTCAGCTTTCTTTTTTTTTGAAAAGGGAGGTGTATTTGCCGTAGCCCTCTTCCTCCAGTTTTTCCTTCGGGATGAACCTGAGGGAGGCGGAATTGACACAGTAGCGATTTCCGGAGGGCGGCGGGCCGTCATCAAAAAGGTGACCAAGGTGTGAGTCTGCATGGCGGCTCCTCACCTCAGTGCGCATGGTGAAGAAACTCGTGTCTTTTCTGAGGATAACATTATCCGGATCAAGCGGCCTTGTAAAACTGGGCCACCCTGTGCCGGAATCGTATTTCTCCAGTGAGCTGAAGAGGGGCTCGCCGGACACAATGTCCACGTATATGCCCTCCTTTTTGTTGTCCCAGTATTCATTATTGAAAGCGGGCTCCGTGCCGTTTTCCTGGGTCACTCCAAACTGCAGAGGAGTGAGCTTTTGTTTCAGATCTTCTTTTGATGGTTTCATCGGCCTCCATGGACCAAAGCCTCACCGCATCAGAGCCGTCTGGCTAACTAAAATACCTGCCGCCGTTAACGTTGATGGTCTGCCCTGTGAGGTAGCCATTACAGGCAAGCATCAAAGCCACCATGCCGATTTCTTCGACCGTCCCGAAACGGCCCACCGGAACCATGTTCCTGGCAAGATGTTTTTTAAGCCCGGCAGACATGTCCGCGCCTACGGGGCCCGGGGCTATGGTATTGACGGTGATCCCCTCCCCGGCAAAATGCGAGGCGTAATAATGGGCCAGCCCTATAAGACCGGCCTTTGAGGCGGCATAGTGCGGGCCAACCACTCCGCCTATCTGGGCGGCCACCGACGATATGTTTATTATGCGGCCCCATTTGCGTGCCCGCATCGCCGGCAAAACTGCCTGCGTAACGAGAAAGGCAGATTTCAGGTTCACGGCAAGGACAGCGTCCCAGTCCGGTTCTTCGACCCCGCCATCTGGCCTGCGTCTGGCAATTCCGGCGTTATTTACAAGGATATCGGGAGCTCCAAGCTCCCTTTCCACCTCTTCAACCATTCGCGCAACATCTGCCGAAATAGAGACATCGCCCTTGGCAGTCATAGCCCGTCCTCCGAGCTCGTTTATCTTGCTGCATGTCACGAGCGCTTCCTGCCGCTCCACCCTGTAGTTCACTGCGACCCTGGCGTCCTCCCCGGCCAGCGCAATGGCTATTGCACGGCCTATGCCGCGGCTTGAACCAGTGACAATGGCCGTCTTCCCCTGAAGCCTGTTCATTGCGGCCTCCTGCACGCCTTCACTTCCCTAAAAAGATTTTATCTCTGATGACAGGGACCTCAAAACAGTTTTAGTAGCATTTTATACTTTCCAACCTGCATAAAATCCGGTCATTTCCTTTACTCCTTCTTCCAGGCAATAGCCAGGCTGCCATCCCAACAGTTGACGCGTCATGGCGTTTTCGAAATAAAGGTCCCTGGAGAAATAGTCTGCGTAGCTTACGGCATCGAGACTGAGCCCAAGGAGTCCTGAAAGGATGTCAACAGGAAATGCGGTCAGCTTCAGCAGAAGGCGCGGCAGTGGAATGATGCGGATTTTCTTCCCTAGGCTTCCGGCGATCGCTTCCAGAAAATCAAGCCAGCTGTGGCGTGACCCGTCGGTCAGGTTGAACGTCTGCCCTGAAGCCCTGGGCTCTGTGCCCGCAAGGGAAATAGCCGATGCGACATCTTTAACATGGATAAACGGCGCTATGCTCTTGGCGTTGCCAGGGAAAGGGATGCCCAAGGGGCCAAACCTGTTTACCAGGTTGACGAGAGTGCCCAGATGGCGGGAGCCTGGCCCATATACAAAGCCTGGCCTGATGACCGCGTATTCAACGCCCGCCCCACCCCTTGCAAGCAGTTTTTCTGATCTTCTTTTACAGTCCGTGTAATGATCGTTCAAAACAGTTGCAGGAGGTGTGTCCTCCGTTGCCGGAACGGACGAAGGGATTCCGGCAACTGTAATGGAGCTGACAAAGACGATCCTTTTTATTTTCTTCCTCTTTACACACCGGAGCACCATTTCCAGGACTTTCAGATTTTTACGGGCCGCTTTTTTGGAGGTGTTTTTGATCTCCCCGATATGATAAAGGACATCCATCCCGTCCAGTGCGCCAATAAGGGACCGGACGTTTTCGAGGTCTCCCGTCGCAACCTCCACATTCCCGGCAAACAGTGATGCGGTGTCGCTTCTTCTTGAAAAGACCCGAACGCTGTTTCCTTCGGCAAGGAGCCGCCGGACGACCTCACTTCCGATGAACCCGGACCCGCCGGTGACAATCGCCCTCATAGGTCAAGCATACCAGAAGTTGATTACCTGAAATTTATTAGCGGCATTGCTGAATTGCCGCCAAGGTCTTTCTTTTAGGCCGCAGGGGGAAAAAAATCTTTACAGCAGTTTACCGGCATGCGGTTTATTGCTTTTTCCAGGACAAACAAAAAGGGGGTCGCAGCCAAAGCCGTGACCCCCTTGATTTTACTGGTGGCGGGGAGAGGATTTGAACCTCTGACCTTCGGGTTATGAGCCCGACGAGCTACCAGGCTGCTCCACCCCGCGATATGTTTAAGTTTATCAAACCCGACATGCAAAGAGCAAGCCGGTTTCCAAATTCCAATCGAATCGATTTCCGGAGAAAAAAAATCCCGGCGGCGACCTACTTTCCCAGGACCTCACAGTCCAAGTATCATCGGCCCTGGAGGGCTTAACTGCCGTGTTCGGAATGGGAACGGGTGTTGCCCCTCCGGCATCGCCACCGGAATTATCTTTTATAATACCATATCTCTATTTAAAAGAGCAAGAAAAATTTTAGCTTCTTTAAAAGGGGAAATGGGTCAAGCCTCACGGTCTATTAGTACTGGCCGGCTGAGCGTGTTACCACGCTTACACCTCCAGCCTATCGACCTGGTAGT